>JAJFHC010000137.1 GCA_021775835.1 Hyphomicrobiales bacterium | reverse complement strand
GATCGTTTCAATGAACTTGTGGTTGCCGCGCGTAGCGAGCTTGATACAGCAAAACGCAAGGATATGTACTGGGAGTGCCAGCGCCTGTTGCATGAAGATGGTGGCATCGTTGTCTGGGGCTTCACAAATTACCTCCACGGGCTTCGCGACAATGTCATGCATCCCGAGAAGGTTGCCGGCAACTGGACGCTTGACGGCTGCAAGAGCGCCGAGCGGTGGTGGTTTTCTTAGTCCAGGCAGGTCCGGCTAGACACATCAGACAGGACGAAGTACCGGTGGCGCGTTGCCGCCGGTTCTTTTCTCCTGTGAACGTGGCGGATTATTGCGGTTCAATTCTGGTGCAGTCTGTTCGAATTGCGCCGGCAAGATAAGGCGTTACCCGTGGCAGAGATGTCCTTGATCGTGAATCTCTTCAAACAGATCAAATTGCATATGGAGGCTCGTGTTGCGCGGGACCATGGCATCGGAGAGGTCTTGGATCGCCTCAATCGAACTTTATTGACATGCGAAAGCACTATTTATAGAGGGTCTCAACAGATCGTTCACAAGGATGTCCTCGACCATGCCATTCAGATCATACCTGATGGTGAACTCAGGCAGGTGGCCTCTGCGCTTGAAGCGGCAAAAGATCACCTTCATTGGCGGGTGGACCGGGGCATTTTCTACCCGCGTGACGAAGATGTCGGTGACGGGTACAGGCACGGCAACATGCACTGCGAACTCATTGGGCCCGACACGGGCGTGTTTCCAGCAGAAGATTTCACTCTGGGCCTGTTTCTTCTAACGCCTCGCGTGCTCTACCGGGATCACAATCATCGCGCCCCTGAGCTTTATATCACTCTGACCGGTCCCAGCGGCTGGCGGTTCAATCAAGGTCAGTGGCGCGATTTTGATGCTGGTTCGGTTGTGTGGAATGCCTCCCACGCCATTCATGCAACCAGGGTCTACGACCAGCCGTTCCTGGCCATATACTCATGGACCAAGGATGTTCACGAAACATGCAGTGTTGTGCCTGCAACCGATTGGGCAATTATTGAACGCCGTTTGAGAAACTCTGAACTCTGACGAAAACAAGAAACTCAGCCCGCCGGTTGGGTTCTCTCGATTTCCACGCCGACGCTGCGCGCATCGGGGAAGGCATCCGGTTTTTCGATCCGGATGCGGGCGGACAGAACCCGGGGGTCTTCCAGACATTCCGCGGCGATCTTCTCGGCCATGGTCTCGACCAAGTTGACATGACCGTCCGCGACGATGGCCTTGACCCGGTTGACGACTTCCTCGTAGCACACGACCCCGGCAAGATTGTCCTCATGGGTCTGTCCGGCCTCACTGACGGTCAGATCAACATTGACGATGACCTTCTGGGTGGCCTGCTTTTCATGTTCGTAGACGCCGATGACCGCATCGACTTCGAGATCCCGGACAAAAACATGACGGATCGCGCGCAGGGCGTCGGCTATTCTGGGCAGTCCTGGTTGCAGGGTCTGATTCATGTCACTTGCCTCGCAAGTTTTGGGGACCAACTTTTCCCCATCTGGTCTTATCGTGCCTCAAGGCAGAAGTTTGCTGCCGCTGAAATACGATACACACGCCGCCAAAAACGACCATTCCCGTGTCGCGACAACATCGGGGGTTTGCCAGGCCAGATGCTGGCCGCCGTCCAGGGCGATCATCTGACCGGTGAGTGACCTGGAAGACAGAATGAACTGAACAGCCTCACAGATCTCGTCGGCCGACGGGCCATGGCCGAGGGGCACGGCTTTTGCCTGGCGCTCGAAATCCTCCGCCGACTGGCGTTTGTTTGCCATGGTGGGGCCCAGGCCGATGCCGTTCACGCGAATGTGGGGGGCAAGCGCCTGCGCCATGGTCTGAGTGGCGGTCCACAAGGCAGACTTGCTGATCGTGTAGGAAAAGAAATGCGGTGTCAGGCGCCAGGCGCGCTGATCGATCATGTTGATGATGACCCCGTCACTTTCTGCGGGGCATTGGGCCGCGAAAGCCTGCGCCAGAAGGACCGGGGCACGAAGATTGACGTTGAGGTGCTCGTCCCAGCCCATTGCCGTGAGGGATGTCAGGTCGTCGTTTTCAAAAACGGACGCATTGTTTATCAGGCAGGTAATCGTGCCGTGCCATGAACTGCAGGCCTTGAAGATTTCCCCGGCGGCATCGGGTTCACTCAGATCCGCTTCGATGGCGAGGGCCTGACCGCCGGTGCTGCAAATGTGCTCTGCCAGTTCACGGGCCTGGGCGCCTGAATTGTTGCAATGGACAACGACACGCCAGCCCTTTGCGGCCATATCCAGAGCAACGGCCCGGCCGATCCGGATTGCGGCGCCGGTTACCAGGACTGTTTTGTCTTGGGCAACTCCCGAACTCTGCATGGAAGACCTCAACAGACCTTAGTTTGCGGCAGCTGCGACGGCATCGATTTGAGGAGAGAACACGGAGTAGATATAGGCCACATAGGCCACAAGGAACCCGGTTGCCGGCACTCTCGTTATGGCGCCACCTTTCAGGGCGAACGGAATGATGATGGCTGAGGCGCCCAACATAATCCACAAGTCATAGCGCAGGAATTCTTCCGGGATCGGCACCGGGGCGAGCATGGACGTCACACCCATTATCGCCAGCATGTTGAACAGATTACTGCCCAGCACGTTGCCGACGGCCAGACCGCAGTGGCCCCGCAGGGCAGCCGCAAGCGTTGTCGCCAGTTCTGGCAGAGAGGTACCCAGGGCTATCACTGTCAAGCCTATAGCCGCCTCTGACACACCAAAGCTCATGGCGATGCCTGTGCCATTATCGACAATCAGATGGGCACCCAGCGGCAGTCCGATCAGGCCTGCGGCCATGAAGCCCGCGATCACAAGATTTGAATGGGGCAGACCAGCGACGCCGTCGATATCTTCAATGCTTTCTTCTCCTGCTTCGTTGTCGAGACCCTTGTCACTTCCCGAGCCGACACGACGTCCCGATTCGATGAGGAACAACACGATCAGACCAAACAGGATGACACCGTGCCAGATGTGAAGCGGGCCCATGAAACACAGGGCGATGAAAATCAGGCTTGCGCCCAGAACATACAGCGTGTTGCGCCCGACATAGGGCTGATTGCAATACGTAGGCGCGATGAGAGCGGGCAATCCCAGGACGAGAAGAACATTGGCGATATTGCTGCCGACGACGTTGCCGATCGAGATGCCTGGAAGACCGGCGACCGCCGCACGGACTGAAACCACCAATTCCGGGGCTGAGGTGCCGAAAGCAACCACCGTCAGGCCAATGACCAAAGCAGGAATACCCAGTCGAACTGCAAGTGCAACCGCCCCTCTGACGAGAAGGTCACCGCTGAAGAGCAGGATGACAAACCCTCCAAGGAGGCCGAGATAGACCATGCACCGTATCCGTTTTCTAATGTCTTGCGGCAAGGCGCACTGCGCTTGATTCCCCTTCGCAAAGGAAGGGGGCCCTCACAAACTCAGCCCTTTCGGCCACCACAGCCGTGCCCTGATCAGATCTATATGGGAACTGACTGCCAAAACAAAAGAAGCGCCGCCCACAAAGTTCCGGATTTTTGGTCACAAAATGACTTTTTTGCGTGATCCAGTCGAGAACGTGACTTTTATGTCGACGATTAGACGTGTCCGAAGCTCACTTCGCGCTCGAAATATACCAAGTCTTTACCTTAAACGCGGACAAACAGAAGGCTTGTCAATTTAGGGAAATTGGCAGTCGAAAGGAAATGTTGGTTCGATGACGCGGGTTCTGTACGGATTGATTTCGGGGTTTCTGGTGTTTGCCTTTGGCAGCGAGGTCCTGCACGCGTCCGATCTGCCACCTGAAACATCTTTCCCGATCGATGAAAGTCTTGTCGTTGAGCCGGTCAAGGACCGCGGAGGCGACTGGGCGGTGACCGTTTATGGCGGCCTGGTCAGTGAGAACAAATTCAGCCGGCTGTTGTTCACGCCGTGGGATGCGGAAGTGGACGAGGACACGCCTTGGCTGAGCCTGTCGCTGTCCAAACGGATGTGGACCTGGGGCGAAGATGTGTCTTTCGAACTGGAGGGCGGTGCCGGGTATCGATTCGGCAATGAAAAAACTGGTGAGATCTGGGGCGCGCTATACACGCGCTACGACGGTTTCTTCTGGAATGACACGGTCTATACGACAGTCGCTGCAAGCACCGGCCTCAATTACGCCACGAGGGTTTCGCCGTTCGAGCGTGCCAAGAGGGATGGTGGCGCCAAGCTCCTGCACTTTTTCGCACCGGAAGTAACCTTTGCCGACCCTGATGACAAGAATCTTGAACTCGTTCTAAGACTGCACCACCGGTCTGGGGTGTTCGGCCTGTTCAATGGCGTTTCCAGCGGTTCGAACATCGTCACCATCGGCCTGCGCAAACGGTTCGACTCCTGGTGACGTTGCTGCCGGCTGGCACAGTCTCACGATGTTCGCTGATGCATGGTTGCCTTGAGCATTGCCACGATAAGTCTGTCCCTGTCGGCGGACAGATCAACAACGTTCTTGCGGTCTGCTTCCTCTTGGACTCCGGACAACAACAGCTCGGACAATTCCGGGGTCAGTTCTGGCTGACCCAGATCGTCCCACCACCGGTCAAAGCTTGCGCGATACCGGTTGCAGAACTCTCCTAGCCCGCCAGGGCCCGCAGCCAGATGAAACAGCATGTGGGGTCCCATGGCCGCCCAGCGAAGGCCGGGTCCGGCCCAGACGGCCTTGTCGACATCTTCGACAGAGCCTACGCCTTCTTCAACCAGATGAATGGCCTCGCGCCACAGGGCTGCCTGCAGGCGATTGGCAATGTGGCCGGGTACTTCATGTTCCACCCTGATCGTGACCTTGCCGATGCTTTCGTAAAAATCTTCTGCAGCTTCCAGCACGCCGTCGGTGGTTTTCCCGTTGCCGAGGAGTTCCACCAGAGGGATCAGGTGGGGCGGGTTGAAAGGATGGCCCAGGATGAAGCGTGACGGGTCCTGCCAGCCGGTCTGCATTTCACTGACCATCAGACCTGACGCGGACGACGACACGATGCACCGAGGCTGAAGATGAGGCTCGATCTGGCGGAACAGATCGTGTTTGATGTCCAGACGCTCCGGCACGTTTTCCTGGACAAATTGCACGTCGCGGACGGCGCTGGCGGGGGACTCATGGAAACGCATTGCCCCCTGACGTCCGGATTTGGCCAGTCCCAGTTGTTCGAGCGTTGGCCAAGCCCGTTCCACGTAGTCGTTTACATCCTTCTCGGCGGACGATGAGGGATCGAAGATGTCGACCTCGAGACCGGCGGCGGCAAACAAAGCAGTCCAGCTTGCACCAATGACGCCGGCACCGAGCACGGCTGTCCGTTCAATCTTTTCCATCAGAACAACCCCGGATTAAGCGGTGAAGCGGCGGTCATGCCGCCATCCATTGTGTAACACTGACCTGTGGCAAAGCCTGCGTCGTCGGAAGCAAGCCAGACGGCGAGGTGGGCGATGTCTTCCGGCGCGCCAAAGCGGCCCGCGGGATGACGGGCAAGAGCGTCACGCTTGGCAGCAGTGGGATCGCGGGCCAGATCGAAGGCAGCGTCGGCCATGCCGGTCATGATCCAGCCCGGGCAGATGGCGTTGCAGCGTATGCGGGGGCCATGGTCGACGGCGACCGAGCGGGTCAGGCCATGGACGAACGCCTTCGAGGCATTGTAAAGCGCCAGGCCCGGATCTGCCGTATTGCCGGAGATCGACCCGATGTTGATGATCGATCCATGCTCCGCCATGACCGGGATGAAAGCCCTGCAGACGTTGAACACGCCTTTGGCATTGGCGCCCATGAGGATGTCCCAGTCCTCATCAGTCGTCTCGACAATCGTCTTCTCGATCTGGACACCGGCATTGTTGACCAGGATGGCAAGGTCGCCGAACCGGTCGGCGATCTCGGCTTTCAGGAGTTCCACATCGGCAGAGTTTGCGACGTCGGTTTGCTGCCAGCCGACCGCATCGTCGAGACCAGCTGGCCGTTCGCCCCGGCCGCAGGTGAAAACGCTGGCGCCTTCTGCGAGGAATGCGTTCACGATTGCGCGTCCGATCCCTTGCCGACCGCCGGTCACGAGGGCGGATTTTCCCGAGAGCCTGGCCATGTCTAAAGCCTCATCTGCTGGACTTGTGCGGTCAGACCGCCGTCGATGATCCAGAGCTGGCCCGAAGCATAGCGGGCCTCGTCGGAGGCCAGCCAGTTGACCAGATTGGCGACGTCTTCCGGTTGGCCGTAGGTGCGGGTCGGGTGGACGTCGCGTACGGCCTTCTTCAGCGAATCAATGTTGCCGCTGTCCTTGAAAAAACTCTGCAACATGGGTGTATCCACATAGCCTGGGCAGACGGCGTTGACGCGAATGCCCTCCGGCCCGTGATCGCAGGCCATCGCCCGGGTCAGGGCATGGACCGCGCCCTTGGTGGCACAGTAGGCGGCAAGCCCTGGGTCCGCGATGTAACCGTCATAGGATCCGAAATTGATGATGCTGGCTCCGGCGGACTTTCGGAGCAGGGGGAGCGCATGCTTGGAGGTCAGGAACATGCCTGTCACATTGATAGCAAAGATCCGGTTCCATTCCTCCAAACTTGTTTCCTCGATTGTTTTCTCGATCTCGATGCCTGCGGCATTGACCAGAATGTCGAGCTTGTCCCACGTGTTGGCAAGATCGTCGAACGTGCCCTTGACACAGGCCTCATCCGTCACGTCGTAGGCGTGGAACTGGCCCGGACCTGCATTGTCGGTGAGATCGGCGGCAATAACTTGGGCCCCTTCGGCCACAAATCGCTGCGAGATCGCCGTCCCGATGCCGCCGGTACCGCCGGTCACGAACGCGGTTTTTCCTTCAAGTGCGCCCATTACCGGGCTTCCGCACGTTGATAGGCATCCAGCACCAGCCCGTGGAAGTGATGGACCGCGTGCTCCGACTTTCCCGATCCGTTGGGATCGTGAACGATGCGACCCTGGTTGAAGGCCGGGGTGTTCATGCCGCGCTGCACGCTTTCCACCAGCCCGATGTCTTCCGACTGGAGAACGTCATCCACATACCGGATGGCATCGAGTTCGTCGGCATTGGGTTCGGGGGTTTCGAGGTAGAAGTCATAGGTCTCCAGCGTCCGGTCGGGTCCTGCGGGCACGATGTTCATGACAATCATGCTGCTGCGGCCGGGAAAGCGCATCAGGCAGGTGGTTGGCCACAGCCACCACACGGCGTGGGTTTTCACAGTGGCGTTAGCAACCGAGTAGGCGGAGTTGGAGGACTGTCCGGCATCGGCCATATGGCTCGAATAGATGCCATGGGTCGTCACCTTGTAGGTATCCATGTCGACCAGGGTGCAGAAGTCCTTGTGAGCGACGGGGCAGTGGTAGCACTCCAGAAAATTGTCGACGACATTCTTCCAGTTTGCCTTGATGTCGTAGGTCAGGCGATGGCCAAACGTCAGGTCCGCCACGTCCGGCGCCCAGTACATGATTTCCTTCGCCAGATCGCCTGACTGCACGGCCAGGGCTTCTGCCTTTGGATCAAGATTGACATAGATGAAGCCGCAGAATTCTTCGACCTGAACCTGATCGAGACAGATATCCTGGACGTCGAAATCGACAAGGTTTTCGGTTTCTGGCGCGCGCCGCAATTGACCTGTCAGATCGTAGGTCCAGGCATGATAAGGGCACATGATCTTGGTCGTCTGGCCCTCTCCTTTGAGGAGCTCGTGGGCACGGTGCTTGCAGACGTTGTAGAACGCCCTCAAGGTTCCGTCCTGATCGCGTACAATGCAGATCGGCTGACCGGCAACGTCGATGGTGAGGTAGGCGCCCGGTTCGCGCAGCTTTTCCACGTGACAGACCCAGAGCCAATGCCGCCGGAAAATAGCGTCGCGCTCAAGGTCGGCCCATTCCTTCTCTACGTAGGTTTCGGCGTTCAGTGAATAGGATTTGGCGGGATTTGCATGATATCCGCCTCGAATGCGGGCAAAGTCCCTTGAATCTGGATGTGTGTTCATGGCCGTCCTCTGTGTCGTGAACGTGATGGGAACTGGATCTCTCCGCATGATCAACAGACCCGAAGTCTATCGTCACTCCTTACATAACAATTGACTTTTTTCGTCATGCAATTCTCTTTTATCGACAAATGACACAGATCGACGCCAAAACCGTAACGAACACACCGCAGAACAGTTCTTCATTTTCGATCGGGGTCCTGTTGCTCGATGGTTTCAACGCCATGGCGCTTCAGGCCTTTCTCGATCCGTTCCGGTCGGCCAATTACCTGCGAAGCCAGACGCTTTACCGATGGAGCTTCGCAGGCGTCGACGGAGAAACAGTCACGGCAAGCAATGGTCTGCAAGTCAGCGGTTTGGACAACACATCGGATGCCGGCGACCGGTTTGACCTGGTTGTCGTCAATTCAAGCTGGGGACCGGAGCGCTTTGCCCGAAGCCCGGTTCTGGGCTGGTTGAGGAACTGCGCCCGCAACAATGCAGCGCTTGGCGGGCTGGATACGGGCGCCTTCGTATTGGCCTATGCCGGGGTGCTGGAGGGGCGGCGGGCCGCGGTTCACTATGAACACATCGCCGCTTTCCGCGAAGTCTTTCCCGATATCGAAATGGGAGAAGACCTGTTCGTGATGGACCGGGGTCGGCTGACATGCTGTGGCGGGCTGGCGAGCGCCGATCTGGCGCTCGAGATCATCAGGCTGCAACAGGGGCTTGAGCTTGCCAACGGTGCCGGCCGGTACATCTTTCACGAACGGCTGCGCCGGGGGGACGAAGGCCAGTTGCCTGCGACCCGTGAACCGGTTGGCTATTCCGTGCCGGGTAAACTGCGCGATGCGATCATCGCGATGGAACGTGCGTTGGAACAGCCCATGAGCATTGTGGACATTGCCGATAGGGTCGGACTTTCGCAGCGCCAACTCGAGCGTCTGTTTCATGCCCACACGGGCGTCTCGCCGGTGCGGTATTACGTGGACATTCGCCTCGACCGCGCCCGCGGCCTGATCACGCAAACAGAATTGCCGATCCTGAGTGTCGCCATGGCTTGCGGGTTCTCAAACGCCCCTCAGTTTACCAGGACCTACAAGAAACGCTTCGGCCTGACGCCCAGCCGCGACCGCATCGAAGGCCGCGTACCGTTTCAGTTCCGGTCGTTTCCGAGCCACGCGGGGATTTGACTACTAGCTCCGGATCCGGTCCAGAATCTCAAACACTCTAGCCCCGTACTTCGCCAGTTGCCCCGGGGCGGTGTCCTCACGCAACGATTGCCGGACGTACAGGCGGAATTCGTCTTCGTCGAGGGGACGTTTTGCCAGGAGTTCGCTGATCATGGCCCGGCGCAGAAGGCCGTTGGCCAGTTCGGCTTCGGGGATTTCAGGGGCGATTTCGTCTCTGAGGTCGATCAGTTCCCGACGGGCGTCCTCGACGCTGAGACCGTAGTCCGGCAGGCGCTTTGCATCCGGTGTGCTGTTCTCGATGGCCTGGGGCGCTGGTGCGGACAGGTCCGGCAACTCGATCGGGGCGTCATGCTCTTCGAACGTCAGGGTGATGACGTCGTCGGCGTCCTGTTGGTCGGTTTCGATGAGTTCAGCCACCAGAACCTGCGAAGGTTGATCGGCCTCCTGGGCCCGGCGTGTGGCATCCTTTTCGCGTTTGACGCGGGCGAATTCTATCTGGGAATTGATCACGTCGACGACGCGGGCGAGCTCGCGCTCGGGGTCCCGAAACCAGTCGGTCGACCACACACGCTCGATCGCCCAGCCCATGTTCTCAAGCACTTCCTGGCGCAGGCGATCCCGGTCGCGGGCACTGCGGGAGCTGTGATAGGTGGCGCCGTCGCACTCGACGCCGATGACAAAACTGGAGGCGTCGTCAGGGTCGACTACGCCGACATCGACGAAGAAGCCCATAGCGCCAACCTGTGGTTCGCACTGGAAACCGGCCTTCTTCAGGCTTTCCATAACAGCGATCTCGAAGTCGCTGTCGGGATGTCGGCCGGTTTTCTCCGCTGTGCCATCGATCATGCCGGACTCGGCAAAGCGCAGAAAATTCCGGAGCTCGCGGACACCACGCTTGGTGGTTTCGGTGAGCTTGATGTCGCCTTCCTTCATCGAGGAGAAGACGACCATGCGGCGCTTGGAACGCGAAAAAAGCACGTTGAGGCGGCGCCATCCATCGTCGGAGTTTATCGGTCCGAAGCGCTGCATGACGCGCCCTGAGTCCTGGCCCGGTCCATAGGTCATGGATATGACGATGACATCGCGTTCGTCGCCCTGAACGTTTTCCAGGTTCTTGACGAAGAAGGGCTCGTTTCGGTTCGACAGGTCTTCGGCGCGTTCACGCAGCTCGATGTCGTCGCGCAGGATTTCGTCGATCTTCAGGTCGAGCAGGTCACGCTGTTCGGAGTTCATGGCGACCACGCCGATCGACTCCTGGGGCCGTTCGCGCAAATGTTTCACAACTTCGCGCGCAACCGCTTCGGCCTCGACCTCGTTGCGGCCCGATGCGTAGTTTGTGTCGGGCACGAAATGGAAAGAAACGCCCAACCGCTCGTCATGGCGCCTGGGGCTTGGGAACAGGACCATGCGGCCGTCGTAGAAACGCTCGTTGGAGAACCGTATGAGATCGGGATGCTGTGAGCGGTAGTGCCAGCGCAGCATTTCCTTGGGCAATTGCTTTTCGGCGACATCCAGGATGCTCGGGGACTCGGCCACGAACGCGTCCTCGTCGTCATCGGCGGAACCGATCTTGTCGAAGAACGACGTGGGCGGCAGCTGATTGGAGTCGCCGACCACGATCACCTGCCGGGCCCGGGCAAGAGCCCCGATCGCCTCTTCCGGCTTCAGCTGGGACGCCTCGTCGAAAATCAGCAGGTCGAACTCAACTTCGCCTGGCCGCAGGTATTGGGCAACCGACAGGGGCCCCATCATGAAACAGGGTTTGAGTTCGAGAAGTGCGCGGCCGGAACGTTCCAGCAGCCTGCGGATGGGCAGGTGCGCGCGTTTCTTGCCCATCTCGTGGCGAATAAGATTCATCTCGGTGAGTTCCCGGACCCGGGGGCTTTGATTGCCGTCGGGAATCTCCGCGTCTCCCAGCACGGAAGCGATCTGTCTTGCCTGGAGATCCATGATCTGTGCATCGAGGTCGCGGTATCGGGCGCGCAATTCGTCCTGGGTTCCGACATTGATTTGTTTGAGGATCGGATGTTTTTCCACCGCCAGACGGGCAAGCCCGTCGAACAAGGCGTGATCGTAGGCGGTCTTTGCCTGGTCCGGTTTCAGGGAACCGGTAAACACCGCGTCGATGAGTTGATTGAAATCGGCGTCCCGGGTTGCCCTGACGGCGCGGTCGAGTTCCAGCCACTCGGTCAGCCGATCGGCTTGGGCCAGCGCTTCGCTCAAGGCCAGGCTTCGGTCTTCATAGGGGCCGGTGGCGAAATGCGACTGGTCGCGGTTCAGCCCAGTTAGATCTTCGAACGCTGAACGCGTTTCGCTCTCCAACGACGATTTTTCCAAAGCATCAACCGCGGCCTTGAAGATTGCCGTGAGTTGGGTGTCCGGCGAAGAGGCGATGATTTCGACATAGGGTTCCGGAACCATCACCGCCACGGCGCTGGTCATGGGATCCGATCCGGCTGTGCCTTCCAGCCGGATATCGCACCCGGCCTCTTCCAGACATGTGGCGACAGAATTGAGAGAAGCGTCGTCTGAAAGCAATTTCTGCAGATCACGCAGCTCTGCCGCCGGCAGCCGGTACAATGCCTTGCCCACATGGCCGAGGTCTGAAAACCCGGAGCCGAACGTGCCCCGGATCGTCTCCAGCCAGTCGATCAGCCTGGCTGTATTGCCGAGATCTGCCGACGCCTGTTCGTAGGACCCGTTGGCGACTTTTGCCATGACAAGGTTTGCACAGAAAGCCTGTTTTCGCTCTATCGTCTTGACGGCACTCTTCAGGGTCTGAGCGGCCCTCAGGCGATCGAAGTTCGTGCCCTTCGAGAGTGCGGTGAATGTCGTCCTTGCCGTCTTGAACGTGCTGAAAAACCGGGCAAAGAACCCGGCAGACTCCAGCTTGGTGGCATCTTCTGCCAGCCGTGCCGAACCGATCGTCTCGGCTTCTGAAAACCGGAGTTCGCCCTCCAGATCCGCAATTTCTTCCTCTATTTGCCTGTATTCGGTCATCGACTGTTCGGTCAGTGATCTGGCATTGTCCTGCTCGGCAAAGTCCCGGTTCAGGGCGCCGATCTCGTCGGGTACCGTTGCGATAGCCTGGGCAACTTTGCCAGTGATCAGAACGGAAGACGCCGGATCTTCAATGCGCAGTCCCAATCCGCTTGTTACCCGTTCGGCGAGGGACGTGGCCGGTTCGAAATTGTCCCGAAGAGATTCTATCCGGCCCCGCGCCTCGACTATGCGCTGCAAATCGTCCAGATCAGAATCGCCGGGCGGCTCGGTGCGGCCGAGAGCCGCGAGGGCCGCCTTGCAGGCAACGTTGAGGTCGCCCAGACGGGCTTCCCACGCCTTGCCGGCGTCGACGACCTTGTTTTCATCGAGCGCGCCCAGAATCTTTTCCGACGATATGCCGGCCCACGGATGGGCCGCCGGGCTTTGTCCCCTTGCGGCAACGCCGAGGACTCTCAGGAACTCATCAATGTCGAGGTGGGCACGATGACGGTCGGCTTCCGTGGCGGATTCGCAGGTCAGGAAGGTTGAGGGAAAGTCGGGAATGTCCTGTTCTGATTTTCGCAGCATCTGGCGTCCGGCTTCAAAGAGGACGTCGGAGACCGGCCAGCCGAATTCACCGACACTGTCGCCTACCGCGTGAACATATTGCTCGATGTCTGCCCTCAAGCCGACCAGCCGGTCGCGTTCACGCGTCAATTTTTGGGGAGCAGGGTAGTTGCGTTCCGCACGGCGTTTCAGGTCTTCCAAGAGCGCCAGCTTGCGGGTCTTGTGGCTGTGCAACTCCAGTACGAAATCACCCAGTTCGGCTTCTTCGAGCCGTCGCCGTACAACCTCGAGGGCGGCAAGTTTTTCAGATACGAACAGCACCTTCTTGCCGCGCGCCAGGGCGGCGGCGATCAGGTTGGTGATGGTTTGGGACTTGCCCGTGCCGGGTGGACCCTGAACGACCATGCTCTTGCCGGACAGGGCATGAATGAGGGCGCCGGCCTGGCTTGAGTCCGCCCGGTCGATCAGTTCCAGGGTCAGGTCGATTTCCGCCGGGTCCGGTTCCGGGCGCTTCTCGCCACCAAAATCGCCACCATCGTAGCCAAGGACCAAGCTGCGAACCAGCGGGTTTGCCAGGATATGGTGGCCATCCGGCCAGATTTCCGGATCGAGATCCTTGTACAACAGGATCTTGCCGAACTGGAAAAGGGACAATGTGGCGTAACGGCTGACCCCCCAGCCCGGATGGTCGTTGATCCGGTCCTGGATCTTCCGGAAGTAGGCCTCGGGCTGTTCGCCTTCTTCGAATTCGGGCAGCTCGATGCCGAAATCGTCATTGAGTTTCTTCTGGAGGGACAGGTTGGGTTGCAGGTCTTCGCCGGTCCACGAAAGGCGAAACCGGTACTTGCCTGAGCGTTCGCGTTCGCGGACAAGTTCTGCAGGAATCAGGATCAGAGGTGCCTGCCAGGCCTTGTCCGACTGCTTTGGATCGCTCCATTCGAGAAACCCAAGCGCCAGATGCAGGAAATTGGTCCCGGTCTCCTCGATCGCCAGCCTGGCGTTCGCCCGGAGTTTCTTGAGCCGTGCTTCTAGTGGATCCGAATAGTGCAGGCTCTGGAGCTTCTTGTCCGAGTGACGCCGCGCGCGTTCCTCTTCATACTCGACCGGCAAGTCATAACTGGTATCGATGCCCAGATGACGCGCCCATTTCTCCGAGGACGGCGGGGTGGGGTCACTCTGTTCTGTTTCCTCTGATGAGAGGTCTAGTGCCTGTGCATTATACTGGAGGATCTGGGCTTTGCTCGGCATTGGTACCGGATCGAACATGAAGGCACCGCCACCCATCAGGGTTTCGAAAAGCTGATCGGGAACTTCATCGACGATACGAAGACAGCCGGCGGATGAATGCCTGAAATTGAGCAGCTTGTTGCGGCCTGTCAGGTCAAGCAAACGTTCCCGTAGTGTCGCCAGTGCCTCCGCAACAACCTCAAGACCGTCGGACCCCTGCGATCCCTCTTCCATCAAACACCCTTACGACGCACAAGTGCGGTCCTGCAAAATCTATCTACAACCATGGTTTCCTGCCGCGCAGAGGCGGCCTGTACCGGAAGTACTAATATCTGTCGCCGTCAAGAATGTCACCCAGTCCGCCCAGGACGGAACCTTCGCCCTTGTCGCGCCCGCCCATCTGGGGCGTGGCGGCAAACATGCGCCCGGCGAGGCGCGAGAACGGCAGGCTCTGGATCCAGACCTTGCCGGGACCGGTGAGCTTGGCAAAAAAGACGCCTTCACCGCCGAAGATCATCGATTTGATGGAGCCTGCCTTCACGAGATCGAAATCGACGCCAGACGTCATGGCAGCGACACAGCCGGTGTCGACGTGAAATTCCTCGCCTGCTGCCAGTTGCTTTTCGACAACCGTGCCGCCCACATGGACAAACACCCAGCCGTCGCCGTCAAGCGACTGCATGATAAAACCTTCGCCGCCGAACAACCCCGTCATGACCTTCTGCTGAAAGAAGATGCCGAGCGAGACCCCTTTTGCCGCACACAGGAACGCATCTTTCTGGCAGACCAGCCTGCCGCCGACCTCATCGAGTTTGATGGCCAGGATATGACCCGGATAAGGCGAGGCGAAGCCGACCCTTGCCTTGCCCTGGCCTTCGTGGGTGAAGACCGTGGTGAAGAGGCTTTCTCCTGTGATCAGCCGCTTGCCGGCGCCCAGCAGTTTGTCGAACAGACCGTTTTCCTGCTCGGAACCGTCGCCGAATACCGTGTTCATGGTCACGGCCGGGTGTTTGAACATCATTGAGCCGGCTTCGGAGATGGCGCTCTCGCCGGGATCGAGTTCGACCTCGACGAACTGCATTTCCGAACCCTTGATCTCAAAGTCGATGTCATCCGCGACGCCCTCGGTGCGGGAGTGACGCGCTATCTGGATTTGGGGAACGGAACCGAAGACCATGGCAAACCTCTCAATGTTTTTAAACCGCCATCAAGGCTGAAGAGACAATATGATCGGTCATTATAGTCGATGCCGGCGCAAGCACGAGACCCTGAATTGTGTTTGCCACACGGCAGGTATGTGGAAAATGCATTTGCGGGGTCGATGAATTACGCTCATGATCGGGGCCGAGTCTGAATGAAGAAGAGGGGCGGTTCAGCCCCGTTCCATGCGAAACATCGGCGACATACTACCGGTCCTGATCGCGTCCGGTATCCTTCTTGCCGGAAACGGCTTGCAGGGAACCCTGATTGCGGTGCGCGGCGGCCTGGAAGGGTTCAGCCCAACCATCATCGGCCTGTTCGGGACGACGTATTATCTGGGAATGCTGCTTGGGTGCCGCTACGGCCCCCAGGTGATCGGCGGCGTGGGCCATATCCGCGCCTTTGCAGCCTTTGCCGCGATTGCCGCTTCTGCCGCACTTTTCATGATCCTTGTGATCGACCCCTTCATGTGGATGGGAATGCGGTTTGCGACCGGTTTTTCGTTTGCGGTGTTGTCCATGGCGATCGAAAGCTGGTTGAACGAGCGGGCCGGCAATGCAGACCGTGGCCAGGTTCTGGGTCTCTATCGCACCGTCGACCTTTGCGCAGTCACGGGCGCGCAGTTTCTGCTGCCGGTTTTCGGCGCTTCCAGTTTCGCCCTGTTCTGTGTCGTGGCAATATTTTTCTGCATTGCCCTGGTGCCGGTATCCCTTTCGCGCGGGCCCTCGCCAAAACCTCCCGAGGTGCACGGTCTTCTGATCAAGAGAGTGTGGTTGCTATCGCCTTTGGCGGTGGCCGGCTGTCTCACCATCGGGCTGACCAACAGCGCGTTCCGTCTTGTGGGGCCGGTCTATGCCACCGATATGGGGCTGGATGCGGGACAGATCGCCATCTTCGTCAGTGCCGGCGTCGTCGGAGGGGCACTTCTGCAGTTGCCCCTGGGATGGCTGTCTGACCGCTACAACAGGCGCTGGATCGTTGTCCTGGCGACATCGGGGGCGGCTCTGGGAGGCTTTCTTCTGTCGCTGCTCGACGGCAGCAATGTGACACTGATCTATCTGGGGGCCATGATGTTCGGTGCCTTTGCCCTGCCGCTCTATTCCCTTTCAATCGCCCACGCCAGCGATCTGGTTGAACCGGGCGAGTTCGTCAGTGTCTCGGCAAGCCTGATGTTCGTTTTTGGTGTCGGCGCTTCAATCGGGCCGTTTGCGGCCTCGGTTGTGATCGAACAGTTCGGGCCGCAGGCGATCTTCACCTACACAACCGCCATGCACAGCGGGTTTCTGCTGTTTGTGCTCTACAGACTACGCCGCCGCCCGCAGGTGCCCATGGTGCAAAGATCGCGTTTCACCGCGTTCATGCGCACGAGTCCGGCGATTTTCCGACTGGCGCGCAAGTCGCAGGATAAGTGAATACCGGAATTGTGTTTCGCTGGGGCATAATCCGACCACACTGAACCATTTGATGGAGCCAAATCAGTTCACTCGGTTAGGCGCGGAGAGCAGCGCGATGCGGTGCATCGGGCAAGCTTTGCAACGACACCGATGAGCTGATTTGGCCCACCGGAGGCCAGTTTTTCGAGCCCGCTGGTCGGCGTTACGGCTCCCTTGTGGTCAACCGGACCACGGCGGGAACCGTGCCTTGCCAACAGACGCGCAAAACGGGTCAAATTGATTCAGTGTGGCGGATGACGCCCTAGGTGTTGGAAACAGCCTCCTTTTGGTGTAGGCGTGTCCGGGTTGGCAGAATCTCCCGGTGGCATCATGAATTCATCAGTCCTCCCTGAAACGTCAGAGCTAAAAGAGCAGGCGGAGGAGCATTTCAAGGCCGGTCGCCAAAAGGAAGCGCTGGCTGACTGCCAGCGGCTGTTGAATCGCGCGCCGGGCGACCGGGATCTCCTGTCTTTCATTGGCAGGATTGCAGCTGAAGCGGGCTTCCCTGATGATGCCCGTGAGGTCTACCGAGGTTTGCTCGGGGTTCTGGAAAAAGAAGACGCCGACGCTGATGCTTTTTATGAACTCGGGCTGGCATTTCATGAAATTCCGGCGCCCAGACTGGCTCTGATCGCTCTCAAGAAATCGGCAAACAAAGCCCCTGAACTGATGCGGGCGCCGGCGTTGATCGCCGATATCAGCGAAAAGCTGGGGGAACTCGATACGGCTGAAACGGCTGCACGCCATGTGTTGTCGCTAGAACCCGATCATTTCGATGCCCTCTCGACACTGGCCGTCGTGTTGCACAAGAAAGGCGAGCTCAAGGACGCGATTGAACTTTATCAGCGGGTTTTGCGGGATCGTCCCGGACTGGTCTATGTGTACAACAATCTGTCGGCGGCTCTGCTTGAGACCGGCGACGTGGGATCTCTCGTCAGCCTGACATCGGAGTGGCTCGCGCGTGATCCCGGTAACACCGAGGCGCTGTCGTTTGCAAGTCTCGGCGCCAGCGAGATCGGCGACCGGGCAACGACGGACCTGCTGCTCGACTACGACAGACTGGTGCGCACCCATGAGGTGGCTGTGCCACCGGCCTTCGGGTCGCTGGCGGCCTTCAACGATGCGCTTGAGACCCACATCATGTCTCATCCACACCTGGCGACACCGCCGGTCGACCATCCCACATGGCACCATCCCAAACTGCAAATCGCACCGCGCCTTCTGGATGACAATCCCGGCCCAGTTGCAGATCTCGAAGAGTGTATTCGCGCGGCAATCGAAGACTACAAGCACAATGTGGGTATCGACCCCGGCCATCCGTTCCTGCAGCGCAGCCCGGACGAGTGGCATTTGCAAATCTGGGGCGCCGTGCTGCACGGTTCCGGCAACCAGCAGCCTCATATCCACGAGGACGGCTATCTGAGCGGTGTCTATTACGTCCGCGTGCCGGACGAGGTGTCGTCAACCGGCGGTGACGGTCTGGACGACTTTACAGGCGGGTTCGAAGTGGGCCGTCCGCCCGACGAACTACATTGCCGGGCAACCCCGCCGGACAAGGCCTTCCAGCCCAGCGAAGGCATGATGATTCTGTTCCCCGCCTACATGTTCCACCGCACGATCCCGTTCGAGTCCGACACTCGGCGGATCAGCATCGCCTTCGACGTGGTGCCTTCCTGATTGCTTTTCGTGTTCAGCGAACGATGTGGTGGGGGGAGAGGCGAGCAGGCACCGGATCAGGTCCGGTGAACGGAGACGTTTCCCGTGGCGCGATGCAGCACGCCAAAGCTGCTTCGCAGATACGGAATCGTCCCCAACGCAAACGCCTTTATCTGGAACGCCTCCAGCTCACGCTTCGCGCATCCGGTGAATGGAATTCGTTTCCCGTGCGCGATGCGGCACGTCAGTGCTGCTTCGCAGATCCGGGATCGCGCCAAATGCAAGCGCTGGTGTAGGGAACGGCCTCGGCTCACGCTTCACGTGTCCGGGAACGGGTGTAGTTGACCGAATCTAAATCGGTTGCCCCTTCTTGAGCAGGCGGTCGATCAGCTGACGCTGGATAATGCCTTTGCTGTCGCCGCCGCCGAACAGCAACAGGCCTGACGAATAGCTCGAGCCAAAGGTAAGGGCCAGGTTGACGGTCTGGCCGATGGCCGCAATGAACTGGCGGTCGTGAAGGGCCCTCAGGGGGTGAATGTAGGTCGACCACAGGATCTTGTTGGCGATGGCATAACGGGAATCGAGGGCTGAATCGAAGTTTGCCTGCATCATGCGCTGCAGTTCTTCCGGTTTCAGGTCGTCGGTCTTGCGCACCGCCACGAGGATGCGCATGCGGTCGTGGTTTTTGTCGGTGACGATGATCACAGGCACCTTTTCGACGGTCAGTTGCCAGTTGTCATTGGTTCTCTGCGCCTTGCCATCGAGCCGTTTGACGATCCTGTCGATTTGACCGAGCGTCATGGTGCCTTCGCCAGGCGGTATGGTTTGCGGTGGCTTGGCTTCGCCACTCTGCGCTCCCTGTTCCGGTTTCTTGTTCTGGGCCGGATCCTGGGCGGAAGTCTGCGCCCAGGCGACGCCGACAGTGGTTATGACGGCGAGGACGATAAGGGTGACGACAATGAATAAAGGGTGGAGGGAACGCAGCTTGATCATGACAACTCCAATGACAACAACCCCCCGAATTTAAAGACCGGTCGATCCGGTGCGAAATCACAAGTTCGGCACCGGGCCCGTTCTACCGCACGGGCGGCATGACGAGTTGGCGCGCGCGGCAGGCCCGCCGTTCATTGACACCGCAGCGGCGCGGCTTGCCCTTGCGGGTGAAACACAGCCGCACCTCGCGCAGGTTGGCTCGCCCCTTCCTGTTGCCGCACTGGACGGAGATTCCTCCAGGGTCGAGCCAGCGGTTGGTTTTCAGGAAATCCAGCTTCAGCTGTTCCGGCGTGATCGTGATGTGCTGGTTGGGGGTAATGTACCGGGCCGGGATCTTGATGTTCGAGAACAACTCCCGGGTCAGGGAGAAATATCTCTCCTGGCGGAGGCCGGAACAGACTCCGTGTTTTTTCCATTCGTGGATGATCAGGCGTTTCGACGGCATGATGTCGAGCATGCCGCTGATGGTGTCCTTCGACACCCAGTTCTCGCGTGTACGGCAACGCTCCGGCCAGCCCTTGTTGTACTGGGGCCAAAGACCGTGCACGACAAACGAGAACCGGCGCCCCCCGCCGCATTGCTGCCGGTCGCGGCGCCCGGCATCCGACTGGCAGTAGGTGGGGCTCCAGGACAGGGCGAGGGTGTAATAGTCAAACTTGCCGGCTTTGCCCCGGGCGTTTGCGGTCGAGGCGATCGCCAGGACGCCAAGTGCGAGCAGGGCAGTGATGAGTCCAGCGTAGCTTTTTGTTCTGTTCACGTGACGCAGTCTCCAACGGGTGTTTTTAAAACAGGCGCGCGATTATGGAGAGGGCATGCAGGGGATGCAATCGCTGAGATGCGCCTCTGGCGTTTCCCGTGCGCGATGCAGCACGTAGTGATGCGTAGCGTACGGGAAACGGGATTCCGCTTCTTCCTTCGTTTCACGGTTATGGATGGGTCAGCCAACGACAGAACGGCCTGGGTCTACATTTTGACCAACCGGCCTCGCGGTGTGCTCTACGTCGGTGCCACAACGCATCTGCAACAGCGAATCTGGCAGCACAAACTTGGTGTCGGAAATCGTTTCACTGCACGCCACAGCCTGAAGTATCTCATTCATGTGGAGGCACACCAGGACGTCCGGACTGCTCTGGAGCGCGAAAATGTGTTGAAGAACTGGCGCAGGGCCTGGAAGTTGCAGTTGATCGAGGCGGGGAATCCCGATTGGGCCGATCTCTATCGGAAGATTTCGGAGTGACAACCACCCGTTTTCCGTGCGCGACGCAACACGCCGGTGTTGTTTCGCCGACATGGGACCGTATCAATCACAAAGGCCAGCGTTCTGTACGCCCCCGTCTCTGCAAAGCAGCATTTCATGCTGCATTGCAGAGACGGGGAACGAGGTCCGTTTCAACGGCCTGTGCGTGGAACGATGCCGGTGCGTATTAATATGCGAACGCGAAACGGAAACAGGAAAGACTCACGAGAACTCGTTTCCCGTACGCGACGCAACACGTTAGTGTTGTTTCGCAGATACGGGATCATATCAATCACAAAGGCTGGCGTTCGGCACGGCCCCGTCTCTGCAAGGCCGCATTGCGTGCTGCATCGCGTACGGGGAACGGCTTCCGCAAAACCTGACTTAGCGGCTCTTGCGGTAGGTGCGGGTGCCGGGTTTGCCGCCCGACGAGCGGCTGGAGGCTGAGCCGGGCTTGGCGGTCTTGCCGTGGCGGCCGGCCTTGTCTTCGATCATGGTCTGACGTGCCAGCGGGTCGTTGGCGAGCAGGAGTTCGGTTTCCTGGAGGCGCTTGATTTCGTCGCGCAGGCGGGCGGCTTCCTCGAATTCCAGGTCGGCGGCGGCGTCGCGCATGCGTTTTTCCAGGTCCGCCATGTGGGCCTGCAGGTTGTGGCCGATCAGATTGCCGTCCTCGGCAAAGCCCGCGTCGACTGTTACGCGATCCTTCTCGTAGACGCTCTGCAGGATGTCGCCGATGTTCTTGCGGATGCTCTCCGGCGTGATGTTGTGTTCCTTGTTGTAGGCATCCTGCTTTTCGCGCCGCCGGTTGGTTTCCGAAATCGCGCGCTCCATCGAGCCGGTGATCTTGTCGGCGTAAAGGATGACGCGGCCGTCGACATTACGCGCGGCACGGCCAATGGTCTGGACCAGTGAGGTTTCCGAACGCAGAAATCCTTCTTTGTCGGCATCGAGAATGGCGACCAGGGCGCATTCGGGAATGTCGAGGCCCTCGCGCAGGAGGTTGATGCCGATCAGCACGTCGAAGGTGCCAAGCCTCAAGTCGCGGATGATCTCGATGCGTTCCAGCGTATCGATATCGGAATGCAGGTATCGTACCCTGATGCCCTGTTCGTGCATGTATTCGGTCAGGTCCTCTGCCATACGCTTGGTCAGGGTCGTGACCAGCACACGTTGGCCAAGAGCTGCGATCTCGTGACATTCGGCGATCAGGTCGTCGACTTGTGTGCCGACGGGCCGGATGTCGATATCAGGATCGGTGAGGCCGGTTGGGCGGATGACCTGCTCAGCGAAAACGCCGCCGGTGCGTTCCATTTCCCATTTGCCGGGTGTGGCTGACACATAGACCGACTGGGGCCGCATGGCATCCCATTCTTCGAACTTCAGCGGCCTGTTGTCCAGACACGATGGCAGGCGGAAGCCGAATTCGGACAGGGTTGCCTTGCGGGCAAAGTCACCGCGGTACATGCCACCCAATTGCGGGATCGTCACATGGCTTTCGTCGACGAACACAAGCGCATTGTCGGGCAGGTATTCAAACAGGGTTGGCGGCGGCTCGCCTTGCTTGCGGCCGGTCAGATAGCGCGAATAGTTCTCGATGCCGGCACAAGAGCCGGTGGCATCGATCATTTCCAGATCAAAGGTGGTGCGCTGCTCAATCCGTTGGGCCTCAAGCAGCTTGCCCTGGGCGTTCAGGTCTTCCAGGCGGATCACCAGCTCCTGCTTGATGCTCTTCATGGCCTGCTGGAGCGTTGGCCGGGGCGTCACGTAGTGCGAGTTTGCGTAGACCTTGACGGTCTTGAGCTGGTCGGACTTGTGGCCGGTCAGGGGATCGAATTCCGTGATCGATTCAACTTCGTCGCCGAACAGAGAAATCCGCCAAGCGCGATCTTCAAGGTGGACCGGGAACAGCTCAATCGTGTCGCCGCGAACGCGGAAGGTGCCACGCTGGAAAGCCTGGTCGTTGCGCTTGTACTGCAGCACCACCAAGTCAGCCAGGAGCTGACTGCGGTTGATGCGGCTGCCCACGTCCAACGAGAATGTCATGGCGGTATAGGTTTCCACCGAGCCGATACCGTAAATGCAGGAGACCGAGGCCACGATCACCACATCGTCACGTTCCAGCAGCGACCGGGTCGCGGCATGGCGCATGCGGTCGATCTGCTCGTTGATCGAGCTTTCCTTCTCGATGTAGGTGTCGGTCCGCGGCACGTAGGCTTCAGGCTGATAGTAATCGTAGTAGGAGACGAAATACTCCACCGCATTGTCCGGGAAGAATGACTTGAACTCACCATAGAGTTGGGCGGCGAGCGTCTTGTTGGGAGCTAGAATCAAGGCAGGCTTTTGGGTGGCCTCGATTACCTTGGCCATGGTGTAGGTCTTGCCCGATCCGGTGACTCCCAGAAGAACCTGGTCGCGTTCGGCAGTATCGACGCCGTCCACCAAGTCGCGGATCGCTTCAGGCTGGTCGCCGGCCGGTTCAAACTCGGCTTCAAGCTTCAGGGCAATGCCGCCTTCCGACTTCTCAGGCCGTGCCGGGCGATGCGGCACAAAGGCTGCCAGTTCGGCGCCTGTGGGCTGGGAACCGGCAATATCGGGGGCAGGGGCTTCGGCAAATCCGCTCATGGTCGCCAATATAGGCATTCCACTCGGCAAAAACCATGCGTGTTTGCGGGTTGTCAACGTCCATGCTGACATCAACTGTCAGCATGCTGGCAGTTTTGCCGTGATCCAAAAATCACCTGATTTGAATGTTCACGTTGCCGCCCGTGTTGAGGCGTGGCAATGTCTGCCGCGAGGGGAGACATATGTGTTTTTGATCCCGGAGGCTAAAGGTTTGTCATGTCCCTATTGAAAATTATTCTCGGTTCCGTGGTGGCCCTGGCCATCGGCTTTATTGTCGTCGGTCTGTTCCTGCCCAGAGAGGTCTATGTCGCCCGTGATGCGGTTATCAAGGCGCCACCGGAGGCTGTTTTCACATACCTGAACAGTCTGAAAAAGTTCAATGAATGGTCGCCCTGGGCCAAACGTGATCCCAAAACAGAGTTTTTGTTCACCGGCCCTGAAGAAGGCGTCGGGGCCAAGATGGCGTGGAAGAGCGACAACAAGGAAGTCGGCTCGGGCACCCAGGAAATCGTCGCCAGCATGCCCGGTGAGAAAGTCCGGGTGAAACTGGACTTCGGCGACATGGGCAATGGTTATGCGGCCTATACGCTGACACCGGAGCAGGGTGGCACGAAGATTGTCTGGGATTTCGAGACCGACCTCGGCAGCAACATCATCGCAAAGTATTTCGGGCTGATGTTCGATAAATGGATTGGTGCCGACTATGAAGCGGGGCTTGCTTCGCTCAAAGCGCTCGTGGAGAAGCAGGCAGGCGGATGACCGCGCGCCCGGTCGTGGAGCAGGGCGCAGTCTGCCTCGTGACCGGTGCCAGCCGCGGCATCGGCCGGGCCATCGCCGAAGCCCTGCTTGACCGCGGCTTGCGCGTTATCGCCGCCGCGCGTGGCCGCGACGGGCTTGAGACAGCCTTTGCCGGGCATGGCGAGAACGTTCTCACGGTTCCACTTGATGTGACCGACAGCGAGGCTGTCGCTGGTTTCATGGAAAGTCTGCCGGAAGAGTGGCGGACGATTGACGTCCTGATCGCCAATGCCGGTTCCGATGTCGGCGGACGGCAACATTTTGCAGACGGGCGTATCGAGGACTGGGTATCAACCATAGATGTCAATGTTTCAGGATTGATGCGGGTATGCCATGCCGTTCTGCCGGGCATGTCGGAACGCCGGCACGGACATGTGGTGACACTGGGGTCGGTGGCCGGGACGAAGACCTATGCGGGCGGGGCGGCGTACGCCACCAGCAAACACGCGGTTCGCGCCTTCAGCGAGAGCCTTCGGCATGACTATCAAACCTCACCAGTGCGCATAACCGAGATCCTGCCAGGCTTGGTGCGCACGGACTTTGCCCAGGCGCGCCATCGCGGTGACAGTGATAAAGCCCAAGCCTTCTATGACGCCGCGCCTGCAACGCTTGCTGCAGACGACATCGCAGCGGCCGTCATGTATGCCTTGGAACAGCCTCCTCACGTGAACATCGCCCAGATTGTCGTGACCCCTACAGGCGACAAATAGAACTGTCTGCCGGCCGTTTCATCAGGATTCTCGGATTCGACCGTGGTGTTATACACTTCGGCCATGGACGAATCGGCCTCAATGTTGCGCACCGATGACGACGTGTCGCCTGCACCGGTCCTGGCCAGTGCAAAAGCTCACGCCAGTGTCTTTTTGCCAGCGCTGGTGATCGCTGTGCTTTACGGTGGGATTTGGCTTTTCATTGTCGCCCTGGGCAAAGGGGATGGTGCTCTTGCACGGCTCATGGTGCTGATTTGCGTCATCGGGGTGCCCGCAGTCTTCCTGCACGCTTTCCTGCGTTTCATGTCCACCAGCGCGGATCTGACCGAGCGCACTTTGGTGATTAACCGGGGATGGCCGCGTCGGCGGACAGTGACGCTCGATTTACGGGATGTGGTTGATGTGCAGACCAGGCAGACGGTTCTCGGGCGTGTCCTGGGGGTGGGGACCCTGATCGTGCGCAACAGCAAAGGCTCGCGTTATCGGATCAATGATCTGGCCGCCCCGATCCTGTTCATGAGGGCGGTGCTTCAGGTCCAGGCTGAACTCAAGGCCGTGAGTTGAGACACTCTACAGGTTTGTCCCAGCCACCTGCCGCACTTCCTCTGCATGGACCACATAGCGCAACGGCCCGCGTTCGCGCGCCTCAAACGGGAAGCATGTCACGAGGACGAGGTGTTTGCCGGGTCCATAGGGATCAATACCGGAACTTCTCGCGTGGACGATCTTCGTCCCGGTAACCGTGTAGTGCCGAGTCTCTCCGTCAGCGGTCACAACATTGAAGCTGTCACCAGCAATGACATCTTTCAGGAAGGCGAAATGGGTATCCCGGTGGCCGGCGATGATGCCGGTGCCGCTGTCTCCCGGACGCGGCGTTCCCGCCATATAGCCCGGTGCGAAGGCCATTGCTTCGCCGTTGGCGCCCGCCAGGACGACGGCGCTTTCGCCAATCCGGGGCAGGGTGACCTTTGCCACCGGCCAGGTGTCGGCCCATGGCCAGGCGCGCGGTTCGATTTCACCGTCGAGGGCACGCTCCCAGGCCCGGTCCAGGAGAATCTGTGCGGCTTGCGCCTTGACCTTGATGTAAGTCCCATGGCCGATCAGAGTAAGCCCGTAGGTCAGAGCGACCAGTGTTACGGCAGCAACCATCCGTTCAAACAGGCCAAGGTTCCGGCCCAGGCGAGCGAGGTAGTGTCCGAGATCGTGGAGGCGGTCGATCACGCCGGATGGCCTTCCTGGCCGACGCTACCTGCCAGATGACGGAAGAACACCATCACAGTCGTCAAGGACAGGGCAAACAGGATGACCAGCAGACCCAGCATGATCTGGCGATCGGCGAGAGTAGCACCCTCGGGCAAGACGACGCCTTTGGGCGTCTGCTTTGCGGCGGCAGAGGCGGGGTTGGTTCTCGAGACTTTCAGGAGTTGGGCATATTGAGCCTTGATCAAGTCGGGTGTTGCCCTCAGGGCTTCGCGGGTGTCAGGGGCGGGGCCAAAAATCTTTTCAAAGTTCCAACCTGCGGGCAGGTCGAGGGGGACGTCGCTCCGGGTCAGGCGTTCGCCGGCCGGCCGCTCCGGTGACTTGTCGATGGCGACGAGGCTGGTGAGCCGGGTGACCAGGCTATGGGTGAGAGCCACTTTGAGAATTGACTTGTCGAACAGGGCCACGTTCGCCGATCCGTAACGGCGGCCTTCGAGTTCGGTGATCTTGCGCCTAGCCCACAAGCGCGCCACGCCCTTGCCCTGGACGGCGGTCGCGAGGTCTATGACCTTGCGCCAGGGTTGCCCTGCGGCCATGCCGGTGAGGGTGAGTGTGCCCTCCATGCCATCGGCCTGGGCGATCACGGAAACCGGTTCGCCGGCATAAAGATCCGGAATCGGGTTGGGCCAGGTTTCGGTGTCGATGCCGTCTGACCAGGCTGCTTCAAGACCGGTCATGACCGGTAATTCCAGCATTCTGAAAAGGGCTGCCATCCGCTCGGACACCTGGTCTTCGGAACCGATGTGGGTAAAGCTGCCGCGGCCGACCATGGCGGCTCTCGTCATAAAGAAGCTGTTGGGCGCGGAACCGATGCCAACCGTGAAGATGCGGGAACGGCCCTTGTTGGCCTTGATCTCGCGAAACATCTGTCCTTCGTTGCCGATGGCGCCGTCGGTGAGGAAAATCACCTGACGCAACCGGCTCCGGTCATCGGGGTCGGCATCCGTCAGCGCGGCCCTCAGCGCCGGCAGCATTTCCGTACCACCGTCTGCATTGAGGGCGCGGACGAAACTTTGCGCCCGGGCCACATTTCCGGGTGTTGCGTCGACCGGCCACTGAAACACCGTCTCTATGGTGTCGTCAAAACGAATGACGTTGAACCGGTCAGCAGGTTCCAGCCGGGACAAGGCCAGATCGAGGCTCTGTTTCGCCTGTTTCATGGAGGCCCCGGACATGGAGCCCGAGTTGTCGATCACGAAGATGACTTCACGGGGTTGTCTGGGCGTGGTGCCGGCGCCGGACCCGATGGCCGGAGGGGCGACGATTGCCATCAGGTAATCCCGCCCGTTGACACGCTCGTGGAACAGCGAGGCGGTAGGCTCCGCTCCCGCCTGCGCTGCCCACGTGAGCTCGAAGTCGCGGTCGGCGGGTACTTCGCCGTCTCCGAGCGTCAGCATCACGGTCTCGTTTCCCGAGCGTGTCATGGTAATCTTGTGGTGGGCGCTGGTGACATCGCCCAGGGGAAATCCGGCGTCGAGCTTCACGGTCAGGGTGACCGGGTTGTGCTTGCCGAGTGAAGGGTGACGGACAGGTGGCGTGATCGCGTCCGCGTCCGGAACGCCCGTGGTTTCCACCAGAACAGGTTCCGCCGACTGCCCCAGCCCGACCAGGTGAATGTCGCCGGGCGGGGAGTAGCGAGGCGCCACGACCAGCGGGATCCTGAGGGATGAGATGTGATCGCGCCGCAACACCGGTTCCTGATACTCGATCTGGATGACAACGGATTCGCCAGGCCCGATGTTGGCGACTGAATTCGTGAACAGGTTGGGACGCTCCTGTTCCATGAGTGCAGCCTTCCGGCCCTCAGCCTTGGCCTGCTCATAAATCTCACGTGCTTCCACGCGTTCTTTGATGACACCTTCGATAACCCTGTCACCGATGATCATTTTCAGGGTATCGACAGCGCCGCCGTCAGGCAGTGGATAAGCGTAGATACCTTCAACCCAGCCCGTCGAGGGGTTCATGAACCGCTGGGTGACGACAGTGCGGGCAATGGCGGCGGTGATGTCCACCTTGACATCTGTCGCAAGCGCCGGCGCTGTCACATATAAGCCGGGCTGTTCGGATTTCAGGAGCAGCCCGGGGCCCTTGACTGAAGACAGTTGCACAAGCTGCGGCCGGGCCAGGGGCGCTTCCTGCGTGGTCATGGTGGGTGACGCCGCTTCCGGTATTGTCTGGGCAACGGCCTGGGCGACGCCGACTGTGAACATGACGATCGCCATGACCAACCCAATCACGAATGGCGGTGCCATTGATGCGTTTTCATGAGATTTCTTGTCCCGGGATGGTGGGTCATCCCATGCGCGATCCGCGCCGTGCCGACGATCATCAACAGACGGCCGGGTCGACGAGGACGCTTGACGCTGAACACCGGCGGAGAACTGGTTCGCGCTCATAGTAGTATCCTCCTATGATACGACGACACTTAACGGCGCGAATGAGGCAAGAATTCCGGGAAAATGTGAGTCATGCGGGGTATTTTGATGGCAATTATGTGACGCACAGGACTTTATGTAGATGATTCTTAAGAGGTTTTAAGTGAGGCAAATCACACTGCCTGAATTGCGAAGGTCGTGGCTGTTCGTCGGGGGCGCTGACCGGGAAGCCCTTTTTTCAACGCCGGCAAGCGGTGCTGACGTACTCATCCAGGAACTGGAGGATTTCACGCCGCCGCACCTGCTGGAGGCCGCACGTGGGCTCTGTTCGGAGGTCCTGTCGTACTGGAAAGGACAGGGTATCGTGGCGACTGTGCGGATCAATCCGCTGGAACGTGGCGGCTTGCAAGACCTGGAAGCGGCCATGCAAGCCGGTGCCGATGCCATCCTGCTACCCAAGGCCGATCACGCCCACCAGATTGCCGAACTCGACAAGGTCATCTCAGATCATGAGCAACGACTTGGAAGGACGTCCGGATCCACAGAGATCATCCCCAATGTGGAACTGGCGCACGGGCTTGTTCACACCTTTGAAATCTGTCGGGCGAGTTCTAGGGTAACAGGAGCCCTGGTTGCGTCGGAGGACATGGCGAACGATCTGGGGGCGGTCAGGAGTGCGGACATGGCCGAACTCGATCACGTGCGCGGCCGGTTTCACGTGGACTGTACGGCCGCGCGTGTCGTTACCATCGACATGCCCTACACCTGGTCGGACGTGGACGGCGCCAGGCGTCATGCGGAATCGGCCCGGCGTCTTGGAATGCTGGCCAGGAGTGCGGTTGATCCAGCACACGTGACGGTCATCAATCAGACTTTTACCCCCAGCGCCGATGATGTTGCCCGCTGCCGCAGGGTGGTCGATGCCTTTGACAGAGCACGCGCTGACGGTCAGGGCCGGGTGGAGCTTGACGGCGTCCAGGTTGAATTGCCGACCTGCCGCAATGCAATCGCCACGCTTGAACGGGCAGAAGCGCTTGGCGTCATCTCCAGCGCGACCTAGAACAAAACCGATAGCCCGTTATGGTCTGAATGCCATGTCGACATGGCCCGGTTGATCTGCCACCCGGTTGAGCCATGCATTGATTCCCGGATAATTTGTTAGATCGAAACCGCCGTCATCGGCCATGTGGGTGTAGGCATAAAGGGCGATGTCTGCGATCGAATACGCGCCACCCGCAAAGAAGTCATCTGATGCCAAGTGACCTTCCATGACATCGAAAGCTGCATAACCCTTCTCCAGCCATTCTGGAAACATTTCTGCCTTGTCAGTCTCGCCGCCCGGAATGATCTTCCGCCAGAAACGGGCCACCGCCACATAGGGTTCGTGGCTGTACTGTTCGAAGAACATCCACTGCAGGGCCTCGGCACGGGCGAACCGGTCATCGGGCAGAAGGGCTGTTCCCTCCGCCAAGTAAAACATTGCGGCGTTCGACTCGGTAATGAAACGACCGTCATCCAATTCCAGAGTGGGGACCTTGCCGTTGGCGTTTTTTTCCAGGAATTCCGGTGTCCGGCTCTCGCCTTTGAGGATGTCGATGTCTTCAAGCCGGTAGGGGATGTCCAACTGGGTCATGGTCAGGCGCAATTTGTAGCAGTTGCCTGAGTCCTGCATGCTGTAGAGCGTATGCATCGGGTTTGTCCCCGTCCGTTGAAACTGTCTCGTCCCAGGAAACATCGCCAAATGTATCGATCTTCACAAGTGGCATGAATGCCATTATACGTATAAATCATGCCAAAATCGAAAACCACCAAGACTGAAGCACGCCGGCGACGGGTGGCGGTCCTTGCCTATGACCGGATGGCAACCTTCGAGTTTTCGATCCCTGTGGAAATCTTCGGTCTGCCACGGCCTTATCTCGATCCCTGGTATGAGTGCGATGTCTGTGCCCTCGACGAGGGACCCTTGCGGGCGACCGGCGGTGTCACGGTTTCCGCACCACATGGTCTGGAGGGATTGGCGAAGGCAGACACCATCATCATTCCCGGGTGGCGCGATCTCGATCAACCACCGCCCGACCGTCTTGTCGATGTCCTGTTGGAGGCCCATTCACGCGGTGCGCGATTGGCGTCGATCTGTTCGGGCAGTTTCTTGCTGGCGGCGGCCGGATTGCTGGACGGCCGTACGGCGACCACACATTGGCACTACGCAGATCAATTCCGCCAACAGTTTCCGAAGGTGCGGCTGGACCCCAATGTGCTGTTTGTCGATGAGGGACAGGTGATCACGGCTGCCGGCAGTGCCGCCGGACTTGACTTATGTCTTCACATCGTCCGGTTGGACTATGGGGCAGCGGCAGCCGCCAAGGTGGCGCGCAGGCTGATCGTCTATCCTCACCGTGACGGCGGTCAGGCGCAGTTCATCGAGCACGGAGTCAGCGATGCGGCGCCCAACAAGCTCGACGACATCGTGTTGTGGCTCGAGGACAACCTTCACCAGGACATCACCATCGAGACCATGGCTGAGAAAGCGGCCCTCAGCCGGCGGACATTTCTCAGGCGATTCAAGCAGCGCTGCGGCCTGCCGCCTCATGCCTGGATCGTGTCGAGGCGGCTGGTCAAGGCCCAGGAAATGCTCGAGGCAACGGACAACGACATGGAAGCGGTTGCCGTGGCGTCGGGGTTCGGCACGCCTGCTGCCATGCGGCATCACTTCCGCCAGTCCCTCAACACCAACCCTCAGACCTACCGCCAGCGCTTTCGGCTCGACCAGATACGGTCTAGAGGATCTTGAAAGCCGGTTCAGCCAGGGCTTCAGGGGAAGGCAGCGGCCTGGCGGCGAAACTGTTCTTGATGCCGTCGATCCACTTTCTGGCACGATCGTTCAGGTTGAAACCTGGCGTCATCGAGCGGCCACGGGTGACAAGGATGCCGAGATCAGCGCCTTCATATCGATAGTCGCCGGGCTCGAGGATGCGCAGGAAGAAGGCTTCGGTCTCGCTTTCCACGGCACGCCGGTGGTAGTCGAACCGGTCGAACTCGACACGTCCATCAGAAAGCAGGCGGTAGACTCCGGTTTCAGGCGCCTGCGTGACGATATCGACACTGTCCTCGGTGTGCTTGATGACCATCTGCGACCATCCGTCGATCATGTCGGGATCGGCCCAGCGGGCGTTGAGCTCATCGACGTCAAGCTTGAACGGTTTCTTGGAGAACTCAAGCAAGTGAAAAAGGAATAGCGGTGCGTCGGCATGGGCAAAAGCGGCATGGTTTGTCATTGAAGACGCGCCTGTAATACGCGGGTTCAATTCACCCAGCCAGATGTCGCCTGACTTCTTCTCGATCAGGAAGTCGAGTTCGAAGTAGCCTCGATAGCCGCCCTTGCGCAGTTGCTCGCCGAACTTGAAGGTAAGTTCACGGGCCTTCTGGCGTGTCTTGGGCGGGAAGGCAGTGGCAAAGATCTCATTGCCGCACCAGCCACCACGGTAGGGTGTCAGTTCCTTGAAGCCGACCAGTTCGGTCATCAGTGGTCCGACGATGGTGCCCTGCGATGTCGCACAGGCCTCGATTGCCGATCCCCGGCAGTCGATCCGCTTCATGATCTTGATCTCGCCCTGGCCGACGATCTCGTCTGCGTGGCGCTTGAAATCGGCAGCGGACTTTATGAAGAAAGTAGTGTGCCCGGAATCGCCGAAAGCCGATTGCAGGACAAGATCGTGGCCGATCTTGGCCTTGTCGCAGATCTGCTTGAGGTGGTCGTAGTCCTTGACCTCGGACAGGGTGTTGGGAACCGAGGGGACGCCTGCCTTGTTGCCGATCCGCACTGTTTCGATCTTGTTGTCGCATTTTGTGCGCAGGGACGCTTTTGGAAACCAGACTTCGCCACCAAGCCCCTTGGCGAGCTTTTCGGTTTCTTCGTCAAACATGAGGAAGACAAACTTCGGCTTGCCGCCGCGACGCTTGATCAGATCGACGACTTCAGGGTGCTGCAGCAGATAGTTGTTGATGTCCTCGATTGACTGGAATTCGTCATGGGGTATTTCGGGGGGGCAGAAGACGTTGGGATGCCGGCCGTCGTAGCAGTCGATGTAGCAGATATACTTGAAGTTCTTCGACCACTCGTCGATACCCAGAAGATTGAAATTCGTCGCTGAGACAAAATAGATCGGTTCTTCGTTGCGGTGAAAGAACCTGCGGATTTCAGAAATGTTCTTCAGGGTTTTCTTGGGCATATTTGTTTCCTGTCCTTGTTTTTATTCGGCAGCGTGCCGTATCTGCCCGGCGGCGTGCCGGGCGAGCCCCTCGTCGGTAAAGACGCGCAGGCCAAGATCGGGGCGATATCCGTGGATTTCATTGACATCGAGCGCACGCATGAACGTGAGAATTTCCCGGGATATCACCTGGCCTGGAACCAGGATCGGGAAACCGGGCGGATAAGGGATGATGAAGGAGGCCGAGACAAGTTCGCGGCTGTCACTGCCGCCCTCAGCATACGCGTTGTTGAGGTCGATATAGTCGCAGTTGCTTTCGTCGTAACTGAGAAAAAATGCAGCGCGGATGTCACCCTCATCGGTGGTATGGTCCGCTCTGAACGCGTCGTGGAATCGACTGAAGTCCGGTAGCGGTGGCAGGTCCTCCATCAGGTTCTTCACGCGCCGTTCAAAACCCAGTTTCTCCATCCTCGAAGCGTCGTCGAGGAGATCGTCAAGCTCCTGGGCGATCTGGACAAGGACTTCGATCAGATAGGCCACCGACGATCGCGTGGTACCGATATTGGTCATGAAAAGGACTGTGTTGCGTGAGGTCTTGTTGATCTGGATGCCGTACTTGTCCATCAGGATCTTGGTCTTGAAGGTATCGCCGTCCCAGCCGGTACCGCCGACCGCAAGCGTTACCCGGGTAGCGTCGAGCACGAACTCGTCATGGGCCCAGGCCTCCCAGATGTCGTTCCAACCTTGCTCGGGATCGTAATAGGACTGAATGCCGCTTTCACGGTGTTGCTCGGGGATCATGTCGCCGGCGGTCAGCACCTTGAAATACTTCTTCAGAACCGGGTGAGTGGAAATCGCCCGGCGCATGGACATGGCCGCTTCAACTTGGCGTTGAACGAATTCGAATCCTTCGAGTTCGACCTGGCGGCGTCCGACATCGAGGCTGGCGATAATCTGGTAGTTCGGCGACGTCGACGTGTGGGTCATGTAGGCTTCGTGAAAGGCCTGCTCGACCTCGCCCTTGAAGTCCTGATCGTTGACGTGGATCATCGAACCCTGGCGCAGGGCAGTTAGGGTCTTGTGGGTCGACTGTGTGGTGTAGACCCTGATCCTGGCACCGGGTGGTGGCACCAGCCTGGTCTCAAGTATCATTTCGTCATCGGCATCCTTCAGGGCCTCCTGCTGGGCTGCGTAGGCCGCAGCGGCGGCCGGTTCTTTCAGGCGTTCGCGCAGGACCTTGGCCACATGCATACCGGTGCGCTGGCGGTAAGTCGGGCCGAAACGTGCGAACGCGAACCAGGCTTCGTCCCAGAGAAAGACGAGGTCCGGCTTGATGGCCAGGCACTCTTCCATGGCGCGTTCGACATTGTAGACAATGCCGTCAAAAGTGCAGTTGGTGAGCAGCAGCATGCGCACACGGTCAAGCTTGCCGGCGGCTTTTAGCTTGAGGAGTTGGTGCTTGATTTCGCGTAGGGGTACCGCGCCGTACATCGAGTACTCGTTGAGCGGGTAGCTGTCGAGGTAGATCACCTGGGCGCCCGCGAGCACCATGCCGTAGTGGTGCGACTTGTGACAATCGCGGTCCACCAGCACGATGTCTCCAGGCCTCACCAGGGCCTGGACAACGATCTTGTTGCAGGTCGAGGTTCCGTTGGTGGAGAAAAATGTCTGCTTGGCGCCGAACGCCCGTGCTGCCTGTTCCTGGGCCTCCTTGATCGGACCGTGCGGTTCGAGAAGGCTGTCGAGGCCGCCGGAAGTGGCGGAGGTTTCGGCAAGGAAAATGTTAGGGCCATAGAAGGCGCCCATGTCCTGTATCCAGTGTGACCTGGAGATTGATTTGCCGCGGCTGATCGGCATGGCGTGGAAGACGCCGGTGGGTTGCTTGGAATAGTCCTTGAGGGCTGTGAAAAAGGGCGTCTTGAAGCGGGACTGTACGCCACGCAGAATGTTGAGGTGCAGTTCCAGAAAATCTTCCTGATTGTAGAACACCCGGCGGCAAAGCCCCAGATCAAGTCCCGCGATTGCTTCGACCGAGCGGTCGGTGATGAGATAGGCATCGAGTTCCGGCCGGACCTTTGCAATCAGCCGGCACAACTCCGCGCCGTAGTTTTCCGGCAGCAGCGCGTCGACATCCTCACCGTCGCCGACATTGCTGAGATAGCGTTTGAGAATCGAAAGCTCGTTCTTCGACTTGAGTGTGATGCCCGGCCGCACAACCACGGCCTGGACGTTGTGGTTGAAAAGGATACCGATCAGGGCATCCTCGAGGCTGGGCACGATCACCGGCTCGTAGACAAACTGGTCCTCGCTTCGGCGCATGTTCTGGATCGATGAGCGCAGCCAACGTTCCTGATGTTCACTCAGGTCGTCGACGATCAGGACTTCAAAATACGGTTTGGCGAGCGCGCGCGCCTCAGGAGACTGCAGGGCTTCGTCTTCGAGTTCCTCTGAGTCCACCTCGTCGCGTTCCAGCGGTATCGTCCGGCGGCGATAAGCACCTGAGGTGAGCGCGCGCAGGATACGTCGAACAGAAAAGGCGACGGATTCATAGTTGTGATGTTCGAACTGGCGGCGCAAATGGTCGAAGGCGGTACTGCCCGGAAACGCCCAGTAGGATTCGATGGGAGCGAGGGCCTCGAACAATTCTTCGACGCGTTTGATCTTTGATTTTGACGCTGTTTCCTGAGTCTGACGGGCGAGGACGGTTGTCGTTTCCCGCAGTGCGCTCCATCGATCCGCGCGCAGCTGAATCGCACTGTAGTAGTCACTCATGGACTGCATATGTTGATGTCTCCCTCCCAAGAGGCAAACATCAACAGTACAGAGGGATATCCTATTCGTCTACGTGGGGGTTCGTCCCAGGCTCAGCCCGGCACCAGCTTGCCGGTAATCGGCGCCACGTTTCCGCCCTGTGCGTCGAAGGCCGTGGCCATGTCGGCGGCAACCCGTCGCGGGCTTGCCACATCGAGCCCGGCGGATGTGCCCTGGCGGGGAATCTCCAATGGTCCCAGAGTATGCAGGAAATCATCCGTGCCGCTGGTGCGATCGTAGACGGGAAAGTCGACCGAACGATCCCTGAAACTCTTGAGCACCTGGCCCAGGCCTTTCATGCCGGTTTCTCTCTGGCGGCGTACCTGACCCAGATCGATCTCCATGGGAAACATATCCTCCTGGCCCCCGGATTGATGCAACACGGTTGCCGACGGATCAATGATGCAGGACTGGCCGACGCCGCCTGTGCTGAGGCCGTTGACATCGAGGACATAACACTGGAACTGGGCCGCTGTTGCCCGTGCGATTGCCAGCTCGGCGTCCCGGTCGGTTGTGCCGGTCAGAACCGGGTGAAGCAGAACCTCGACCCCCTGGCTCGTCAGGTGGCGGGTGGTTTCCGGAAACCAGATATCATAGCAGATAGAGAGACCGAACCGGCCCACTTCCGGCACGTCGAAAACGCAGAATTCGGTACCGGCGTCAACGCCCGTTTCGTAGGGCCGGAACGGGAACATCTTGCGGTACTTGGCAACGACTTCACCATCGGGATTGATGACCGCTGAGGTGTTGAATATGCGGCCTTCAGGCGTCTTCTCAAACATCGATCCGGGGATCAGCCAGATGTTGTGCCGCTTGGCATCCTCACGGAACACGGCAAGGGCCTCGTTTTCAAAGGGCTGGGCATATTTGGGCAACGGACCGTATGGGGCAAGCTCGCTGAACAACACCATCTGGGTCCAGGGAAACCGCGCCATCAAGACATCAAGACGATGCCGCATGCCCTCGACGTTCGACTGGAGGGCGGACACATGCATCTGGATGCCGGCTATCGCGAAGGGTGTCATTACGGATGTTGCTCCAAACTGAAAGAATCACGCTGGGTTATAATCGATATTTGGACAGGCGTAAGGGCGAATATCCAAAAGCGACAGACCTGGTCGCCTTAGGTGGAGGTGATCGAGCGGATTTCAAGGCATTATTGTTTTGCCTGCCCCGGGCAGGACTGATCGCATGTAGCCAGGAGTTTAAAACAGGATGGAAAAGGAAGTGATGGTGGAGACGGCGTTAAACGGACAGAACGGATCCGGCGACAAGGACCTGCCTCTGCGTGAGGATATCAGGCTGCTGGGTCGATTGCTTGGCGATACTGTGCGGGACCAGGAGGGGGCGGAAGTTTTTGACGTCGTGGAAAACATCCGCCGGACGTCGATCCGATTTCACCGTGATGACGAGTTGCAGGCCAAGCACGATCTGGAGAACATTCTGGAAAGCCTCAGTCCGGAGCAGGCGGTTCAGGTGATCCGGGGCTTCAGCTATTTTTCCCACCTTGCTAATCTGGCCGAGGACAAACATCACATCCGTCGTACCCGGGCCCATGACATTGGCGGCTCGCCGCCCAGATCCGGGTCGATCGCGTCGGCCCTGGGGCATGCAAAAGAGGCCGGCCTCACGGCTGCCGATCTGGAAACGTTTTTCAATGGCGCCCTGGTCAGCCCGGTGCTGACGGCACATCCCACGGAAGTGCGCCGTAAGAGCACCATGCGCCGGGAAATGGCGATGGCCGACCTCATTGACCGGCGCGAACGCGAGGCATTGACACCTGAAGAGGCCGAGGACATCGATGCCAAGCTGGGCCGGGCTATACTGACACTTTGGCAGACCAACCTGTTACGCCAGACCAAGCTCACAGTGGAAGACGAGGTTGAGAACGGTCTTACCTATTACGACTACACGTTCCTGCGGGAGGTGCCGCGCCTCTATGCCCGCCTCGAAGACCGGCTTTCGTTACTGGAACCTTCATCGGCACCGATCCAGATAGCGTCCTTCCTGCGCGTTGGAAGCTGGATTGGCGGTGACAGGGACGGCAATCCGCTTGTAACGGATGAAGTGCTGAAGCGTACTCTGCAAATGCAGAGTGACCGGGCTCTTCAGTTTTATCTCGATGAGCTGGAAAAGCTCGAATCTGAAATCTCCCTGTCGGACCGAATGGTCCCAGTGTCCGACGCGCTCGCTGTTCTTGCTGACCGGTCCCCGGACGCCTCCCCGCACCGCGTTGTTGAACCTTACCGTCGTGCCATTTCCGGCATTCGTGCCAAGCTGGCCGCCACTCACCATGCTCTTCAGAACGGACAGGCCGGATCGGAATCTTCCGGCGACGTTGACTCCTATCGTGACGCTCAGGACCTGGCGGCTGATCTCGATATCATTCACGAGTCGCTTGTGGACAACCGTTCGGCTGCATTGACGGAGGGCCGTCTGCGGCGGTTGCGCCGTGCCGTCGACTGTTTCGGGTTTCATCTGGCGAGCCTGGACATGCGCCAGAACTCGGACGTTCACGCCCGGACCGTTGCGGAGTTGCTCACGGCTGTCGCACCGGACCGGGATTATGACGCCATGACAGAGGACGAACGGGTTGCTCTTCTGACCGATGAGCTTACGGCTCCGCGTCCACTGCTTCGACCGTTCTGGACATACTCGGAGGCGACGGACAAGGAGCTTGCGATCTTCAAGTCCGCCGCCGATAGCCTCGACCGCTACGGTCATGGGGCAATCACGACATCAATCGTGTCCAACACTCAGAGTGTGTCCGACCTGCTTGAACTGGCGGTGTTGCTCAAGGAAGCCGGTCTTGTGACACCGGATGGCGTAAGCATGATCAATGTCGTGCCGCTTTTTGAAACCATCGAGGACCTCAGAAACTGCATTGGCATCATGGATCGCCTGCTCGGGATTCCGGCCTACCGCGCACTGGTGGACAGTCGGGGCGGTATCCAGGAGGTCATGCTTGGTTATTCCGACAGCAACAAGGACGGCGGTTACATCACTTCGGGATGGGAGCTCTACAAGGCGGAGATCGGTCTGATCGATCTGTTTGCGAAACATGGTGTGCGGTTGCGCCTATTCCACGGCCGCGGCGGCACGGTCGGGCGTGGTGGAGGCCCCAGCTTCGATGCAATACTGGCCCAGCCGGCCGGGGCGGTCGACGGCCAGATCCGGGTCACCGAGCAGGGTGAAATTATCTCGAGCAAATACACCAACCCCGACCTCGGGCGGCGCAACCTGGAAATCCTGGTGGCGGCCTGTCTTGAGGCCTCCTTGCTCAAACCCGAAGACGAAAAAATCTCCCAGACCTACCTGGATGCCATGGATGCGTTGTCGGGCGAGGCATTCCGGGCCTACCGGGCGCTGGTCTACGAGACGCCTGGTTTTGTCGATTACTTCAGGGCATCGACGGTCATCAACGAGATCGCGACCCTGAACATCGGATCGCGGCCGGCGTCGCGCAAGAACACCGGCCGGATCGAGGACCTGCGCGCCATCCCCTGGGTTTTCAGCTGGTCGCAATGTCGGCTGATGCTGCCGGGCTGGTACGGTTTCGGCAGCGCCGTCACGGCATGGCTCAAGGACAATCCGGGCGGTCTGGAGCTGCTGCAGGACATGTACCGGGACTGGCCGTTCTTTCGGGCCCAGCTGTCGAACATGGACATGGTGCTGGCGAAATCGAGCATTGCGATTGCGTCACGCTACGCTGAACTGGTCCCCGACGAAGTACTTCGACAGGAGATCTTCCAGCGCATCCGCCGGGAACGCGAGGACTCGATCGAGGCGCTGCAACGGATCACAGGGAACGACACGCTGCTGGCGGGCAATCCACTGCTGTCGCGGTCAATCTCCAACCGGTTTCCCTATCTCGATCCGCTTAATCACCTCCAGGTCAACCTGCTTCGGGAGTATCGGGAGAAGTCCGAAAACCCCAAGGTGCTGCGCGGCATACAACTGACCATCAACGGGATCTCGGCCGGGTTGCGAAACAGCGGGTAGAGAGATGTCATCCTCGGGCTTGACCCGAGGACCTCCAAAGGAGTGTTGCCGGGGGTGAGTCTGTAGATGCTCGCGTCAAGTGCGAGCATGACAGTGGCGGAGGAATTGAAACGCTGTTTCGCGTTACCGAAACGCGTCTTCCATCTGCCGGCGGAAGGATGCGGTTTCGTCTTCCTGCCATCCGGTTACATCCGACCAGGTGATCAGCGATCCCTCGACAATGTCGCGGGTCATGGTGACGTTATGGGCGAGTCCGATTGGCAACAGGTCTTCGCGCAAAGACCGGTCGGCCGGCACGATTTTGCCCCATGTGGTGTAGCCGCCTTCGCCATCGAGACGTTCACCCTGTTTCAGGTTTTTCTTGGCAACCGCTGCGGCATCGCCCGCAAAACCCCGGGTGCACCCGGTGGGCTCGCCGCGCAGGGCGGCGGAGAGAACCGAAATGTTCAGCTCGAGGCCGATCAGATGGAACGGTTTGTACATGGCGGCATAACGTCCAGACTGATCGGTCTCCAGACCGTACTGCTGGAAGCACTGGGCGGCATAGTCATTGGGGGCCTCAAAGACCGCGTAGACGCCCCAGCGAAGGTTGTTCTCCACCGTGCGGCCGTCGCGGTGCAGAGAGGATACCACCTCGACCTGTCCCTTGTGCTCAAGCAGTCCGCCTTCGTCCTTGGGGCGCAGCATCTGCGCAAGCTCATTCGATCCGATCGGAGGGAATCCCAGACCGTCGCTTGGGGGCTTTAGGCCCGTGGCGTTGACGATGGCGGTCATTTCGATGGCCGACTTGGTGCCGTCGATAAAGGAGTTGAACATCTGGGCGTTCATGCGGTCGGCTTCGGCCTTTTCCTTCGGAATGCCGTAATATTCCCAGACGGTGTCCGGTGTCGAGGCGTGAAAGG
>JAJFHC010000136.1 GCA_021775835.1 Hyphomicrobiales bacterium | reverse complement strand
GTGGAGCCATTGTCTCTGAGAGTGTATCTTGACATGACAGTGACGCTAGCAACTTGGGAGGCGGTTCTCAAGTGTGTTTGATCGCAGTTTTCCGGGTTTGCTCACCGATTTCATCCGTTGGCTGCGTACAAAAGAAATTTGCTGTGCGGAAATTCACTGGGTAAGCCCGTGTCCGCCCTGCGGGAACGGAAGATTGCGTCGTGCGGCTATTGTCCGGTCAACAGTTCAAGCCCCTGCTTCGCACGCTTGAGGGCGGGGTTGAGTTTCAGGGCCCGGCGATAGTCGGCGATGGCCTCGTCAAACCGGCCGGTGTTCCTGAAAGCGTAGGCGCGGTTGACATAGGCGCCGGCATTGTCCGGGTCGAGCCTGATGGCTGACTCGAAATCGGCCAGGGCCCGTTCTGTCTGTCCGGTCGCATTATGAGCGCTGCCGCGATTGCTGTAGGTGAAACTGTCCGCGGGGTTGATGTCGATCGCTCGTGAGTAGTCTTCGATGGCGCGGTCGAACTGGCGCATCCGGTGATGAGCGTTGCCGCGGTTGTTGAAGGCTCTCTCGTGACGCGGCTCGAGACTGATCGTCTTTGTGTAGTCGGCGACGGCGTTGTCGTGTTTCGACTGCATGGCATGAGACAGGCCGCGGTTGTAATAGGCAGACGTATGTTCTGGGCTGAGTTCGATGGCCGCGTTCATGTCGGCGATGGCGAGGTCATATTGCTTGAGGCTGAAGTAACCTATGCCGCGGAGAACATGGGCGTCGGCCAGTTTGCTGTCGCTGAGCGGCTCTCCATTGATCGCCTTTGCCGAGATGATCTGTGAACATCCGCGTGTTGCAACCTCTCCCTTGCCGGAAATACAGTCCTGAATGTCATCGGCGAGTGCCGAGCCTTGCCAAAGGAGCAACCCAACAAAAAGCGGGGCAATTATAAGCGGCCCCCTGCAGTACTTATCCAGCATGCCGTCCCCCAGAAGTCAGTGTGCGATAGGACAGGAGCTTAACACACAGTCATGATCGGGCAATGAGACAGATGTATCTGATGACGTTTGCATTTTTGGCATCAGCGGTATTCATTGAGAATTTCCCTGCGAATGGATAGCATCGCACCGTCAGGAAAGCGCGGTCAGGTCCCGGTATGATATTTCAGAGTCCCTTCAAGGCATTGGCCGGGCGGATGCGGCGCATTTTGCGCCACGACCGCAAGCGGGTGCGGCCCCTGATTCCATGGTGGCGGCACAACCGCCCGGACAATGTCACCTGCAATGTCGACACAATGCTTCGGATCGCGGCGCTCTACATATTGTTGGGTCAGAGCAAGGACGATTTTCTCAAGATCATCGGCGAAAACACCGAGGTGCGCCGGTTTCTCACCCGGGATGTGGACCACGAACACATATTCCTCGGGATCGGTACGCTGGAGCATTTCATTGCCAACCCGCTTGTCGAAGTCGTGTTGGGCGTGACCTTGCTGGGCGACCGATCGGTCCGCCGCCTCGGCCGCAAGATCAGACTTCAACTCAAATTGCCCGGCCGGGAACCCAGATCGTCGTGGAACCTTCGCACGTCGGCCCTGTGCCGCGAGCAGGCCGCAAACTATACCCGTGACAGCTTCGCGCTCAGATTTACGCGTTTCTGGTTCAGGGCCGCGGTTACCATTGCCGTGGTTCTCGTGTGTTTCGGTGTGTACATCAGCAGCCAACTGCCCAACATCAAGGAAATCAAACAACTGGTCGGACATCCCAGCCTGGAAGTTACGGTAAAAAATGACGGGTCGATAAGTTTCAGCAGTCCGATATTTCCGATTCCGGTCCAATACGAAGATGTGCCGGAAGATATCATCGACATCGTGGTGGCCAGCGAAGACCGCCGGTTCTGGTACCATCCGGGGATCGATCCTGTCGGCACATTCCGGGCTGTAGCGGCTTATGTCAGGCGCTTCCGATCCGGCGGACCGGTCGGTGCCGGCGGCAGTACACTGACCCAGCAACTGGCCCGTAACCTGTTTCTCACCGGCGACAAGACCGCCATGCGCAAGATTCGGGAACTGGTGCTTGCCTTCAAGCTCGAGTTTTCCCTGACCAAAAAGGAGATCCTCGAGCTCTATCTGAACAGGGTCTATTTCGGCAACGGCATCTATGGCATTGAGCAGGCCTCGCGGTATTATTTCGGTGTCCGGGCGAAACACCTCAATCTCTACCAGGCGGCGATGCTTGTGGGTGCGCTCCCCAGCCCGGGGCGCTGGAATCCCCGCCGGCGGAAATCGACCCATCGGCGAGCAAAGGTCGTGCTCGACATGCTCGTGGAGCGCGATCTCATGAGTGCAAACGAGCGTGATCGACTGCGCCGCATCTGGGCGCGCAAATACGGCACGTCGCTCAAGACCGGCGACCGGATCTACCAGAAGATCCAGTATCAGTTCTACCGTGACTGGCTGTCGCTGAAGCGGATCGACGGCCTCGAGCTCAAGCCAGGTGCCCGCTACCGTGTCTTGCTGACGCTGGATCCGTTGATGCAATATTATACCCAGCATGCGGCCCAGAAGATGCACGGTGAAGCCCGCCGCCGAAACGCCGGACAACTGGCCATCCTGGCCATGTCTCCCAATGGCGCTGTCAGGGCAATGATGGGCAGCACCAACTACCAGCGCAATCAGTTCAACCGCGCAACCCAGGCCTGGCGCCAGCCGGCATCGGCCTTCAAGCCTTTCGTTTACATTGCAGCACTCGAAGCCGGCTGGTCGCCCGATTCGGTTATCGAAGATCGCCCCATCAGAGTGGACGGCCGACTCTATCCGCGCAATTTCGACAACAAATATTCGGGCAGCCAGAGCCTGACGGAAGCCCTTGCCCAGTCGCGTAATGCGGCGACAGTCCGGTTGACCCGGGAGGTCGGCCGGCACAACATTTCGGCCCTGGTAAAACGTTTGGGCATGCGCGCTCGAATTCCATCGAAGATCAGCATGGCGCTGGGGGTTGGGGAGACGACCATGCTCGACCTCGTCCGGGCCTACGCCGTATTGCCCAATGGCGGACGCAGCATCGAACCGTTCGGGATCCTCGCTGCCCAACAGTTGGACGGCAAGGTGGTCTACTGGCGCCGGGCGCCGAGTTCAGAACAGGTGCTCGACGAGACCCTCGTGAAAGCGGTGAACCGGATGCTGCGTGAGGTCCTGCGATCAGGAACCGGCAAAAGAGCGGCGTTTGTGCGCGATGCCGCCGGCAAGACCGGCACGAGCAATGATTTCCGGGACGCATGGTTTGTCGGTTACACGGCTGACCTGATCCTTGCGATCTGGCTGGGCAACGACAATAACAAGCCGATGCAGAGCGTTACGGGAGGCGGGCTGCCGGCAAAGTACTGGAACAACATCATGTCGAACGTCTATTTCGACCGTACCCCACCACCGATGCCCGGACTGCCCCGGTAACCCCATATCCGACCGCAGGCGGAGGGTGCAGGGATTCCATGTAACGAGGACGCGCCGCTCCGTGTGGTATATCGCCCAAACGGTTGTGATTCATGTCACATACAGCCCTTCGCCTGCGCCCGATATTCGATTAAGATCGGCTGCTGCGGCAATCAGGCAACCGGGCGCAAAGAGCAAGGGAGGGCTAAACCATTGCGAAAATTTGCTCTAATCGGTGGAATGCTGGGCCTCACGGCTGTTGCTTTCCTCGATATTAATTCGGTTGCTTCTGCCACAAGTTGTGCAGCCTTGCACCAGGAGGTTGAAGCCCTGGGTGATCGTGCCTCCGTGGAAGAATTCAAGCGGTTGTGGACCGAAGCTGCCAAGATGGCAGATTGCACGGATACATACCGTGAAGGACTTGGCCGCAAGGTCGCTGTTCAACTGACTAAGGAGATTGAAGCAGCGATGGAAGGTGGCGCCACGGCGATAAGCCAGAAATCAAAACTGGAAGCGACGCTGCAGTACAATCGCCTCTGGCAGGTTCTGGCGATGCTGGGAGACGTGGAGGCTGAGTCGAAGAACGCGGAAGCCGCTTCACAACGCTTTCAGGAATCGCTTGAGGTTATTGCAAACGAAAACCTCACCAGATCGCCGCCGCCCCAGGATGTTATTCGCAGTCTGTTCAAGAAGGCGGAAACGCAACGCCTGCTTTCGACATCCTATGTGCCGGCGCCACGCAACCGGGCAGGCGTCCCCACAGGCCTGGGCGCGCACGGGGTGCGCGGATTTGTGCCCACGGCACGGGCCGTGCCCATAACCTTTCGTGTGGATTCCGTCGAGTTCGACGAAAAGGGCCAGGCGGCCGCGATTGATCTGGCGTTTCAGTTGAAGGCCCGCAACTCGCCGGACATCACGCTTGTGGGACACACCGATCCACGGGGCACGAACGCCTACAACCGGACCCTTTCGCAACGTCGTGCGGAGACGGTAAGAGCATTTCTGCTACAGCAGAACTACAGCGGAAAAATAGAGACATCCGGGCGGGGCGAGGAAGAGCGTTTCCAGCCTGATGACGTGTCGCGTTACAGCGATGAGCAGCGTTTTCAGATGGACCGCCGTGTGGAGCTGATCGAATGACGGGCCTGTTGCGCTTTTTGCGGAACACATTGGCCGGCGGCGCCGTGAGCGTTCTGGCCGGCCTTGCCTTTCCGACGCCTGTCATAAGCGCTACATTCGGACTTGTTGTCGGCATTGACGACTACGTGAACCTGCCGCCCCTGGCGGGAGCCGTCAACGATGCTGAGGACATCCGTCGCGCACTGGAACAGGCCGGGGCGGTCCGGGTTCACACGCTCCTTGACAGGGCTGCGACACGGGAAGCGATTCTCGCCGCCTGGCAAGACATCATCACGGAAGCAAGTCCCGGCGACACTGTGGTTTTCTCTTATGCGGGCCACGGCGGTCAGGAGCCTGAACGCATCAAGGGCAGTGAAAGCGACCGGTTGGACGAAACCTTTCAGCTTGCCGGATTTCACACCGGACCGTCGGGAAACGGGCAGCGGATCGTTGATGACGAGATTCACAAATTGTTCGTGAACGCCCGGCATCTGAAGATCATCTTCGTGGCTGATTCCTGTCATTCCGGCACGGCGACCCGCGGCTTCGACCCGCGCGCCGGCAAATTGCGCACCCGGTTGGGAGGGTACGGCAAGATCGTCGACGACAAGCTGCCGCCGCCAGATCCGAGTTCTGCGGCGATAAATCGCGAACAACTGGATAACGTTATATTTTTTGGTGCAGTTCAGGATCACGAACTGGCCATGGAAGTGCCCATAGACGGTGAAGCCCGTGGCGCATTGTCGTGGTCCTTTGCTAATGCCATACGTGGCAAAGCCGACGGCAACCGGGATGGCATCATCAATACGCGGGAGCTTGAGAACTATCTCGTGGAAAGCGTGCGTACCGTATCAGAAGGACGCCAGTTCCCACAGATGGCGCCACGTGGCCGGCCTACGGAAATTGCCTTCCAGGTCGGGAAAAAGGGTCTTGGCCGCGTTGACAACGAGCCCGTGGACGGTAATCGCAAAGGATTGCTGGGCTTGCGTGTGGTTGGCGTCAACGATGGTTCGGACATCTATAGCGGCCTTAACAGTGTGTACCGTGCCGAAGAGGGGCGGGCGGATCTGACCTGGGATTATGGCGTTGGAGATGTGGTCAATGCGACGGGGGATGTGGTCGCGCGCCTCGGCGCCAGGGCGCGGGCGAGCGACATCCAGGGTCTCGTGGACAAATGGCTGCTGCTGCGTGACTTGAGAAACATGTCCGATGTCGATCCCCTGCGCTTGCGGATCACGCCCGATCATAGTGCCCACGAAGCCGGTTCACAGGTTTCAGTGACACTCGATGGGCATAAATATCCTCGTCTTACCGTGTTCAATCTCGGCACCGACGGCACCGTCCAGTTTCTGATCCCGTGGCCGCCCTCTCCGGACAGCCGCTACCACGGCAAGGCCGATGTCGGGCAGACATTCGACTTGCCGTTCTGCATCAGGGAACCGTTTGGCGCCGATCATCTGGTGGTGGTTTCAAGTCCCGACGGACTGCCCGGTCTCGACCGGCGCCTCGATGGCCTTCACGATCGCAAGGTAGCGGCGTTGCTAAGGCGGGAATTGCCCGACCTTCTGAAGGGTTACAAATTCCAGGTTGGAACGGTTGGACTGTTCACAACTCCCGGGGCAGGGTCAAAAAAATGCCGCTACTGAGAAACATTTCAGCTGCAGTTTTTACTGCAGCCCTATGCGGACTACAGGGAGCCGTTGGCGTGGATGCTGCCAGCAAACGGGCTCTCCTGGTGGGGATCGGTGACTATCAGAACATTCCCGACCTGAAAGGCCCACCCGCGGATATTGCCAACATGGAGCAATTTCTGATTGAGGACTGGGGGTTTGCAAAGGACGAGATTGCAATCCTCCGGGATGGCAAGGCCAACCGGCAGAACATCATTCGCACCATGGAGCAATGGCTGATCAATTCTACCAGGCCGGGCGATGAAATCGTGTTCTACTATTCCGGGCACGGCGGGCAGGTCAAGGACCGCAACGGCGACGAACGGGACGGGCTCGATGAGACCTTGTCGCCCCATGATACGCAAAAGAATTTCGGCAACCAGATTACCGATGACACATTCTCAAGTTTGCTTGCACGCATGGCGGGCCGGAACCTGACAGCGATCATTGATTCCTGCCATTCAGGAACGATTTCGCGCGGTGGATCGCTGGCCAGCAGCAATGGCGAATTCTCGCCCCGCACCTATTTTCCGAGATTTCGCGGCGGCGACGACAACACGACCCACAAGCGCAAGGAACGGGCCCATCGGCGCGAAGAGAGTTTTGTCCGAACGTCCGGCACGCAGCGGATCTGGTCGGCGGCGTCTTCAAATCAATATTCCTGGGGCAACCGCAATGGTGGAGTCTTCACGAACTATTTCCTCGAGGGGCTCAGAGGACGCGCGGCCGATGTCAACGCCAATGGGGTGATCTCCAATGCTGAACTCCTGTCTTACGTCCGGGGGAAAACCAAGGCCTGGTGCGATAGTCACAAGCAATGCAACCGGGGTTTTACGCCGTCGTTCGAGGCGCCGAAGATGGATTTTGTAGCCGACGCGACGGTCGGAGGCGGAGTGCAGGTGGTGGCAATAGAGCCCACGGACATCATTGTTGGCGCGGATAACGATAACGTCGCCATCGAACTCCTGCCCGGTGACCGGGTCAAACTCGGTCAGAAGATCCGTTTCAGAGTCACGTCGAAACAGGAGGGTTGGCTCGTCCTCCTTGATGTCAATGCGGACGGTAAGGTCACGCAGTTGTTTCCGAACGATATCATGCGCAAAAGCGGAAAAAGCAACGCCATAGGACCGGCAACTCCGGTGACGGTGCCCGACGCTTACTACGGCTTTGATTTTACGGCCTCGGAACCAGTTGGCGATGGCACCATGATTGCTCTCGTGTTGCAGGACAATGTCGACATCGAACAGCTGCTCGAAAAGAATGGTTCGCTGGCAAACCTGTCCGATCCCACACAGTATCTGTCTGATCTGACGGCGGCACTCACGAAGGTCTGGACGGGCGGTCCGGTCAACCGGAGTGCGAATTGGTCAAGGGCGTTGAAGAAGTATACAATTTCACGGTGATCTAGATCACACCAGGATGCCATATTCCGCCCCACATCACGGTTAGTGAAGAATTGCCGCTGTGGGCGCAGCGCATTGAAAAATCATGCAAGAAGCCGTCAACCCCGCCAGGGACGGAACATTCAGTTTCAGGAGGACAACACCATGGCCCTTAAAACAAACCATCGTGCAGCGAACCATTCAATGAACAAACGTGGCCGCTTTGCTGCTTCATTCGGTGCAGGCGCGCTGCTTGCGGCCGTTATGGCGGTGGCTTCCTTCACGCCGAACGCCAATGCGGAAGCATTGCTCTCCGATTCTCAACGATCCTTATCGGTTGTCGCGGCGCCAAAGTCAGATCTCAAGATTGATGGATGGATCAACCACAAGAGCGCCCAGTACAAGATCGGCGAGTCGCTCGATATATATGTGCGGGCCAATCTGGATTCCTATGTCACCATTTTTAGTGTCGACGCCGATGGAAAATCGACCATGGTTTTCCCCAACAGATTCGCCAAGGACAACAAAATCGCAGCGGATACGGTGCTGCGTATTCCCGGAGACGGCGCCAAGTTCAAGCTGCAAGTTGGTGCTCCGACAGGGTCGAACCTTCTGAAAATCCTGGCAAGTACAGACAACAAATCATTCGAAGATGCTATTGTGTTTGCCTTCAACGGCGGGTTTGGACAGTTTGAAGGAGAAACCGAAAAGCTGGCTGGTGAGATCAGTACTCTTGTCAACGAGTCAGGTGACTCGAACCAGTGGGCGACAGCGGATATTGCTTTCGAAGTGCTTGAAAAATAATTCAAGCCTTTTGCCCAGTTAGAGGCGGGCCAGCGGGGCCGACAGTGCCGGGGTGTTCGAAAGAGCATCCTGGCACGTCAAGTTCCGGGGTGCGTATTGATTGCGGTTCATTGGAATACTGTGAAACGGGGAGATGATTGAGATGATGAGAACTGCGCCGGTGATGATTGCTGCCGCAACGCTTTGTCTGGCCTTTGTGACTCTGGCCGGCGCTGCGGAGAAAGCACGGGTCCGCACTCTCGTTCCCAAGGATGTTTCTTCGGAGTTCGTGGTCCGCTCGCTGACGCCGGTTGGCATTGACGAGGACACGGAAGTGAGTGTCGCGGCCCCGGTTACTTTTCTGTTCAATAGTGCGGATCTCACCGATGAGGCCCTCGATCTCCTGAACACCATTGCCCAGGCCCTGCTGTCGCCGGAACTGAAGGACTACCGGTTCCTGATTGAAGGCCACACGGACGCGAGCGGCTCGGCTGTGTACAACAAGTCTCTCTCGGAGCGTAGGGCGGCGTCGGTACTGCGATATCTCACGAACCGGGGTATCGATGACAGACAACTGGTCGCTGTGGGCCATGGCGAATCCCGTTTGCTGGAAGGGGTCAGCCCGAACGCCGAGCGCAACCGCCGGGTCGAAGTGGTGAGGGTTGCGAAAAAATAGATACTGACCGGGTACCCGGCCAGGTCAGGATCGGGATGTCAGGAGTTTCAGTCCGGCAAATCCGAAGACGACGGCGGTCGTCCCGTCTATCCATCGTCTGAAGGAAAGATAGGTCCTCGTCATCCTGCCGGTTGAAAACACCACGGCGTAGCCCCCGAATATGACAATACCCATCATGAAGCACCCGGCGATGATGGCGGCGGCCATCCAGGCCGGTGCGGCGGGTCCGACACCAATTGCAATGATTGCCAGCCAGGCAAATATCGATTTCGGGTTTGTCAGGTGAATGGCAAGTCCGCGATAGAAAAACCTTGAACCGGCGATCCGTGTGCCCGTATCGGGAAGCGCCGGTGGTTCATTGCCTATGGCGGAGCGTATCGACTTCCAGGCGAGCCAAAGCAGGTAGAGACCTCCGGCAATTCTAAGGACTTCCATGGCCCATCCGTATGATGTCATGAACGTCGACAGGCCCAGGGCAGCCAGGATGCCCCAGGTCAGCGAACCGAGCACGACACCGGCCGCGACGTACAATCCCGCTGCGCGCCCGCTGCGGATGGACGTGGCGACTATCGCGAGGTTGGCGGGACCTGGGCTAAGTGTTGCAATCAGATAGGCCAGATATGCCAGAGCCAGATTGGGCAGGTGGTTGGCAAGATGATCCATTTCAGCGAACCCTTTTTCATTTGGCGCTCCGTGTCAGGTAAACGCCCGAGGGCTACTTCGCAACAGGCTTGATGCCGATCTTGTCCAGAAGTGTATTGCGGTAGACCTCAAGTGCCGGGTTACGGGCCGCTATTGCAAACGCATCAAACCAGATCCCCTGCGACGCCAGCATGCGGGCAGCGGCGGCCTTGTCTCCCGCCGTGTCGGATGCGTTCGCCGGCTGGCGCTCAAGGTATGTGACGGCACGACGGGATGTGCCGTTGCCGGCAGGATGGAGAGTAACGGACCATTCGTAGATCTGGCGGTCGCGGATGCGCAGGCCAAGGCTGCCGAGGTCGAAGGACTGCAGGCCTGGTGGCGCCGACAGGTTTTCCTGCAAATCGAGGAGCGGCCTCTCGGTCTTGTCGGCGCGGATCTGGATTTGAACCGAGCCGGTAAAACCAGCCTCGATCCACCAGTAGAGAACCGGCGTCTCCAGGCGTGTGAGACCGCCGCCGCTGGGGGCCACCAGAGACAAGCCGGCAGTAGAAGAAGTGTTTCCGGACCGTGTTCCAGCACCTACCCGATTGCCCGGCGCACCGACAACCGGTGGGACAAAGACAATGGGTTCCGCACTCGGTGTGGTTTCCTGGGCGTTTGCCTGAAACGCTGCAAATACACCGCAAGCCAGAAACAAACTGCCCAGAAGGGCGCGGCCGAACCTGGTCCTTTTGTGACGCGGCGATGAGTTCTGGGTAATCATGCCTGCTCTCCCGACAGTTTATTGGGTTTGCTGGGACCGTCCTCGGTCCTGGTCTGGCTCGAGTTCAAGCGGAAAGCCTTGAGTGCGTTCTGGGCGCCGCGCAGTTCAATCGCGCCGATCTCCTCGGCGTTATACCCCTCATGCAAATAGGACTTGGTATTTTCGCTGATCAGGATGCGGCAATCAATCGGATTGCCGTTCCTGTCATTTGCGATGATGGGATCGTCCTTGCCATAAGACTCCAGCCGCGCCGCGAGGTTGGCGGCCTGGCCGATGACGGTATATTGGGTACGGGTGCGGCTGCCCACATTGCCGGCAGAGAGTTTGCCGGTGTGAATGCCGATACGGCAGGTCGTGTACGGCAAATGCCCCCTGATGCCTTCCCGGTTGAGGCGATCCAACCTGCTGCTCATATCCAAGGCAGTATCGCAGGCCCGACGGACGTCGTTTGCAATGGCTGCGTCATCGGTTCGTGGTATCGGTATACCGAATACCGCCATCAAGCCATCGCCGGTGAATTTTTCGACAACACCGTCGTGGACAAGAACCGCGTCGGCCATTTCAGCGAGGAACCGGCTGATCCAGTCAACAACCTGTTCCGGAGGCAGTTCGTCGGCCACCGTCGTCGATCCGGCGAGATCGACAAACAGAACCGTCGCTGTCAGCCGGGTCGGAATAGGTTTTGTTCCCTTGAGGATTGCATGGCGGTTCTGCCAGAGTTGCTGAGCGACGGCGGCCGATACCTGGTTGGTCAACAAGCCGGCCAGCGCCATACGCCGTCTGCGGTCGACGACCCCGCGGTACCCGATGACCAGGGTCGAGGACAGCAGGAAAGACAGGACCACCGGCACCACCGGAATCCACCAACTCCACAGGAAGGCGGCGTAGGCGGCAATCGCAATGAGCATGGCGCCAAGCAGGCCCAAAGCCACGTGCACCTGTGCGCGGTTGCTCAATTGCAGAACGGCCGCGGCAAGTGCCGCGCCAAGCAGTATCAGAATGGTCTCAACCGGCGAGGGAAGATCCGACGCCACCGACGACTGTCCCAGAGCCTGCCTGACAATCTGATCGGCAGCGTGAGCGTGAAGGAACACGCCATATGTTGACTTGCGATCCGGGCCCCCGGCCTGCGGGGCGATAAAAAGATCCTTGACCTCCTGACTGGTGATGCCGATGAACACGATGCGGCCGTCGAGGACGTCGGGCTTGATCACGCCGGACAAGAGGTCACGGGCGCGCACTACCGGAATTTGGTCCGGCCGTCTCCTGTAATCGTATGCGATCTGGAATCCGCTTGCATCGAGGCTGTGGTAACTGCCGTAGGTCGTTCCGATCGGGTGCAGGTCGGCTGCGCCTATCTTCAGACCGACGGGACTTGTCGGTGATCGGCCCGGCACGATCTTGCGTTCAGACAACCATATCCGCGCAGTCTGCAAGGCAATGCTTGTCCGTGTTCCCTCAGCGTTGTTCTGGTAAAGCAGAGCACGGCGAACCAGACCGTCATGATCAAGGGGGATGTCTGAAAAGCCGATTCGGTGCGGTGACGTGATTGCCGGAGGCGGGGCCACGCCGACGCCGTCCACTGAGGGAAACCGAAGTATACCGACCACGTCTGGGCGCGTCCTCAGGGTCTGATTGAGAGCGTTCGACCCCGGCGGCTGCGGCGTCGGACGGTAGACATCCAGGCCCACGACCCTGGCCCGGAACTCCAGGGCACGGGTAACAATATCATTGAGCCTGCCATCGGGTACCGGCCAGTTTAGACCTTTCAGATCCTCGTCATCGATGGTCACGACGGCCGCATAGCTGGGCGATCCGATCGAGCCTGCGCGCATGCGCAGAAACTGGTCGTAGGCGGCAAATTCCAGAAACTGAAGAAGCCCGAGCATGCGAGCAGCCTGGATCAGGCCAGCGGCCAGCACGACGAGAAAAAACAGGACGTTCAGGGGAACGCTTTCGTTACCAGGTGTCGTGGGGCCAATTTTTCGGGACAGGGTAAACCCCATCAAGCCTAAGCCTCCTCGGCGACCTTGGTCAGGCGGTTGACGTCGACCACGATAATGGAGCCATCTTCCATTTCGATCAGACCGCTCTTTACCCAGGACCGGAGTTGTCGGTTGATGCTTTCACGGGTGGCATTGAGCATGGCACCCAGATCCGACTGGCTTAGCGGCAGTTCGATTCTGGAACCATGTTCATGAATCGATCCATAATGTTCGGCAAACGCGATCAGCTTCTTGGCCAGTCGTGTGCTCAGCTCGAAGAAGGCTGTATCTTCGATCTGCCCGGTCGCATTGCGCAGGCGTTTGCACAAGACGATCATAAGCTCAACGGCAACCTTGGGATTCTCCTCAAGGAACGGCAGAAAGTAGCGGCGCTCGAGCACGAGGTAGGTGGTGTCTTCAAGAGCCTTCGCGTCGGCTGAACGCGATTCCTCGTCCAGAAACGCGATTTCTCCGAACACTTCACCGGTGCTCATTATGTTGAACAGGATTTCACGGCCTTCCGGGGACTTCGACCCTATCATGACACGCCCCGATATGATGACGATCATGGAATCTCCGGGATCATGTTTCTTGAATATGACCGTGCCAGCCTTGGCGCTCACGATCCTGGAATGACGGGCAAGACGCTCCAGGTCCCATTCGCGGAGATGGCGCAACAGGAAGTGACCCTTCAAGAGTTCTTTCTTTTGTTCGATCGAAAGTGTTGTCATTCGCAATTTCCCCCAGTGGCAACCCCTTTGCCAAAGTTTGTTTCGAACAATGCGACGGGTGACGCTAACAGTGCAATTGTTTTCCGGTACCATTGCCCGGAATTCTGTCGCGTTTCTTACATATTGGCATGTCTGCGCTTGCTTTGTGACGTGCGTCACTACTCGCTTTCGTCAAGAACACGGCAGCAAGCGGGCTCTCTTCTTCACAGGTTAACGGCGTTTCTTGATCGTCATGACACCATAGACGCATATCGAAGCCATAAATGTGTTTAAAAGACGCTTGAATAAAGCTTCGCTGGCGACATCAAAAAGGGAAACTCATGGCTGAGTTCGTCGGTACCGATAACCAGATGCGGCTTCAAAAGCTGCTTCGCGAGCGCCATTCCTGGATTGCTGAAACGCCAGGTGTCGCTAACGGGGGACGACTTCTCCACTTTGTCGACCCGGTCAGTGTCGGTTGGGAAAGACTGACCGAACTGGCCAACGAAGACCTGCTGGCGGGCTTCCCGTGTGTTGATCGGGAGGAAACTGTTGCAGCCATCCATAGGCATCTGGGCCCACAGTGGAAAACACCAGTCTGGAACGCCTTTCTTGGAACGCCGCAGACGGTCTTGCCAGTATGCCGAAACCTGATGGATGAAATTAGCCTGCCGGAGGGGTGCCAAATTGAGGTGCATAGTTGTCCGAGCGACGCCCAGATCACCGCCATTCAGGCGCTCAACACCGAGACCGGCGTTTCTCCCTATCCGGCCTACTACAGTCGGGGCGAGGCTGTGCCGGTTGTAACCGTCTGCATCAGTGACGCGCAGAACAATCTGGCGGCAACGGCTTCTGCAGCCTATCGTTATCATGCCGATAGCCGTCTCGCCGGCTATCTGTTTGCCGGCATGGTCTCGGTATCTTCCCTGTATCGACGCCGAGGCCTCGGACGGCTTGTCAATGCGACAATGCTTGTGGAGAGCCACAACCGCTTCGGCTGGACGATGGCCAAGGAGCAGGTGGCACCGGACAATGCCGCGTCCCAGGCGATGATCGAGGCCTGTGGACTCGACAATCGCGACGGTTTCGTCTCCGTCGCGGCGATCAATTCAGGCGAGAGTTTTTCCCGGTAGTCAGACACGCCGGCCCGGAACTGCACCGGGTCAATAGGCGTTCGACTTGTTGACGACAAGGGATACCGGCGTCATGGCGAGGATGTACAGGTCGAGCAGGATCGACCAGCGTTCGATGTATTCAAGATCGTATTTCACACGGTTTTCAATCTTGTCGGCGGTGTCGGTTTCGCCGCGCCAGCCATTGATCTGCGCCCAGCCGGTGATGCCCGGTTTGATTTTGTGGCGGCCAAAATAACCTTCGACGACCTCTTCGTAGAGCTGATCCTGTGCCTTGGCCTGGGTGGCGTGAGGACGCGGGCCGACCAGGGACAGTTCACCCTTGAGCACATTGAACAACTGCGGCAATTCATCAAGGCTTGTCTTGCGGATAAACCGGCCGACTCTCGTTACTCTTGGATCGTCCTTAGTCACCAGTTTGGCAGCAGTGGCGTCGCAACGGTCGGTATACATGGAGCGGAACTTGTAAACCTCGATCAGTTCGTTGTTGAAACCGTACCGCTTCTGCTTGAACAGGGCGGGCCCCTTCGATTCAAGCCGGACAGCCAGTGCCGTGGCTGCCATGACCGGGGCAAAGGCGACGATCATTGCGGCTGCAACGATCCGGTCGAACACGGCCTTGACGAAGGCGGCCCAGCCTCCGAGGGGACGGTTGAAAACCGAGAGCAATGGCAGGTCACCGATATGTGTGTAGGCTTCCGGTGCCAGACGCAGTTTGTTGCTGTGACCGGAAATGCGGACGTCGACGGGCAACTCCCAGAGTTTTTTCAACATGTTCAGGAGTCGATCTTCGGCAAACTGAGGAATTGTCACAATGACGAGATCGATGCGCGCGCCGCGCGCATGTTCAGCAAGGTCGGCAATCGAACCGATCTTTGGATAGCCGGGAATTGAGACGGTGCGTTCCGGGTCGTTTCTGTCATCGAACAGGCCGATGATCTCAAAACTGTTGTTGGGGGTGCGTTCGAGAATTCTGATGGCCTGCTCGGCGGCAGTGTCGCTGCCGACAATAGCAATGCGTTTGCGGAATGCGCCTTCACCGGCTTTCGATGATACCCAGGTTGCCGCGGGAAAGCGGGTCAAGGCAAAATAGCCAAGCGTGCCCAGCAACCAGTATTGCAGCCAAGTCCAGTCCACAGAGAACAGGGCCCAGTTCGTGAACAAGTAGATCAAAATGCCGAGCCCACCGACAACGGACCAACTGGCCGCAAATGAGGATATCGGTAGTGATAACGCTCTGACTGTGTAAAGCCAGCAACCCCGGAGCACGTAAAGGCAGAGGTAGGCTGTAAAGGGAGCGATGAATGCGGCGGCGGTAAAATGATGGGCATTTGCCCGTGCGCCCGTCTGAATGAAAAGCGTCAGTGAAAGGACGGACAGGAATGCAAAATCGGCAAGCTTGATGAGTCTCTGGACCACAATCGGATCTATGAGTTTGTTCTGCAGCAAAGGGCCGGATCGCTTCCTCTGCCCCGATTGTGTTGAGCCGGCCATCGCCATTTAATCTACCCCTGTGCCCTGCACGGTGCTCGGTTTTGCAAAGAAGCCCGCGTACGGATGAGAGATAGCAGAGATTGTTTAAGGTCTGATTTCCCGTAAGAAACACCTGAGGGTTTGGTGACTAAACTGTTACCCCAGCCGCAGGTTTGGGCAGCCGGGGGCGTACGAGAGCTGTACCGAACATGGTCAGAAGGAGCGCGCCCCAGACATAAGCCGAGTGAAACTCGTTGAACAGAATGATTCCCCAACCGACGCCGGCAAGCGTGATGACATAGGCGGTCTGGCTTGCAAAAATAGGCCCTGATGTCCGGATCACGTACAGCAGGATCGTAAAGGCCACGCCGCTGATGACCCCATTTGCAGTTGCCACCCACTGCAGAACACCCCAGGGCTGAAGAACCGGCAGGAATGTGCCGGTCGACCAGACGACCGGTAACAAAACCACCACTGCTCCCAATTGCCTGACGGCACTAAGGGCCACGGAAGACAACCCGGGTGGCCGATAGCCACCGGCGTAGAAATTTTCGATCGACATGCCGACGCTGGCGGCAAGAGCCAGCATTACCCAGGGGGTAAGGCCGGGCTCCGGCAAGGCCGAACCGGGAAACACGATCAGCGCCATGGCCCCAAGACCGATCGTGACACCCAGGAGCCGGCGCCGTTCTCCGCGCTCGACGCCGAACACGACCGTCAGGACATAGGTGAACAAGGGCATGCTGGCAAACGCGATGGCAACCACACCGGCGGGCAGATGCAATGCGCACCAGAACAGGGCTATGGCCGGAAACGCCACGCCGCAGACACCGCAGATCATGCTGAACCGGAAAACATCGGGACGCAATTTTGGAGGACCGCCCGTGAGTAGCGAAATCGCCAGCAGGAGCCCGCCGCTGACACTGACCTGCCAGAACGCGAGACCGATCGGATGTCCTCCCAGTTGCCCGGCGATCTTGGCCAAAGACAGAGCAAAACCCCAGATTATGCCCATGAAGAGCAACAGCAGATAGGCAGAGAGGTTCCTCTGCTCCGAAATTTCCGATTGTACCGCCTGCATTTGAAATGCCATTCCGCTCGTTTCGTCCATAGCGGGTCAAAACGCATGTTGATGCAACGGGTTTTCGCCACATGCCAGCTATGCGTCGATTGCATGGCTGCTATGTGCCGGGCGAATTTGCCTTTTGTGCTGGAGGAGCCGAACCTGCCAATATGCCGTTGAGTGGGACGGTACATAGGGGCCAAGATCTTGCGCCGCATTCACCTTCCAATCCTGCTTCGCAATGTCGAAGAGGGCAAAGCCAACAGTTTTGTTGTGCTGTTTACGCTCGAGTCGGCGTGCCGCGCGCTTCTCATGACCTTGGTTCCGCTCCATTTGTACAGTCTTCTGAAGGACGCCCAGCTTGTCAGTATTGTCTATCTGACGGTGAGTGTTGCCGGTCTTGTGGTCAGCCTGGTCCTGCCTGCCGCTATCCACGTCTTCAAGAGACGCTGGATCATGACGATCGGGACATCGTGTTATGTGGTGTCGGCCATCCTGTTCATGCAGGGCCACATCTGGACGGCCATCCTAGCGCTTTTGCTGCAGATCTCCGCGACGGCGGCCCTCGAGGTCACGATCAGCCTCTACATGCTCGATCATATTCCACGGCGGGAACTCAACCACTTTGAGCCCAAGAGGCTTTTGTTTTCGGGGATGGTGTTCATTGCGGGTCCCTGGGTCGGGGTTTTTCTCGACCGCAATGTGCTCGAGAATCTAACCTATCTCGTGGTCGCCGTCACCGCGACTCTGCTGCTTGTCACGTTCTGGAAATTCCGACTGTCCGACAATCAGGCGATAAAGGCCGCCACGAAGCCACCTCCAAGCCTGACGAAAATCATACCGAAATTCATCAAGCAGCCCCGGCTTGTGCTGGCCTGGATGCTGGCGGTCGGCCGTAACGGATGGTGGCTCATGTTTTTCGTCTATACGCCGATCTTTGCAACTGAGGCCGGTTACAGCGCCGAGGTGGGGGCGGCACTGGTTTCGTTTGGCGTCATGCCGATGGTGTTTGTGCGAAACTGGGGGCGATTGGGCGAGAAGTATGGTGTGCGCCAGTTGCTGATGGGAGCCTATCTGGCCACCGGGCTGGCGACGATCGCCGCCGGCATGCTCGCGTCATATCCGTTCTCCTGGACAGAAGCCGGGATGGCGCTGATGGTGGCGGCGGCATTTTTCGCAACCATGATAGACGGGGCCGGGAATGTACCCTTCCTGCGGGCAGTCCACCCATACGAGCGTGCGGAAATGACGTCGGTTTATACCACCTACCGGCACGGCACGTCGCTGGCGACACCCGGTCTGTTTGCAATTGTCCTCATTTTCCTGCCACTGCCCTTCGTGTTTGTCACCGGCGGCGTGATCCATTGCGCCATGGCAGGGCTGTCGCGTTATCTGCCCAAGAGATTGTAGTTTCTGTACACTGTCGTACCGGCGCCCTGCCACTTTCTGGAGAGGGATACCTTGGAACCGATTGTCTTTTTTGCCGTGCTGCTGGCAGCGGCACTGCACGCATCCTGGAACGCGCTGGTCAAGGGCAGTGGAGATAAGCTTCAAAGCATGGCGGCCGTCGTGCTGGGGCATGCGCCGTTTGGTGTGCTGGTCCTGTTCTTCGTACCGGCGCCTGCGCGGGAAAGCTGGCTCTTTCTCGGGCTCGGTGTTGCCCTTCACTTCGGCTATCAGTTGTTCCTGATGATGTCCTACCGGATCGGGGACCTGACACAGGTCTATCCAATCGCACGCGGATGCGCGCCGCTTATCGTTGCGGTGGTTTCGGTGTCTGTGCTGGGGGTTGCGCTTTCGACCATGGAGATGGGCGCGATCATACTGATCGGGCTGGGCATCATGAGCCTGGTATTTGTGCGCGCAAGTTCGGGCTTGCACAACCCCAAGGCTGCTCTGTCGGCAGTCGTCACGGGATGTTTCATCGCCGGTTATTCGCTGATCGATGGACTGGGTGCCCGGGAGGCTGGAACCGCGCTGGGGTTCTACGGCTGGCTCACCCTTTTCAATTCCGTGGCGTTTCTGTCATTTGTCCTGATCAAGCAGCCCGGCGCCCTGAAGGGCATTGCGACAAGCGGGAAAAAGGTGTTTTTTCTGGGAGGGGGCGCGTCGTTTGCGGCCTACGCGCTTGTGATCTGGTCGTTTACCCAGGCCCCGATCGCGCTGGTCACGGCATTGCGGGAAACGAGCATCATCTTCGCACTGCTGATCGGGGTGTTTTTTCTCAAGGAGGCCCTCAATCTGGTGAAGGTTTTTGCAACCTTCGTCACCGTTCTGGGGGTTGCCTTGCTCAGACTGGCGCGATGATCTTCAAATGTGTTCGGCAACATCCAGGATTTCGCCGTTTGCCGCACCTTCGATGGCCGTGAGATAGGCATTGGCGCTATCTGAAGCCGAGATGCCCGGTGCCGGGTCCATACCCATCAACACCATGGTTTCCTTGACAAAACGGGGACTCACAACGTTGATTCTCTGGCTCTTTTCGAGTTCCAGAGCGGCTGCCTTGACAAATGACTGGAGGGCACCGTTGGCCATGCTCACAGCCACTGACCCGGGCATTGGACTGTGCGCCATCATGCCGGACGTCAGTGTGAAGGAACCGCCGTCCTTGAGATGATCCTGGCCGAGACGCACAAGATTGACCTGGCCCATCAGTTTGCTCGTCAGGGCCAGTTCGAAGTCTGCGTCGGTCAATTGCGCGAACGGGGCGAAGTTGGCATTGCCGGCCGTGCAGACAACCGCATCAACGGATCCAACCCGATCGTACAGGTCGGAAATGGATCCCTTGGACTCCAGGTCGACCTGAAAATCTCCGGAGCTGTGTCCGACTCTGACAACGTCATGGAAGCGGGAGAGGAGATTGGCCACCTCTTTGCCGATGATGCCCGTGGCGCCGACGATCATTACTCTCATGTCTTGTCTCCCTGTTCAGTCTCCCTGTTCAGTCTCCCATAATTGTCGGACAAGGAGTACAAATCATCGCCGGTCACAAAACTCCCAGTGACTAGGCTGCCAGTTCCTCGAGCTCTTCGTCGATTTTCCGGATCGCTGCAATTTCTTCGGCGATTTCACTGTTCAGTTGCTGCAGTTCGCGCTGAAGGGCATTCATGCGATCGACCTTCTGTTCGAGAAGATCCAGTCTTCCTGGTCGTGTCGGCATGGGATCGTATTCGTCACCGCCCTCTATGAACCAGAGCATGGGAACACCCAACACGCCGGCAAGCATCTGGAGTTTGTTGGGGCGCGGTGTTGTTGTCCCAGCTTCCCAGTTCTCTACCGTCTTGGTTTTTACCGCGAGCCTGCGGGCTACTTGTGCAATCGAAAGGCCTGCCGCTTCTCTGGACTCGGTAAGGCGGTCGCTCAATGGGGTGCGCTGAGACAAAACAGTCTCCTATGATTCTTGTGTGATTTGAATGAGGAAGCGAAGGCTTAGCGCACTTGTCGGCACGGAGGCAACCTCGTGTTTGATGCCTGTGCGGATAAGACGCTACCGCTGTATTGAACAGGGCATTGGCGCACGCCGATTGCAACGTCATTGCGCCGGCTTCGTTGTTGTGAAATAGAGGAACAGACGAGTAATACCAACGGTGCCTACTATTGCCCCATTTCATGGGTTGGCCTTGCACATCCGGGCAGGCGCGGTGCGCAGAGCGATACGGTGTATCGGTCGAGTGCCGCAACGCACCCGGTGGGCAAGGATAACCCACCGAAGGCCGGGCTATTTTGGCCTCCGGACATCGTTGCGTTCCGCTTGGAGTACACCGCACTCCGGCGCGAAACGCGCCTTGCCGGCAGACCAAAATCGCCACGGTGAAATGGGCCAATAGTAGGCGCCGTTGGTATAATTTGCTTTTCCGGCAAGGCGGGGAAAATGTCCGTACCTCTGATAGATCATCTAGCTCACAAGCACGAACACCGGTCAGCGCGTTCGATCCTGGAAGAACGGTCCGTGGTCTCGGAAAGCGGTGCGGACGTGCGCATCGCCAAGCCCTATACCGGCCTCGCCGTGGCTGAGTGCAGCAGCATCGAGAACAAGGGCTGGTTCATGGCCAAGCAGATCCTCTCCATCGGCGGGATCGTGGATGCCCCGCCGTCTCGTGCGGCGATGCCGCGTGAACAGATTCATCTGGTCAACATGTCTTCCTTCGATTTTCTCGGCCTGGGGAGCCACTATGAAGTGGTGCGTGCGGCCAAGGAGGTCATGGATCGCTTCGGCGTGGGCACGGGGACGTTCACGAGCAGTGACCCGCTCCTCAATCTGGAAGATGATGTCAACAGGTATACCGGCACGAAGGCGGCGCTGGTAACCGGCTCTCGCCAGGATGCCTGGTTCAGTCTGCTCGGTGAAATTGTTGACGAGCGGGACACGGTCTACATCCGTGCCGGAGACGATCCGGTGTTGCGCGCTGCCGCCCATGCGAGCGGTGCCCAGGTCATTGATCATGGACCGCGTTCGCTTCAGTCAGCCGGCAATGCGCGTCGCGACCCACGGTTCACCGTTGTCATTGCGGACAGTGTCGACATCGAGACCGGTGTCATCAACAACCTGCAGCCGGTAATCGACTTCGCCGAGAGCCACAACGCCTTGGTCATCATCGACGAGACCGGCGGACTCGGCGTCCGCGGTCCGTGGGGGCGTGGGGTCATCGAGGAACAGGGTTTATGGGAACGCGTGCCTGTCTTCGTGAGCGGGTTTGGCTGTGGTCTGGCGGCCAGTGCCGGGGCTGTCGTTGCCGGCAACAAGGAAGTTGTGGAGGCGGTTCGACGGGCAAGGGCCGGCCGCGTCTATAATGATCAGATGTCGCCTGGTGCCGCCGCCGGTGTGTCGCGGGCGATTGCGCTGGCGATGAAGGATCACGTGCTGCGTGACCGCCTTGCCGCGAACATCGGCAACTTCCGTGACAAGGTGTCGTCCGGTGGAGTGAACCTGATGCAGTCAGATTATGCGATCCAGTCAACGGTCATTGCTCGTTCTGACAGCGCACTGGGGTTTGCGGAAGAGACCCGGGCAAAGGGACTTTTTGTGTCTCCGCCTGCGCCAACCCGGTCGGGAGAGTTGCGTCTGCGATTCATGATCTCGGCCGATCACTCCGTTGAACAGATTGAGACGGCGGCGAACATCGTCGCTGAAACCGTGAACGAGCTGTCGGAGACGGCGTGAGCCAGCGCATGTGCTGATCGTTGCCGGCGCCAATACAAACGAGGTCACGCGAACCTCCAGGGGAGCACGAGATGGGTAAAGTCGGAACGGGGGAAGCCGGGACTGTACGGTCGGGAGGACGGCGGGGACGCAAGGCCCGTCAGAGCGGTGGAACAGAGGCTTTCGATCAACTCGACTGGGGCCAGCCGAGGATGATTTACCCGCCGGTCCCGGTGGTATCGCAAGACGAGCTCGAGAGCATTCATCAGGCATCGCTGACGGTTCTGGAAGAGATGGGTGTGGAATTCCTCAATCAGGAAGCCAAGCAGATTCTCAAGGATGCCGGCGTCGATGTCCCGAACGATTCAGACCGGATCAAGTTCGATCGGGGGCTGGTAGAGGAATGTCTGGGAAAGGCGCCGTCTGAATTCACCATGCACGCGCGCAATCCGCAGCGAAGCCTGAAGATAGGCGGCAACTGGATCACCAACTGTGCGGTGGCGAGCGCGCCGAACTGTGCTGACATGGATGGCGGACGCCGGTCGGGCAACCAGGCGGATTACCGAAAGTTCCTGAAGCTCGGGCATATGCTCAACATCGTACATATGTTCGGCGGCTACCCGGTCGAACCGGTCGACATTCACGCTTCGGTCCGTCATCTGGACTGTCTGTCGGATTTCGTCACGTTGTCCGACAAGGTGTTTCATGCCTATTCGCTGGGTAAGGAACGCAACCTCGATGCCCTCGAAATTGTCCGCATAGGCCGTGGGATCACCGACGCTCAGCTCGATGCCGAGCCAAGCCTCATGACCGTGATCAATTCGAATTCTCCGCTCAGGCTCGATGTGCCCATGTTGCAGGGGATCATCGAAATGGCACGCCGCAACCAGGTCGTTGTACTGACGCCGTTCACGCTGGCCGGCGCCATGGCACCGGTCACTATTGCGGGGGCGGTTGTCCAGCAAAACGCCGAAGCGCTTGCCGGACTGGTGTTCACGCAAACGGTGCGGGAAGGTGCGCCCTTTGTCTATGGTGGCTTCACGTCGAATGTGGACATGAAGTCCGGGGCGCCGGCGTTCGGAACGCCCGAAGCCATGCAGGCGGCCATGCTCGGCGGCCAGCTTGCCCGGCGTTACGGGTTGCCCTACCGGTCTTCCAACGTCTGTGCCGCCAATGCGGTTGATGCGCAGGCGGCCTACGAGTCGGTGTTCTCGCTGTGGGGCGCAGTGATGGGCGGCGTCAACATCGTCAAACATGGCGCGGGCTGGATGGAAGGCGGTCTGCATGCGTCTTTTGAGAAAATGATCCTCGATGCGGATCTGCTGCAGATGGTGGCGTGCTTCCTCAAGCCGCTCGAGGTCTCCGACGATACCATGGCGCTTGACGCAATCCGGGAAGTGGGTCCAGGCGGGCATTATTTTGGAACCGCCCATACGCAGGCGCGTTACAAATCGGCGTTCTATTCGCCGATATTGTCGGACTGGCGAAATTTCGAGTCCTGGGTCGATGCAGGCCGTCCTGAAGCTTTCGGCAAGGCCAACCAGGTGTTCAAACAGTTGCTCAGCCAGTACGAGGCTCCGCCTTTAGATGCAGCGATTGCAGAAGAACTCGCGGCGTTTGTGTCAAGACGCAAGGAAGAAGGCGGCGCACCGACAGATTTTTAGGATTTGGGCCGTTGTGTGCGGTTCGTAGGTGCAAAACTCAAACCGGCTCCAGTCGAGTTCGCCCAGCCTTGCAAAATGCTGGTTCAGACCGGCTTGCTTCATCGGTGGAAACACCGGTTCTTTACGATGCGATGTACTTATCCAAGCCATGGGTTTTGCGAACAGAAACTTCAGGGCTTGCCGACACCCGAGAGCCAGCAACGCGGCGTGTTCGGCTCGGTTTCAATGCCGTAGACAATCGCCAATCGCCGCGAAGCCGAGGCTCTCGGCAAGACTGCGAATGCCCGCTAGCGCAGAGCGACCCGACGGCTCATCGAGGCGCTGGGTGAAGCTGCGGCCTATCTTTGGGGTGTTCAGCGGCAGTTTCGGCAACATGCCGTAGGACGAATAGCCTGTGCCGAAATCATCGATGGCCAGCTTGGCACCCATGCCCACCAGCGGGTTCAGGCGCTCCGTCTGTCCCATTGCAATAGATTGTGTTGATTTGGGTCGCGCACGCCCGTCACTCGCCCCAATTCCGGAATTGAGCCGTGAGTATGATCCTCGACCGCCAACAACGGATTGATATGGCACCTCAACACACGGGTGTGACTCCGTGAGGCATATCATTAACGCAGTTTTTGGGGATTTCTGCCCGAAAACGGGCAAAAGCGTTGCAAAAAGTATCGAACTTTGATCTCTAACCCTCATGGACGATCTTGAAGAGCTGTTTGACCACCTCGCCAGTACATCGAGGCTGAACCGGCAGGAAGCAGAACGCGTTGTGCATGACGTGTTGTCGTTTCTGTCGGAAACGCCGGAAACCTATGTGGTGCGGCGTCATGTGGAACTACAGTCCGCCCGGCTTACAAACCCGGTGATCTTCGAATGCATTGCCAGGGAACTTGAAGCGCGGCGCTTCAGTGCGCCGGCCCTTACCGTGCGCCAGATTCGCCGCATTATCTACGGATAGAACAGGAATACAGTCATGTGTGGAATTGTTGGTTATGTGGGCCGTCAGAATGCAACGCCGATCCTGCTTGAAGGGCTGCACCGGCTTGCCTATCGCGGTTATGATTCTTCCGGCATTGCCCTGGTCAAGGCTGGAAAGCTGTCCGTCCACAAAGCCAAGGGCAAGGTCCGTTCACTCGAATCGAGCCTTCCCAAGCGGGTAGCGGGTTCCACCGGCATTGCTCATACCCGCTGGGCAACCCACGGCGAACCAAGCGACCGCAATGCTCATCCTCATGCTGATCCCACCGGCAAGGTTGCGGTCGTGCATAACGGTATTGTCGAAAACGCCTCCCAATTGCGCGAAGTCCTGGAGGCTGATGGTGCCGAATTTCAGTCCGAGACCGATACGGAAGTCCTTGCGCATATGATTGCGCGATCCGATGCGCCCAAGCTCGAGGATGCGGTACGCGGCGTCCTGCAAAAGGTGGAAGGCGCATACGGGATCGCTGTGGTTTCGGCCGACGAGCCCGACACGATCGTGGTTGCCCGCAATGGCAGTCCGGTTGTGCTCGGAATTGGCGAGCATGAGATGTTCGTGGCCTCCGATGCGTCCGCGCTTGTCCGTCATACCAGCCAAGTCATCTATCTGGATGACGGCGAGATGGCGGTCGTGGCCCGGGACGGATATCAGACGTCGACGCTCGATGCCGTGCCGACAGCCAAGACGCCGACGACGGTGGAGACCCAGGGCGATGCTCACGACAAGGGTGACTTCGCCCACTTCATGCGCAAGGAAATCGCCGAGCAGCCCGATGCCGTGACACGCATGTTGCAGGGGCGGCTGGACCAGCGTTTCATGAGTGCTCATTTTGGTGGATTGAATCTGGATCCCCGCGAGTTGCTCGATATTTCCCGGGTCAAGATCCTGGGGTGCGGTTCGGCTTTTATCTCCGGCTCGAACGGTGCCCAGATCATCGAACAACTTGCCCGCATTCCGGCTTCAGCAGAGCCGGCCTCGGAGTTTCGCTATCGAAATCCGGTGATCGAGCGTGACACGCTCTATATCGCGGTCAGTCAATCGGGTGAAACGCTCGACACGCTGATGGCGGTGCAGGAAATAAAGCGCAAGGGCGGCCGTGTCCTGGGCGTCATCAATGTGGTCGGCAGCACCATCGCCAGGCTTTGCGACGGTGGGGTCTACCTGCATGCAGGTCCTGAAATTGCCGTTGTCTCGACCAAGACTTTCACATCCACACTGGTGGCCTTCGCCCTGCTGGGGCTCTATCTGGGGCGGATCAGAGACCTGTCGCCGGCCGCGGGTCGCCGGATCATCGATGCCTTGCAGAAACTGCCTGAACAAATCGACGAGATCCTGGATGATGAAGCGAACATCCGCACTGTCGCGGAAAAATACGCAAGCTCCCGCGACATGTTCTTCATCGGCCGGGCTCTGGGGTTTCCCGTGGCGCTGGAAGGCGCGCTTAAATTGAAGGAGGTGTCCTACATTCACGCGGAAGCCTATCCGGCCTCGGAACTGAAACACGGTCCACTCGCGCTGATCTGTCCAGAGACGCCGACCCTGGTCGTGCTGCCCCGTGACGATCTGTTCGAAAAGAATGTCTCATCAGTGGAGGAAGTGCGGGCGCGAAAGGGTCCGATTGTTGCCATAACGCACGCCGGTGAATTGCCGGTAACCGTCGATGATCGCATTGACGTACCGCGAAGCGAACCGGAACTCGATCCCATTCTGATGGGCATTCCGCTCCAACTCCTGGCCTATCACAGTGCTGTGGCTCTCAACCGTGATGTGGATCAGCCGCGCAACCTGGCCAAGAGCGTTACCGTTGAGTAAGTCGGGTAAGTCTATTATGGCAGGGCCGGTGGCGGGCTGGCCATGGCTTTCAACACGGCTCTTACGGGAGACCACGACACGACCTTGCCCTTGAAGGAAGACCTCATGTCGAGCCAGGTAACGAGGCGTTTGGTCATGTCCTCCAGTTCCGCCTGTCCAGCTGGTTCCACCCAGGCTGCGGGACTGTACTTCAAACTTGCAGACAGTGTATTTCGGCGACGACCGGCATGGGTCATTTCAAGTCCTGCCGAAGCAAAGAACCTTTGCAGGGAACGCGGCGTAAACAACTGCTTGTGATAATTGTTGACGGGCTTGGTTCGGAAGTGGCGGCCGCCAAAACGCAGAGCCTCGTAAAAATCAATTTCGTTGTAGGTGAAAATTGTGCCGCCGGGTTTCAGCATTTTCAGGTAGATTTCGAGGTCGGCGCGCGGCTCCAGAGCGTGGGTGAACATGTGGTTGATCACGACCACGTCAAATCCGGATTCTTCGAGCAGTTCCGCGCCTGTGGGCTTAAGCAAGCTGGCGTCAACATTGCCCGATTCGTTGGCAAACCGGACATTTGACTCAAAATAGTCCTGACCGAAAACGGTTGCCTCGGGAAATTTCTCCCGGACGACCGGCCCGAGGCTGCCGCAGTCGCAGCGAATGTGAAGAACCCTGGCGTTATCACTCAGGGCGCTGGCGTTTTCCAGTTCACCGACAATCCATTTCGCAACCCGGACCTTGTTGGCGCGATATTCCTCCGGCGGAGGATAGACCGCATAATGTCGATGCTCGAGGTCGGGAAACAAGTCGTAATAGGCCGTTGCTGCTTCCGGCACTTGCCGCCATGCGGCAAATACCAGCATGCAATTATGGCACAGACAGTAGTCGCTCCGGCGCAGGGCATCGGGCAATTGCGTATGACGGGTGAGATCATTGTCGGAGAAGGCATCGCGCAAATTCGTGCTGCCACAGGCCGGGCAGCCTGGAAGCTGCACCATGGCTGAGGCTGCCAGGGCGATCTCGTCCATCGATCCCAAATCTATGCCCATGGAATCAACTTGCCTTGCGCCGCACTATTGAGCGGACATTTTATCATCGCGCAAACCTACCGTTCGATCAGACATCCGAAGGAACGTCCGTTTATCGTGTCTTTGTGAATGAAATGAGAACCGTTGCTCAGGGAACAGGTCCGAGATTAGCGAATTACCGGATCAACTCAAATCAAATTTTGCATGACTTCGTTTGTGCCGCACTGTGTAACAGAGGACAGGAACCGGGTTCGGGCGACGAATTACCGGGAGCGGCCGCGATAGTTTCCGAGGGCGTCCACATAACGCTCAATTGCATTCGCGGTGCTGGTTGAGGTCTGGCGGTAGAACAGCATGAACATCACAATGGCTGTGGCAACAATGCAGGGGATCGGCCCGATGAACAGGAACAGGGCGGAGACGGCGTAATAATAACCGCGGATTCCTGAATTGAAACTACGCACAGCCTCGGTCAGGACAGTGGCAGCGGTATCGATCATGACATCGCGTCCGGGCTCGTCGTCCGGGGATTCGGGCAAGCCGCCGACCAGGGCAATCGTGTAGATCAGTTTCCGCAGCGAATAGGTGAATGAAAAAAAGCTCACCGTCATGAGAAAGAGGATGACCAGAAGTTTTATGGCAAAGAGTTCGACGCTCATTTCGGCCACGAGCGGCAGCTGAACGATGATTTCATGGATCTTTGAAACACTGGCCAGGGTTCCGACGAGACCGGCCAGAACGATCAACGTTGCGGATCCGAAAAATGCGACGGAATTGATGATATGTCCCAGCAGGACGGCATCAAATGTGCGGTTCTCGCGGACAATGGATATGCGGATCCAATGTTTTCGCACGTCGTCGAGCTGTGAGTTGAGTGTTCCCCGGGCAAAGGTCGACAGCAGGGGCGAGTAGGCAACCCAGGACAGAGCCAGAAAAGCCACTGCCACAATGTGAAGAATGTCGAAGCCCTCGGGCAATACGGTCATGAGCTACCTGCGGCAATGTTTTGCGGAAACCCGGAGACAGGATCATATCCGGCCTGTATCCGCAACCCAACGAAGCGTTCTGCTGGGGCCAAAGGGCATTACGACAGGGAACTGTAACCGGAGTCGATGCACTGTTGTTCCATGGCCAGGATGCTTTCGTAGTCCTCATCGGCAAGGACGTCAAATCCGGTAATCAGGAGTTCGGCGCGGGCGTTCGCCAATGCGGGACTGGCCGTTGCCTCGTCAAGGGCCCGGCGCAGGGCGTCAACGGTGGCGGTTGGCGTCTCCAGGCTGGTGATCAGGGGCAAACCGGGCGCGCCCGGCGTAAAACCAATGACCTCCAGTCCGTCGACGGTTTTGGGCTGATGTCGTGAAAGCATGGCATGGGTCACGGCATCCGTGGCGCATACATCCGCGCGACCCTCTTTGACCGCCTTGATTGAATTTGCGTGCCCGCCGGTTGCGATTGTCTCGCCGAAAAAAGACGCGCCTTGCGAAAAAGGTGCGATGGCCGCCCGGAAGGCCGCGTAGCCCGATTGAGAATCAGTACCGTTGTATGCGGCTCTCGAGCCTTTCAAGGATGCCAAATCGGGGAAAGTGCCGGCACGCACGAGAATCAGGCTGCTGTAGTTTGGCCCGTTGCATCCCGGAGCGTCATAACAGGGCGTTGCCACCAAACGCACGCGGTCCAACAATTTATGGGTGAGCGGATATCCGCACGTCTGGGCGAGCAGCAGGTCGGGACGGGTCCAGACGTCATATGGTTCTGCCTGCCGGGTCAATGCCTGGGGAACATCCGCGATACCCGAATTCGTGAGCGATTCAGCAATGAAGCTCCAGAATTCGTCCGCCCGGCGATGGACCTGCGGCAGATCGTACATGGCAAGAGCGGCAATCATGGCTTCCTCCGTCGTCACTGGTGGCTCGAAGCGGATACCCGAATTCCATAATGCCATAGTGTTGACCTTATTCTCCGTTTTTTTGGTCGGATCTTGATCTGGGGACTTCACCTTTCGTCGCGTCCGCCGCATACTGCGCCGCGCACAATCTGGGGGACAAAGGGTTTGCCTATCAGCCGGTTCGTTTTCATAGCCATTGTCTTGGCTTGTTTCTTCGTGCGTTCGCCGGCGTCGTCGGCTGGTCCGTCAATCGTTTTTGAAGCATCGACAGGCAATGTTATCCATTCCGACAGTCCGGGTGCGCCCTGGTATCCTGCCTCGCTGACAAAACTGATGACGGCGTATCTTGCCTTTCACGCCATTCGTGACGGCAAGATGTCCCTGAAATCGAAGCTGATCATCACGGAACATGCCCAACGCCAGCCAGCGAGCAAGGTTGGCATGCCGGTAGGATCCAAGATAACGCTCGAGAAGGCGCTTCAGATCCTGATCGTGCGGTCGGCGAATGATCTGGCCGTGGCGATCGCCGAAGGCGTTTCGGGCAGTGAAGAACAGTTCGTCAAGCTGATGAATGCCTGGGCCCGCCGGCTAGGCATGACAGGAACGTATTTCGCGAATCCGCATGGACTCCCCGATCCTCGGCAGGTGTCCACCGCACGGGATATGGGGCTGCTGGCCAAGGCCATCGTGGTTCAATTTCCCGAACACGCCAACATTTTCAAGAAGACGGAAATCAAGATCGGCAAACGCCAGTTCCGGGCCTGGAATACGCTTCTCAAGAAGATGCCGGGGGCAGATGGGTTAAAGACCGGGTTTATCTGTTCTTCAGGATACAATCTGGTCGGGTCTGCGACGCGCAACGGACGCCGTCTCGTGGCCGTGGTCCTGGGGGCGAAATCGTCGAGTGCCCGTACCAACGCCACCCAGGAAGCGCTCGAAAAGGGATTTGCTGCAGGCAAGGGGGAAGGCCGAACCGTCGCCGATTATTCCAACGGGGGTCTGTTCCAGTCGGCGCCGTACGACATGAAGTCTGTCGTCTGCAAGCGCAAGTCGGACACGCCGCTGGTATCACCCTGGGGGGTCCACGGCTGGGGTGTGGAATTCGGCCGGTTCGAGAACAGAGCCAAGGCCCACATCGTCCTGCGCGACAATTTGATGGCCCTGCGCAACATCATCTATACCGGACGAGGGGCGGTGGTCCGCGACTACCGCAACAAGCAACTGGCCTCGATCATGTACGGGGTTCCGCAACAGCAGGCGCGCGATATCTGCACCCATTTCCAGAAGGCCAGTGTTGCGTGCAAAACCTTCGAGAAAGGGTATTTCAAGCCGCCGAAATCGGCCAAGAAGAAAAAGCGCAAGAAAAAGAAGAAAAAGCGGCGGGCTCGGAAAAAGAAGAAGAAAAAGAAAAAGAAAAGGTCGACGCCAAAATCCTGATCGGCGCGAGAAGCCGGCCCGTCCGACGATTGGCGTTGTCCCGGCAGTAAGCCGAAGCCACAATCCTGATTCTCAACAGATGTCAGATCGGGTATAGACTCCGTGATATGACAGAATCCGAAACAGTTTCATCACACGTGCCGATACCGGTCACCGTCCTGACAGGCTTTCTGGGCAGTGGCAAGACGACGCTTCTCAATCAGTTGGTAAGAGATCCGGCGCTCGAGAATGCAGCCATCATCATCAATGAATTCGGTGAAATCGGCATTGATCACCTGCTCGTGGAAAATGCCGACGAGGGCATTTTGGAAATGTCGAGCGGTTGTCTTTGCTGCTCGATTCGCGGCGACCTGGTCGATACCCTGAACGATCTACTGGAGCGCCGCGACGACGGCCGGATCAAGCCTTTCGACCGGGTGGTGATTGAAACAACGGGGCTTGCCGATCCGGCCCCTATTCTGCACACGATCATGAATCATCCCTATCTGGTCATGCGCTACCGTCTGGACGGGGTGATCGCGACCGTGGACGCGGTCAACGGCCTGAGCACACTGGAGAACCATGGTGAATCCGTGAAACAGGTCGCTGTCGCCGACCGGATTGTCGTCACCAAGACCGACCTTTGCGACGGCGACGAAGACAGGACCAGTGCTCTAGAGAACCTGAAGAGGCGGCTGGGTACTCTGAACCCTGGCGCGCAACGGATCTTTGCATCACACGGCCATGTGGAGGCGTCCGGGTTGTTCGATGCCGGTCTCTACAATCCGTCGACGAAGGCGCCGGACGTGGCACGGTGGCTTCGTGAAGAGGCCTTTGCCGAGACTCAGAGTGCGGGACACGATCACACCCATGCCCATCATCACGACGTCAATCGCCATGACGAAAAAATCAGTGCTTATTGCATCGCTCAGGATGCGCCGCTTTCCACGAGCAGCTTCAACCTGTTTATGGAGCTGCTCAGGGCGAACTACGGTGCCGACCTGTTGCGGGTAAAGGGGATCGTGCAACTGGAGGAAGATCCCGACCGCCCCGTGGTCATTCACGGGGTGCAGCATGTTTTCCATCCACCGGTACATCTCGATGCCTGGCCAGACGACGACAGGCGGTCCCGGATCGTGTTCATCACGCGCGATATCCCGAAGGCCCATCTCGAAGGGCTGATGAAGGCATTTTCCGAACCACCTTCTGCGATGGATATGGCCAAAGCCTTCGAGCCTGACCAGACATTGTCGATCAACCGCGGTGGCGGACTGTTCGATAAAACATAGAGGCATTTTCCATGATCACCGTATACGGCCTGAAGAACTGCGACACCTGCCGCAAGGCCATTGCCTGGCTGAAGGACCAGGGCCGGGACCATGAGTTCCGCGATGTGCGTCCCGATGGCGTTTCAGCCGACCGGATTGCCCAATGGTCTGCAGCTGTCGGTTGGGAAACATTGCTCAACCGACGCGGCACCACGTGGCGCACGCTGGATGACGAAGTAAAGCAAGGCGTTGGCGAAACAGCGGCCATTGCCCTGATGACGGAGCATCCGGCCCTTATCAAACGGCCGGTGTTTGAAGTCGACGATGCGGTCCTGGTCGGATTCAAGGACGACGTGAAAATGGCTTTGTCGGACCGGCGCGCATAGGCGGATCAAATTCGCGTGGCCGTCGATCCCCGAACCGCATATGTCGTCAGGAAATTGATCTCAATGACAACGCTTTTCACATTGACGCACATATCGACCAGCGATGATCGGTGCTACGTTGGATGATTGTCCTGCGTCGGTTTTTCGCGTTCGCCGACAACCCCTGGATGTGGACATCTGCCTTTGTTCTGGCGGTGTTCCTCACCCAGATCGGCAGCTTCCACAAGGAAGTTATGGATTGGGATGAAAGCACCTTCATCTTGATGGCCTCCTACGTTCTCGACGGTGAACTTCCCTACATCAACCATTTCGACAATAAACCGCCTCTCATGTTCTACATGCTCGCCGGTGTCATGGCGGTGTTCGGTGAGTCCCTGCTGGCGGTCCGGCTGTTCGGTGATTTGTGCATCGTAATATCGAGTGTCGCAGCTTTCTCCATCGCGCGGCGCAAAGTCGATGTGACAGCGGCCGGCCTCGGAATCCTGGTGGCCATTTTCATGAACGCCTCGGGTTTCGGCCAACACACCAGCACTGAACTCCCGGCCACGGCAATGCTGATGACAGCGCTATGGCTCATGATTGCCCGGCCTGACCGGATCTGGGCAGCGGGACTGATCGGGCTCCTGATTTCGCTGGCAACGCTGACGCGCACCAATCTCGCCGTAGTGGCGGTGGCCTTCGGTCTCTACTTCTTGTGGGTCACTGTGTTTGGGCAGGATCGTTCCAGCGCTCGAAAGTCTCTGTTCGCCTACATCCTGGCCGGCCTTGTGCCGCCTGTGGTGTTCGTTTTGATTTACATTGCAGCTGGCGCGCTGGACGTGCTGAAACTCGTGACCGTCGATGTCGCCCTTACCTACGCCGGCAGCAAGATGAATGCTTTTCAAGCTTTGAAAGGTCAGATGTCACATCCGATCGCACACCTTGTGATCTGGTGTACGGTGTCCGGCGCTTTGTATGCGCTGTCCGGGTTGCTCAAATCCGGCCGGTTCGCCCGGAAGTTCTGCCGCGAGGATGTTCTGGTGTGGTTGACGTTTGCCGCGGTTGTCATTTCAATTCTGAACACAGGGAATGCGTATAGCCACTATCTGCTGCAATTGATTCCAATACTCGGAATATTTTCCGCGTACCTCTTTGCCGCCGTCCGGCCGGTTCGATATGCTTTCGCCGCAGCTTGCGGTCTTCTGGCTGTTCTCTTTTATCAGGCGATGGCAGTCAATGGCTCAGCGACTCTTCGGATGTTCACCGATTGGGAGTTTGTTCAAAAATCTCACGAGATCCGGGCAGCGGCGAAACGCATCGATGAGATTCGCGCACCCGACGATGCAATCTGGGCGATGCAGAACCATCTGGTTCTCTGGTACCTCGACACGATGCCGGTTTCGAAAGTGGCCACGCACCCGAGTGACCTGGTGCGAGGTTCCGTGTTGTCAACGCTCCGTGACGCTGGGTACATTGCCGGAAATGAGCTTCAACGCGTTGTGGAAAGCCGCCCCAGATTCCTAGTGAAGAGGTCGGAGCAAGTCCCATGGTATCTGCAGCGCGAGCCGGCGGTGCAAGCGATGATCGACCGAGACTATGTCTTGTTCCACAAGACTCCGAAGATCGTGGTCTATAGGCTCAGAAAAAGTGATGGGTCATGAACAGGGACTGACTTGCCCGCGTTGCTCCGGCGGGGGCTGTTGCTGTCGTCTGGTTGTTCAGTTTCGCCTGATCCAGTAGGTGAACACGTCGTTGTCCTGGATCTGATCGATCAGGTCATTGCCGCTTTCCGTGCAGTAATGAGGCACGTCGATGACCGATGCAGGATCAGTGGCGTCCATACGCAGAACTTCACCCGGTTTCATGGACATCAGCCGCTTTCTGGCCTTCAGGACAGGCAGCGGACAGAGCAAGCCCCTCACATCGAGGATTTCATCGGGTTCGCTCATGGTGTATGGTATCCCACAATAGGAGAATATGGCACAATCCGACGCCTTGCAAACACTCCCGCGGCGGTTTTGGACGTAATATGACGTTTGCGGCGGGTAGGCTCAAGGGCCTTACGGGGATGTTAGCGCGACCAATATCACAAGAACCGGCTCTGTCACGGCTTTAGGGAAATTTACTGATGAGTTCAACGCAAACAGACCTGAGATCGAAGGTCACGCGGCCCGGAAAGAATACCGAAGGCAGACGGCGCGGCAAGTCACGCGCGTTTCCCAAGGGCCGTCAGGTCGATATGGACGCTCTCGACGACGTGCAGGCGCTTCTTGGCGACCGGCCGCGCAGGAGCGACCTGCTGATCGAATTCCTTCACCTGATCCAGGACAAGTATGGCTGTCTCGACGCAAAACACCTGCGTGCCCTTGCTCATGACATGAAACTTGCTCAGGCAGAGGTTTACGAGGTGGCGACCTTCTATCATCATTTCGATGTGGTGAAGGAAGGCGAGGCGGCGCCTGCGGAAGTGACCGTGCGGGTCTGTGACAGTCTGAGTTGTGCTCTGATGGGTGCCAACGCTCTTATGTCTCAACTCGGCGAAAATGCGCCGAAAGACGTCCGGGTGGTTCATGCGCCCTGCATGGGACGGTGCGATCTGGCGCCGGTCGCCGTCGTCGGTCAGCGGCATGTGGATCATGCAGATGCGAACAAGATACTGGCGGCGGCCAGCAACCGGGAGATTACTCCGGTCGTGCCGGACTATGAAACATTCGCGCAGTACACGTCGCGTGGCGGCTATGACATGTTGAAGGCTTGCCGGTCCGGCGAGAAGACGCCTGAAGGTGTTATCGAGACGTTCGGTGAAGCCGGCCTGCGCGGCCTGGGCGGTGCCGGATTTCCGTCCGGCACGAAATGGGGTTTTGTGCGCTCTGAAGCCGGCCCGCGCTACATGTGCATCAATGCAGACGAGGGCGAGCCCGGGACTTTCAAGGACCGCCATTATCTCGAGACCAAACCACACCAGTTTCTCGAAGGCATGCTGATCGGCGCCTGGGGTGTGGAGGCCGAAACAGTCTTCGTCTACCTGCGCGATGAGTATCCTGCAGCCCGTGAAATTCTGCTTGCCGAAATCGCCGTGCTTGAAGCGGAAGGCTTTATCGAGTCCGGGTTTGTAGATCTTCGCCGTGGGGCGGGGGCCTATATCTGCGGTGAAGAATCCGCGATGATCGAAAGCATCGAGGGCAAACGCGGCCTGCCGCGCCACCGGCCGCCCTACGTCGCCCAGGTCGGCGTGTTCGGCCGCCCGACCCTTGTGCACAATGTCGAGACAGTGTTCTGGATGCCGGAAATTCTGTCCAAGGGCGCTCAATGGTTTGCCGACCAGGGCAAGCCCGGCCGCAAGGGGTTGAGGTCTTATTCTGTTTCGGGACGGGTCAAGAACCCGGGTGTCAAGCTGACACCGGCGGGCGTGACCGTGCGCGAACTGATCGATGACTATTGCGGTGGCATGGCCGATGACCACAGCTTCATGGGCTACCTTCCCGGCGGGGCGTCCGGTGGTATCCTGCCGGCCTCCATGGACGATCTGCCGCTTGATTTCGGCGAGCTTGAAAAGTACGGCTGCCTGATCGGGTCCCACGCGGTGGTGATCCTTTCGGATCAGGACACGGCCCGGGACGCGGCCCTGAACCTTCTAAAATTCTTTGAAGACGAAAGTTGCGGGCAATGCACGCCCTGTCGGGTGGGCTGTGAAAAGGCGGTCAAACTGATGCAGCAGGACACCTGGGACGAGCCGCTTCTGAACGAACTGTCAGCTGCCATGGGGGATGCTTCCATCTGCGGTCTCGGGCAGGCGGCAGCAAATCCGCTTCAATCGGTGTTCAAGTATTTCCGCGACGAACTTTAAGCTGTATCTTCCAAACGTCTTTTACCGCGTTTTAATCCAAGAGATCTGACGGAGCCTTGCGTCACCATGAGCGACAAAATCAAGTTTACCCTCGACGACCGTGAGGTCGAAGCCGGGTCCGATGAAACGATCTGGCAGGTTGCAAAGCGCGTCGGTACGGATATTCCACATTTGTGCTATCGCGACGAACCGGGCTACCGCGCGGACGGCAACTGCCGCGCGTGCATGGTAGAAATCGAAGGCGAGCGCGTGCTTGCCGCGTCCTGCATCCGGACGCCGCGCGACGGCATGGTCGTGAACAGCCAGAACGACCGTTCGAAGACCGCGCGGCGCATGGTCATGGAAATGCTCGTGGCCGACCAGCCGGTCAAGGAAGAGGCACACGATCAGGTCAGCGGGCTGTGGACCTGGGCCGATGCTCAGGACACAACCACGAGCCGGTTTCCTGCGCGCGCAGCACCCGAGCCTGACAGTTCGCATGCCGCCATGCGGGTCAATCTCGATGCCTGCATTCACTGCAACCTGTGTGTCAGGGCCTGCCGGGAAGTGCAGGTCAACGACGTGATCGGCATGGCCGGGCGCGGCAGCAATTCCAAGATCGTGTTCGATTTTGATGATCCCATGGGTCAGAGCACCTGTGTGGCTTGCGGTGAATGTGTGCAAGCCTGTCCGACCGGTGCCCTGATGCCCGGTTCCATCGTCAACGAGGCCGGTGTCGGCAGCCGCGAATTCGACCGCGACGTCGACAGTATCTGCCCTTATTGCGGCGTCGGGTGCCAGATCAGCTACAAGATCCGGGACAACAAGATTGCCTACGTGGAAGGTGCCGGAGGACCGGCCAACGAAAACCGGTTGTGTGTCAAGGGCCGGTTCGGGTTCGACTACATCGACAACCGGGAGCGTTTGACGAAACCGCTGATCCGGCGAGACGATGCACCGAAGTCGAATTTCCCAGACATGGATCCCGCCAACCCGCTGACCCATTTTCGCGAGGCGACATGGGAAGAGGCGCTGGACCGTGCGGCGACGGGTCTCAAAACACTGCGTGACGGTTTGGGCAAGCAGTCTCTGGCCGGCTTCGGTTCGGCCAAATGCTCCAACGAGGAGGCCTATCTGTTCCAGAAGCTGGTGCGTACCGGCTTCGGTTGCAACAACGTGGATCACTGCACCCGGCTTTGCCACGCCTCTTCGGTGTCCGCTCTGATGGAAACCATCGGATCGGGCGCAGTGACAGCACCGTTCACCGCAGTCCGCGACTCCGACGTCATCATCGTCATCGGCGCCAACCCGACTGAAAATCACCCTGTGGCGGCAACCTATTTCAAACAGGCAGCCAAGCGTGGCGCTCAGCTGATTGTCATGGACCCGCGTGGCCAGGCGCTCAAGCGTCACGCGACACACATGCTTCAGTTCAAGCCGGGTGGCGACGTCTCGATGCTGAACGCGATCATGAACGTGATTGTCGAGGAGGAGCTCTACGACCGCCAGTATGTGCAGGCCCACACGGAAGGTTTCGAAAAACTCAAAGATCATCTGGGGCAATACACACCGGAAGCCATGAGCGAAATCTGTGGTGTCGAAGCCGATGTGCTGCGGACGGTAGCCCGGACCTACGCCAAGGCCAATGCCGCGATCATCTTCTGGGGCATGGGCGTCAGCCAGCATGTGCACGGCACGGACAATTCCCGCTGCCTGATTTCGCTGGCCCTGATGGCCGGCCAGGTCGGCCGCAAGGGCACTGGCCTGCATCCATTACGGGGCCAAAACAATGTACAGGGTGCCTCGGATGCAGGGCTTATCCCTATGTTTTTCCCGGACTACAAGAAGACCGGAAACGACGACAGCCGGACCAAGCTCGAGAACTTGTGGAAGATAGACCTTGATCCCAACCCTGGGTTGACGGTGGTGGAGATCATGGACGCGACCCACGCCGGTACGATCAAGGGCATGTATGTACTTGGCGAAAACCCGGCAATGTCGGATCCGGATGTCGGTCACGCCCGCGAAGCCCTGGCGATGCTCGATCATCTGGTGGTGCAGGATATCTTCCTGACAGAGACGGCGATGTTCGCGGATGTCGTTCTGCCGGCCACCGCCTGGCCTGAAAAGGACGGGACAGTGTCTAACACCAACCGCCAGGTCCAGATGGGCCGCAAGGCCGTCGATGCGCCCGGCGAAGCGATGCCGGACTGGTGGGTCGTTCAGGAGCTTGCCCGCCGGATGGGTCTCGACTGGAACTATGACCACCCCAGAGATGTCTTTGCGGAAATGAAGCAGGCGATGCCGTCGCTCGATAACATTACCTGGGACCGGTTGGCCCGCGAAAACTCGGTGACCTACCCCTGTCATTCCGATGACAGGCCCGGCGAGGACATTGTCTTCGGTGACGGTTTCCCGACCGAAAGCGGTCTTGGCAAATTTGTCCCCGCGGCAATTATTCCGCCCGACGAGCGGCCCGATCATGACTATCCGATGATCCTGACGACCGGCCGCCAGCTTGAACATTGGCACACCGGCGCCATGACACGGCGGGCAAGCCAACTGGATGCAATCGAACCGGAAGCCGTGGCTTCCCTGTCACCGGCAACAATCCGTGATCTGGGCATCAACGCCGGTGATCCGGTGCGGATTGAAACCAGGCGCGGGGCCATCGTGCTCAACTCCCGCGCCGATGGCGCCATTCCCGACGGAGTGATTTTCGTTCCGTTTGCCTATGTGGAGGCAGCGGCCAATCTGTTGACCAATCCGGCACTTGATCCCTTCGGCAAAATTCCAGAATTTAAATTCTGCGCCGCCCGGGTCATGACCCATGTTCAGACGGAAGCTGCCGAATAGGATAAAGACACCTCGTGTTTCATATCACGGATGGTGATGTCGCCCTGGAAATGCTGCAGGCAGGCAGCGTGGAAGGTGAGGGCACTGCGTGGCTCGATGTCCTGCACGAAGGGCCTGTGCCGCGAACGTCTACCCTGGAGGCGTTGTCGGCTGTCAGGTCGCAGTTTGTTGCTGAGTCCGGTTGGGCAAGCGGTTCTGAATCGACTGATTCCTTTGTGTCCCGCGATGCACAACTGAGAGCTGCCACAGATCACGAAGAAGTGGTGTTATGGTTTGAGGCTGGCCTCTATGGTCAGCTTCAATTGTTGCAAGTGCTCGATTATTTCGAATCCGAAACGAATACACCTGATACGATTTCTTTGGTTGAAATCGACGGCTACTTTGGCAAGCTCCGCCCTGAAAACAATTGGCGAATTGACCACGAGGCCGGCCGCGTAACATCCGTCGGGCACTACTGAACGAAAATCATTTCGTCTTTGCGAATCTCATACCGTGTCAGGGTCTTCAGAAACGACATGCCGAGCAGGCTCTCGCCAAGAGTATCCGGTGTCATGACGATTGCTTCGACAGCGGTCCTGCCGATCTCCCCAACTTCAACACGTCCGACATAATAAGGTGCGCCATAGGCCACACCGTTTGCCGTGCTGATGGCAACAAGATTTTTCGATTTGCCGGGATCAAGCCCCAGCTTCTGACCGTCTTCGTAGCTCAGCGCCAATGTGGAGGCGCCGGTATCGACAAGCATCCGGATCTGGGTTCCGTTTATCCAGGTGTTGACCCTGAAGTGGCCGTCATCGTCGGCTGAAATCCGGTAACTCGATGAGGGAATCTGCTCCGCCTCCACAGGCGACGTATCGGCAAAAACATCTGACCAGGTCCTGGGAATGCCGATGCTGGTGGACAATTGAGAAATCGAGAAGGGCGAAAAGGCATAGACCAGGACGCTGACGCCTATCCAGGGCCCGGCAATGCCCCCGGTTTGCCCGCGCAATCCCATAATGATGAATACTGCACCCATCAATCCGAACACCCATAACATGCAAACAGTCCTACAATATTGCGTTTCAAGATATTCTTTAAATTGGAGGTGTGAAAATCAGTATAATATATTCCAATACTATCTATCTTTAAGTGTTATTTGATATAACAAAGTTCAAATTCCGAAGTTAATTGCCGACAACAAAACAGATCGCCTAAACGGTTGATTGTTTACTGATTTATCATGATGGGCGTGTCGGCCCGATCTATGTCGGCCCGATCTATGTCGGTCCGGGCGCAGATTTTCCATTCTATGGATTTCTTGGCGTGTTGCGCTGAACTATGATGCGTTTCAAGTTCCCTGGATTAAGGATCGGCCATGCCCGACGAGTTTCTAATAGTTCCAGACCCCGACGATCCGCGGCTGAGCCGACCGGTGTCGGGCGTCGATCAGGATGGCACGCCGGTTGAAATCAATGTGGTGCACGAACGGCCGCTCACCCTGTTCCTGAACGGTCAGGAAATCGTCACCATGATGACGATCGGCGATCATCCCGAAATGATGGCCGTCGGGTATCTCCTGAACCAGAACATGTTGCGGGCTGACGACACCGTCACCGGCATCGATTATGATGAAGACCTTGAACTAGTGGTCGTTCGCACCGAGCGGGAAACCAACTACGAGGAGAAGCTGAAGAAAAAGACCCGGACGTCGGGATGCGCGCAGGGGACCGTGTTCGGTGACGTCATGGAGAGTTTCGCGTCGATCAGTCTCAACCGCGACGCCCGTCTCAAGACATCCTGGCTTTATGCACTCATGAAGAAGATCAACACCGCCCCCAGTCTTTATCTCAAGGCGGGCGCCATCCACGGTTGTGTCCTGTGCCATGAGGACCGGCCGCTGGTCTACATGGAAGACGTGGGCCGGCACAATGCGGTGGACAAGATTGCCGGTTACATGTTTCTGGAAAAGATGTCGCCACACGACAAGATTTTCTATACGACCGGGCGACTGACTTCCGAAATGATCATCAAGTGCGTGCAGATGCAGATTCCCATCCTCATTTCCCGATCAGGCTTTACCGCCTGGGGCGTGGACCTCGCCCGTGACGCCGGACTCACCCTGATCGGGCGGGCACGGGGAAAGCGGTTTGTCGTGCTGGCGGGTGACGAGCGCATCGAGTTCGACGCGGACATGTCGCAGGTTGCAGAAGAAGACCGCAAGCATCGGCGCAAAGCGACGGAAATGGATTCGGTATGAGGGCAACATCATGACCGCACTGGCTGGTGTGACGGCCGTCTTGCTGGCAGGCGGCATGGCGCGACGCATGGGCGGTGGCGACAAATGCCTTCTGGAGATAGGCGGTCGCACGTTGCTCGATCTGGTGATCGAGCGGACAAGATCGCAAACGCCGGACATGGTGATTAATGCCAATGGCGATTCCGAACGGTTCAACCGATTTGACCTGCCGGTTGCCGCCGATACGATCGACGGTTTTGCGGGACCCCTGGCCGGTGTGCTCACGGGCATGGAATGGGCGCACGACAATTGCCCCGGGAACCCCTGGGTGATGACCGTGGCGACGGACACGCCGTTCTTTCCCCGCAATCTCATGGCGGCGTTTCTCAAGCACACCGAAGAGGGGGCAGATATGGCTTGCGCGCAGTCCGACGGCCGCAACCATCCGGTGTTCGGTCTGTGGCCCGTGCATCTTGCCGGTGAATTGCGAACGGCACTGATCGACGAGGAGATTCGCAAGGTCGACGTCTGGACGGCACGCTACCGTCTTGCGGTCGCCCCGTTTTCCGCTGAACCGTTCGATCCGTTCTTCAACGTCAACCGGCCAGAAGATCTTGAGATTGCGGAACGTCAGTTGCAGGCTAACACCTGATGAAGACACCGATTTTCGGCATTACGGGTTACAAGGACGTGGGCAAGACGACACTCACCGCGGGCCTGGTGGAAGTCCTTTCGTCCCGCGGGCTGGTCGTGTCGACGGTCAAGCACGCTCATGAAATATTCGAGATCGATCACAAAGGGCGCGACAGCTACCGTCACCGCCAGGCGGGCGCCCAGGAAGTGGCCGTCGTTTCCCGGTCAAGGTGGGCGATCGTTCACGAACTGGGTGAGAAGAGCGAACCGACACTGGCTTCGGTCCTGGAGAAACTGTCACCCTGCGACCTGATCCTGATCGAAGGATACAAGGATGAACGGCATGCCAAGATCGAGGTGCGCCGCAAAGGGGTAGAACATCCGGGCATTGCGGAGAACGATTCCTCGATTGTCGCCATCGCCAGCGACACGGCCATCGCGGGCCAAACCGTGCCGGTGCTGGATCTCAACAACATCGTGTCGATAGCAGACTTCATCGTCGAATATCTAAAACCGGAACCGGGTCAATGAGCCAACCTGCCCGCCGATTGCTGGATGACTGTTTTCTCCACGACAAGGACCGCATGCGCCACGACGATGCCCTTGCCCTGTTGAAGGAAAGGGTGAGTGTGGTTGCGGGAGAGGAATGGGTTACCCTCGATCAGGCTCATGAAAGAGTGCTGTGCGAGGCGGTTGTCGCCCCGCGCAACATTCCAGCTTTTGATAACGCAGCGGTAGACGGCTACGCCCTGCGGGCGGAAGACCTTGCGGCTGACGGAGAGACGGTCTTGCCGGTCACCTTGCGTATTCCAGCCGGCCACCCGTCGCCACTGGCGCTCAGACCGGGGGGGGCTGCCCGAATTTTCACCGGTGCCGTCATGCCCGAAGGTGCGGACACCGTGGTCATGCAGGAAGACATTGTCCTGTCGGCCGAGGGTGGTAGCGACCGGGTCTGTATTCCTGCCGGTGTTCGTGCCGGCATCAACCGGCGCCGGGCGGGCGAGGATGTGGCCGTGGGCGACACCATGCTGGACCCCGGCCTTGTCCTTCGTCCCCAGGATCTTGCCGCAGCAGCGTCTTCGGGCGCCGGCCGGTTGAAATGTTACAAACCGTTGCGCGTGGCCCTGATCTCAACCGGCGATGAAATTATCAGGCCCGGAACTCCGTTCGCCGAAGGTCAGGTCTATGACGCGAACCACTACCTGCTGTCGTCGCTGCTGTCGTCCACTGGGGCAGTCGTCACCGACTACGGCATTTTGGCCGACGATGCCGACACCGTCCGAAGTGCGCTAGAGGATGCCGCGGCGCGCCATGATGTGGTGATGACGTCCGGTGGCGCCAGCCGGGGCGAAGAAGATCACGTGGTCGAACTGGTCAACCGGATCGGCAAGCTGCACGCGTGGCAACTTGCCGTGAAACCGGGTCGTCCGCTTGCCTTCGGCCAGATCGGCGACACGGTATTTCTCGGCCTGCCTGGAAACCCCGTGGCCGTGATGGTGTGCTTTCTGCTCTATGCCAGGCCCATGCTCTCTCGTCTGCAAGGTTCAGTCGTTGCGTCACCCCAACGGTTTGCCATGAAGGCCGGCTTTGAAATTGCGCGCAAGAAGACCGACCGGCGGGAGTTTTTGCGTGGTTGGATCGACGACCGAGACAGCCAAGGGCCGGTCGTCAAGAAGTTCGACCGCGATGGGTCTGGGCTGATCTCTTCGCTGACACGGGCGAGTGGTCTGATCGAATTGCCGGAAGATGTATCGAGTGTCGCCATGGGCGATGATGTTGCCTATATACCGTTCAGCGAGTTCGGGCTGAACCCGCGCTGACCTTTCCCTGAATTCTGGAGGATACCACTTCATGTCATCAGATGTTCGCCCGCGCGACGTGCTCGACTTCTGGTTCGCCGCCGGCCCTCGGAAATGGTGGACCAAGGATGAAGAGTTCGATACCGAGATCAAGAAACGGTTCGGCGAGACGCTAAGCGCTGCCCGCAACGGCAAGCTGGAGACCTGGCGCGATGGACCTGATGGGACGCTTGCCCTGGTGATTGTCCTCGACCAGTTCTCCCGCAATGTCTTCCGCAATGACCCCAGGGCTTTTTCACACGATGCGCAATCACTGGAGACGGCTCTGTCAGCCATTGACCGGGGATGGGACATGGAATTGCCGGCGCAGGCACGGCAATGGTTTTACCTGCCGCTGATGCATACCGAAAACCTCAAGACACAGGAACGTTGCACGGAGCTTTGCAAGCGTTCCGAACTCGAAGGCAATATCGAGGCTGCCATCGAACACGAAGACATCATCCGCCGGTTTGGCCGTTTCCCGCATCGCAATGCGGTTCTTGGACGGGTGTCGACGGAAGAGGAGATCCGGTTCCTGGAAGACGGTGGTTTTGCCGGCTGACACCGCCGCACCAAAGGTAAATGGACATACAGGTATTACGGCACACATCCTGCGTGCCGTAGCGGTCACCTGCTCAAATCATGAGAAAGAGGCCAGCCCATGTCCCATTCCGGCACACAATCGTCTTCTAACAAAACACCCGCAGCCCACAATATCTGCCAGATGGCGGGACAGCTGGTTGGAAAGCACGGGCTGAGTGCGCCAAGGGTTGCACGGTACCTGGCCGAGGAACAGCGGATTCTGGGTGACAGCCGGGCCCATTGCGCATGGCAGGCCGTCGGGTCGGTCGTCGACGATCTGCTGAACGGATACACCGTGACGGCGAAACCTTCACTACACTGACGCACTCCAATTTCCTTACGGCAGGCTCCGCAAGCGGTGATTGCGGCGAACGGAATCTTAAAACATTCCTGATAACTGTTTTATCGCCCGAAAAGGGTGCTGGGCGCGCATTTTCTCATCTTCCGAAGTGGCGCTTAAAGCCGGGTTCTGCCCCGACAAGATTCAGTGAGTGGCGTTTACATGAGTATCTCCACCGTCGGCACTATGCCGATCCAGTCAGTTATTGACAGAATCACCGGTCTCCTGAGAGGCAGCGGTGAACACGCCGGCGCCCAAAGAGGCGCGCTGTTCGCCTTCGCGATCCGCATCGCCAGCGCCGGCATTGCCTATTTCTCCCAGGTTCTCCTGGCCCGCTGGATGGGCGCATTCGAATTCGGGATCTTCGCCTATGTCTGGGTCTGGGTCATTATCCTGGGCACAATCGTGACGGCAGGGTTCAATACCTCCGTCATGCGCTTTGTGCCCGAGTACTTCGAGCGCGGCGAGTGGAACCTGCTGCGCGGCTTTGTGCTGAGCAGTACCGCGATCGCCGTGCTGCTGGGTGGGGCGACGGCGGCGATAGGCGTTGGGGTGCTGCATCTGCTCGGCGACAGCGTCGAGAGCTTTTATGTGTTGCCGTTTGTCCTTGCCCTGAGCTGCCTGCCGGCGTTTGCGCTGTCCGATACAAAGGACGGCCTGGCACGGTCGCGGTCATGGATCCACCTGGCTCTGGGGCCCCCCTACATTGTAAGACCAATCCTGATCCTCGTGTTCATGGCAGCGGCCGTGGGACTGGGGTCGCCGCCAACTGCTGTCACCGCCGCCATTGCCGCCATTGCGGCGACGTGGCTGGTGGCAATCGTTCAGACATTGCTGGTTCGCCGGCGGTTGAACGGCGAGGTCGCCCATGGCCCGACCGCGTATCGCCTGGGCTTCTGGATCAAGGTATCTCTGCCGATTGTCATCATGGACAGCTTCTATCTGGTGATGGGTCATGCAGATATCATGATCCTCAACCTGTTTGTTGGGCCGGCAGAAATCGCGGTCTATTATGCCGTTGTCAAAACCACAAGCCTGATTGCCTTTGTCTATTTTTCCGTAACGGCGGCGTGTGCCCCGAAATTTGCCGAATACAGTGCCGCGGGCAAGACCAGCGAACTCAACGAATTGATGGCCAAGTCAATCAAGTGGACCTTCTGGCCGTCACTCGGCGCCGCTGTTGGAATTCTCGCGATTGGCTGGCCCTTGTTGTGGCTGTTCGGGCCAGAGTTCACCGCCGGTTATCCGCTGATGTTCATTCTTGTCATTGGCCTGTTGATGCGCGCATCGATTGGACCGGTTGAGTCGATGATGAACATGCTGGGGCATCAAAATGCGGTGGCCATGACCTTGTTCGGCGCGACGGCTGTAAATATCGTTCTGAACTTCCTGCTCATTCCGGTGTTCGGTCTGCCTGGCGCTGCACTCGCCACCACAATCTCGATGGGTCTGGTTGCGGTACTGCAATACCTCGCGGCGCGTAAACACGTCGGTGTTCACGCCTTCATCATCGGTTCGAATAAACCGGTGTCGGGGTAGGGCCATGATTTCAGGTATTACCTTGTCACCGACGCATGCCAGTCCCGCGGCACCTGTTTTCGACAACACCCAGTCGAGCCGTTCATCGGGTGTAACGGTGGAAGTTCTTGACGTACGGACGGCGCTTGCACGCCACCAGGCTGACTGGACCCGGTTGGGGCAGGAGGCATTGCAGGCCAGCCCTGTGTTTGACGTTCCGTTGATCTCGGCTGCTGCCAATGGGTTCACGTCGCATCAAGGCCGACCTCAGGCCGTGCTCGTATGGAACGTCGCGCCTGACGGCTCTCGGGCAAATGTCCTGATCGGGGCATTTGTTTGTTCAAGGTCCCGGGCGAGATGGGGCGTGCCAGTCTCCGTCTTCAGCATGTGGCGGCACAAGTTTACGTTCATGGGCCTGCCGCTTGTCCACGCGGATCACGCCGACAGGGCGTTTACAGCCTTTTTTGAGTGGCTGGACGATAGCCACAATGGCCGTGCCACGTTTCTGTTTGAAAAGATTCCGGCTGAAGGCCTCTTCTACGATGCCTTGCAGAGACATCTGATTCGATCAGGCCGTTTGTGCTCACAATTTGATCTCCACGAACGCGCAGCGTTCAGAGCCAGAGTTGATAATGGCAACTATTTTGAACACGCGCTCTCCAACAAGAAACGCAAGGAATACCGGCGCCTCAAGAATCGACTCGCGGAACAGGGGAGCCTGACGTTCGAGGCTTTCGGCGCGGACGGTGATGTGGACGCCTGGTGCGACGCCTTTCTCACTCTCGAAGCGGCGGGATGGAAGGGGCGTACGGGCACTGCCCTGGCAAAAGTAGAGGAACTTGAGAAGGTCGTTCGTCGGGGATTTGCAGCGGAAGCGCGGGATGGCAATCTGTTGTTCTGGAAACTGTCGCTCGACGGCGTTGCGGTATCCATGGCGTGCGGAATACGGCGAGGCTCTCAGGCCTGGCTCTTGAAAATTGCCCATGACGAGTCGTTTGTGCGGTTCTCCCCTGGCGTTTTATTGATCCTGGAGCTGACCAACTGCGCGGTCGAGCGACAGTCCATCGACTGGATTGACTCCTGTGCCGACGCCGATCATCCGATGATCAACCACCTGTGGCGGGAACGCACGTCCGTCACCGATATACTGATTTCCGGTGCCCGTTTGCCAGTGCCCTTCAAACAGCTTTGCCAACTCGAGACCTTGCGTCGGATTGCGCGCGCGAAGGCGGCCCATTTGTATCATCGATTCAAGAAAGGACTGGCGACATGAATACTCATCTGTTGCTCGACCGGACCCACCTGGCGACCCGGTTTCCCGATAAACCGTTTCCCCTACGCCACCGGTTGCAGGACCATCCACTGTTTGCGCTGCCACGCTTGGTCGACCTTGCCCGGCAGATGGAAAGAGACCGGATCGAATACAGTTCCGGAGACCTGTCGCCTGATCAAAAACCGGATGACATTCCCAAGATCGACCTTTCGGCTGAAGAAACAATCCGCCAGATCGAGCATTGTCATGCCTGGATGGTTATAAAGAACATCGAAAGCGATCCTGAGTATCGTCGGTTTCTCGAAGGCATGTTGCGCGAAGCGCACGACCACGCCCTGACCTCGGGCAAGAAACCCGAACCCATGAGCGACATACGAGGATTTGTCTTCGTCTCGTCGGCAAACTCGGTCACACCGTTTCATGTGGATGCCGAGCACAACATGTTTGTTCAGATCCACGGCGACAAGTTCATGCACATATTCGAGAACGAAGACCGTTCGCTGGTCAGTGAAGAGGCGATGGAAATTTCACCAAGCAAACATCGCAATCAGCATTATGAAGAAGCATTCGAAGGGCGGGCGAAAGTCTATGCGATGCGTGAGGGGGACGGTGTGTTCCTGCCCTACATGTGGCCGCACTGGGTTCGTACCGGCGACCGATACAGTGTTTCGGTTGCAATCACCTGGAAGACGCCAAGCGTCGAACGTTTGAACAAGATCCGTTTCATGAACGGTTTTTTGAGGCGTGTCGGTATTCCGCAGGCCGCCCCCGATGCAAGACCGAGGCTTGACGGCATCAAGGTTGCCGCATTCGATGCACTCCAGGCTGTTGTCGAACCGTTGCGCAAATCCGAACGTTCACGCCGGTTCATCCGGCAGATTCTGTTTGGCCGGAAGGCAAACTATTACTACGAGACCTGATTATGACCTGAAAAACGCTGCAATCTGCTGATATGTAAGGTCGGATTGCTTGGCGGTTAATACAATCAACAGGAATCTATCAACTGCGACAATTCTGATGTTTACTCAATTGGGTCAGTGGTTTATGTCTTTGCCGACTCAATAAATCGATTGCTGGAAAATGAGAGAACAGCCGTTCTTTTGCGTGTTTTTTGCCGTGTCGCTGCTCCTGTTAGGCGGTGGGGTTTCCCACGCTGCGAGCGATGATTTCGAGGTTTGCGAACATGGCAAGGGCAAGGCTGCTATTCGCGGTTGTACACGGGTCATAAATTCCAGTCGCGAGGCCGGGCAGGAAATCAACGCGGTCAAACTGGCGAAGGCTCACAATATTCGCGGCAATGCCTATGACGAACTGGGATTGCCGGACCGAGCCATCAAGGACTTCGACCGCGCGACGACCCTGTATCCAAAATATGCGCCGGCCTATTTCAACCGCGGCATGATTTTCAAGAGCGCAAGACAGTTCGAACGTGCGATCCGCGAATTCGAAACAGCCCTCAGACTCGATCCCCAACACACTGAAGCGTTTCAGGTACTGTTGTCGATATTCGAGGACTCTGAGCAAACGGAGCGCCTGTTCGACCTGGTGGAACGTTACGCCGAGACCAAGCCGGGGGTTGCTGCACGGATCTTCCACTCCAGAGGCTACAAACTGGCATCAGCGGGAGATCTGGAAACGGCTTTGTCATTCTGGCTGCGGGCATCTGATCTCAGGCAAAAGGATCCCGCCATCCGGGTATCGCTGGGCATGGGCTTCTTTCTTGTCGGTGAACAGGAGACGGCCGTTGCGGAATGGAAGGATGCCTGCAAACTGGCAAAAAAGGACCAGGTCAAGACATGGCAATCCAGCCTGCGGTCCAAAGGCGTCTACGAAGGCAAAGTGGACGGTGTCTGCGGTCCCGGTACGATCGAGTCCTTCAAGGCGTGTGCAAAGAAACAGTGCAAGCTTTAGAGCGACCTGGGCACAGGACCGGCAAGGCAAAATTGGCCAGAGGCTGAAATTGCTGATATGGCTTGGGCTCTCCAGCAAGTCCTTTCAAGAAAACACGGTGCCGGTGCCAGGTGGATGCCAATAATGCTGCCAGAACGTCCCTGTTTCGCGATGGCGCCTATCTGAGGGTCTGGCTTGTTGGCGGCCTGACCGGCGTCGTGCGCTGGCTCGAACTTCTGGCGTTTGCACTTTATGCCATTGATGCGACCGGTTCTCCTGTTCTGGTCGGCCTTCTGGCCCTTTTGCGGTTTCTGCCCCTCGCCCTGTTCGGTGTTTTCATTGGCGCCCTGGGGGATATGCTCGACGCCAAAAGGTTGCTGTGCATCGCAGTTGGCCTGGTCATCGTCGTCAATGCGGGACTTTTCATTCTGTTCGTCTGGGGACAGCCAGCCTACTGGCACGTCGCCTTAGCAGCCTTTCTGTCCGGCGTGTTCTGGGCTTGTGATTTTCCCCTGAGACGCCGAATGATCGGCGATCTCGTGCCAACAAACCGTGTTGCCGAAGCGATGTCGCTCGACAATTTGACGAGTAACGGAACACGCATGATCGGTCCTTTGTTGGGCGGTGTCATCTATCAGTCAATCGGTGTGAGCGGCGTATTTCTGCTGGGCGCCGTGCTTTATGCGGCATCGTGGGTTCTGGCCTACGGCACAGTCTATGCCTCTGAGAGTAGAGACATCTCCGGCTCGCGTCTTCTAAGGCCACTTAAAGGTGTCATGTTGGCCCTGAAACACGCGTGGGGTGACAGCGATCTGCTTCGGATCATGGGTGTGACCGTCATTTTCAATATCTGGGGATTCCCGTTCCTGGCGATGATTCCGGTCATCGGACGGCAAGACCTGGCGCTATCGGATGGCTGGATTGGTGCGATTACGGCTCTGGAAGGCACTTTTGCGGTTGTCGGAGCGCTTATTGTGGCACGTACCGCCCGTCCTGAGCAATTTCGCGCCTTCTATTACTTCGGCTGTTTTGCACATTTGGGTGCCGTGTTCTTCATCGGTGTCGCCCCGGGGGTGACCGGCATGGTCATCGGCATGATTGCGGCTGGCCTGTTCATTGCGTGCTTTGCTTCGATGCAGGCAACCCTGGTCTATACGACAGCACCGGTTGAAATGCGGGGACGTTATCTGGGACTGCTGACCATCAGTATCGGGACCGGACTGATCGGATTCGTCAATGTCGGTGTGACGGCTGAATTTTTCGGTGCTGCCAATGCTCTCTGGATCCTCGCGTTGGAAGGCACGGTGCCTCTGGCAATCCTTGGGTGGACGTGGAAAGAACTGCGCTGCAATATCCCTGTCAGCCGCGGTCGCGCAGAATCCGACGGATGACCTTGCCGGTGGTTGTCAAAGGGAGAGCATCCTCGAAGGCAATCTCGCGGGGGTACTCGTGGGCGGACAGCCGCTCTTTCACCCAGGTCTGAATTTCGGCGGCCAGGTCTTCAGAAGCGTCGTAGCCCTCGTTCAATACCAGGAAGGCCTTGACGATTTCCGTGCGTTCCGGGTCCGGTTTGCCGACGGCGGCAGCCAAGGCGACGGCAGGGTGTCCCAGAAGACAATCTTCGATTTCTCCGGGGCCGATCCTGTAGCCGGCACTTGTGATGACGTCGTCATCGCGTCCCACAAAATGAAAGTAGCCGTCCGGGTCGACGAATCCCTGGTCTCCGGTCAGGAGCCAGTCATCGATATATTTGTTTCTGGTGGCCTCAGGGTTGCCCCAGTATTCGAGAAACATCACAGGATCGGGTCGCCTAACAGCGATTGTACCCTGCTCGCCTGGCGGCAGGACCGCGCCGTCCGGACCGACAATGGCCACCTCATGCCCTGGTATTGGTTTGCCGATGGCACCGGGACGGGAGATGCCGTGGCTCAAGCATGATCCCAGCACCAGGTTGCATTCCGTCTGCCCATAAAATTCGTTGATCGTGACCCCTAGTTCCTGCCGTCCCCAATCGACGAGCTTGCGGCCCAGTGCCTCGCCACCGCTGCCAATCGTGCGAAGCTTCAAATCATATCGTTCGGTGGGATTGGGTACGGTTCTCAGCATCTTTAGGGCGGTTGCCGGGATAAAAGTGTTTCTGACCTTGAACTCCTCCATCAGGGCAAAAGCTGCCTCGGCATCGAATTTCTCGAATTTGTGTGCCAGTACGGGCACGCCGTAATACAAGCCCGGCAGGAGAACGTTCAAGAGCCCTCCCGCCCAGGCCCAGTCCGCCGGTGTCCACAGGATGTCGTCCGGTTGAGGGAAACCTTCATGGACGAATTCGGTGCAGGGGAGGTGGCCGATCAGGACTCGGTGGCCATGCAAAGCCCCTTTTGGCGGCCCGGTGGTGCCGGATGTGTAAACCATCAGGGCGGGATCGTCGGGACCAGTGTCGACAGGTTCGAAGTCCGCGGGCTGGCTTTCGGCTGCAGCGGCGAAGTCAACCGCGCCCGGCGCGTTCCCGTCCACCGAGAATATGGATTCGAGCGCCGCCGGCTGCTCGGACATGCCGGCCAGCTTTTCAACGCCGGCCTGTGTCGTGACGATGAATCGCGCACCACTGTCGGACAGGCGGTAGTGCAAAGCATCGACCCCGAACAACATTGCCATGGGCACGGCAATCGCGCCCAACTTGTAGAGCGCCAGATGACAGATCGCCGTTTCCGGGCGCTGGGGCAGCAGCAACGCCACGCGATCGCCGCGACTCACACCGGCCTTCCTGAACAGGTTGGCGGCCCGGTTCGTGTGCGCGATCAGGTCGCCAAAACTGTAATTCTCAACACGGCCTTCCGGGGTCTTGTAGATGAGAGCCAGTTTTTCAGGCTCCCCCGCCCACTTGTCGCAAACAGCGGTCGCGATGTTGAAACGCTCCGGTATCTGCCAGGCAAAGTCGTTCCACAAGTCATCGTATGTCTTGCCGTCGGGCAGGAGTTTCAGGTTTTCTGTGACCATGATTGGGCGGAATCCATGAAAACTGGGAGTGAAGGGCGAAGGGTAGCGCATTGTATTTCCAGCGCAAAGCTCCGGCAACACGGAAGTGGCTTGCGACATGAACGCCAGATTAACGTCTTCTTCAGGTAGCGCTCAGGCGGCGTGCGGCAGTGTAGGGCCATCTTGAACAACGACCCCTAACCCAGTGCAACCCGACTGTTAAGGAGACCACCCATGAAAAAGGCCATTATCGCCGCCGCCGCAATCGCTGCCGCCCTTATCGCTGGTGCTGCAACCGGTGCGCAAGCCAAGACCAATGTGGATATTCATCTTGGCTTTGGCGGATACCACGGACAGTACGTTCCGGTTCCCCATTACGATTCCGGACCGCGTTATCGTCAAAAGCGTGCCCATCGCCGCAGTCATTACATCCTGCCGCGCTGGAAGGTCCGGCGTAAGCTTCGCCACCGCGGGTTTCGCCGGTGTCATAATCTTCGCCTGCGCCACCAGAGCTACAAGGCCCGGTGTTTCAAGCGCGGTCGGCTCTTCAAGCTGAGAGTCGATGCCTATAACGGACACATCATCAGACGTCACAGGATCCGCTATTGAGTATGAGTTATTGTGGATCCGGTTGCCCGGCACCTTGCGGTGCCGGGTAATTTTGTTTTCAGGCCCTGTTTTCTCAGATGGGCTTGCCTTCGCTCTTCTCCCAGAGGCCGGCCATAAGTCCGTTTGACGGGCGGGTCTCGTCGATCAGTTTCTTGGCGGTAGCACTACCGGCCACGGGAAGTCCTGCCGGCTCGAGCTTGCCGATCTGCACCAGAACCGACGCCTGATCCCAGTAAATGTGCTCGTGATAGAGCTTGTCGCCCCGGAAGTTGACGATCGCCACCAGGGGCACCTCAACGTACTTTCCGGTCGGAGCGATGCCTGGCAGCATCCAGTCGATTTCACGTGAATGGGTGAAGCAGAAGATCATTTCGTCAACCAGGCGATCGGCGCCGATGGTGCG
>JAJFHC010000135.1 GCA_021775835.1 Hyphomicrobiales bacterium | reverse complement strand
ATCGCGGACAATAGATTGTGAGCTGCCGAGATCGCGTGGAAGTCGCCGGTAAAATGAAGATTGATGTCTTCCATCGGAATGACTTGTGCATAGCCGCCGCCTGCGGCGCCGCCTTTCATGCCAAAGCACGGGCCGAGGCTGGGCTCGCGCAGGCAGATCGCTGTCTTCCTGCCGATCCGGTTCAGTCCGTCGCCGAGGCCGACCGTGGTGGTTGTCTTGCCTTCGCCGGCCGGCGTCGGTGTCATGGCGGTGACCAGTATCAGCTTGCCGTCCGGGCGGTCCTTTAGCCCATCGATGAACGCTCCGGAAATTTTCGCTTTCGTACGCCCAAAGGGCTCGATCGCGGCGTCGGGTATGCCCAGTTTCGAGCCAATTTCTGCAATCGGCAAGGCGGTCGCGGCACGCGCAATATCGATGTCGCTGTTCGTGGACATGACGATGACACATCTCTCTCAATTGGATTTGGCCTGATCGCACCTTCCGGCAGGGGGCATGAAGAGGCCGTGCCGGAATCGACATGAAGTGCAAAAAACCGACCCAAGTTCCGCCATGTCTGGAAAAGATGGGCACTTTCCTGGATCAAATGTCTAGCGTCAGATGGTAACGGGTCCGTGTTTCGCGTCATCGTGCAGGGATGTTTTGCTTCACAAGAGATCATTGAGAGCACCGGGTCAACGTCATTAAATGTGGTCGGATGATGCGTTAGCTCCGATTGCGCTGCATGCGCTTCTTAATCTGACGCCGCTCCCAATCGATACCTAACAGAGAGAACAATTCGAACACGGCAAGACCGTGTGAAGCGACACCCAATCCCCATCCCAGCATTGGCCAGATGAACCACAAATTGTCTGTGCCCATGTAAACATTGGTTGCAGCCATCGCCGCAATCGTAATGATGTAAACGCCCAGGTGGTTATAGAAACCTTTGATATCGCGGACGTATTCAACAGCCTCGTGCTCTTCGTGTGAAAGTTCTTTCTGATTGTACATGCTCGTCTCCGTCGTCAGGGTGGCCAGATCGACCTCTAAAACCGCTGCCAGTGCATTCAGAGACTCCAGGCTGGCATTGCCGCCCCGCTCAATTCGCTGGATGGTGCGTACGCTGAGATCGCTGACTTCTGCCAACGTCTCCTGCGACCAGCCTTTCTCGATACGTAGTTTGCGAACCAGCACCTGTTGGACTCCGAAAGCATTGACGTTCAATACGACGAGCTTCGACAACTATACACTGGATTGCCACGTCAGCGACCCGTCACCGACACGACACGAGGGCGACCGCCACGCGGCGTAAGGTCAAGCTTCAGGCATAGTCCCATAGCCCTTTTGATGATAAATGTCTCTTCTGAAACAGATATTTGCCTACAATCCTGGATATCAATAATGCTCGATCATGTTTCAATCACGGTTTCCGACATGTCGTCTGCCAGATTGTTTTACGATGCGATTTTTGAAGTGTTGGGACATCCCTGTGTTCGCCGCGATGCCGACGTCATTGGTTTTGGCGTGCGTAACGGGCCGGATGATGACAGCCATACCTACATTTCAGTAGTTTCTACCGGAGAGGCGGTCGGCGCAGACCGGCGGCACTGGTGTTTTCGGGCTCCCAACCGTATTGCCGTCGAAGCCTTTCATGCAGCAGGATTGGCAACCGGTGGGCGTGATGACGGAGTTCCGGGTTTGCGCCGGCACTATCACGACTCCTATTACGCTGCTTTCCTGCTCGATCCGGACGGCAATCGGATCGAGGCTGTTTGCCATCGGGTCGAGTAATCTGCACGCTTCACCGTCGGTGGTGTTACTCGGTCGTCGTCTTCGGTTTTTTCCGCTTCAGGTAACCCTCAACCGGTCCGCTTGACTGTTTGTCGTTCGCCTTCTTTTTTGAGAATTTGGGTTTGTAGACCTTCTTGCCCTTGGGTTTGGGAGTGAACTGATCGGGCAGGTCTCCCGCTCCGGTTGCACTGCCAAACTTTGGTGTTAACTTTCCCTTAGGTTTGTCCGTCTTGCGGGGCCCCGACTTCTTGCCGATGAAGGGTTTTTTCTTATCGTAGGGCTTGTCGCGCACTTCCCTGACGCCGTCGGGAACGGTATCCAGGCGTTTTACCCTGATTGTTTTCTCCAGGGTCTTGTTGGGCCCTATGGCATCAAGGAACCGATCGATGCACTCCGGCGCCAACTCGATGTAGGTTTCCCGAGGCTGGATCCTGATCGCACCGATTTCGCGCTTTTTGAGACCGCCGGCGCCGCACAGCATGGGCAGGAGCCAGCGGGGTTCAGCGGACTGCTCGCGTCCGACTGAAAGCGAGAACCAGACTCCGTTCTTGAAATCGTCGCGCGGTCCGGTCTTGTCCTTGGAGGCGGTGACCTCAAGCAGTTCTTCCGGTGCTGATTGCCCTGTCCGATAGCGGCGGACAAGGGCCGCTGCCACCTGTTCGGGGCTGTGACGGGAGAGAAGTTCCTGGGCAAACGCCTGTTCTTCTTCCTTGACCGGTTCACTCAATGCCGGATCGGCGAGAATGCGCTCATCGTCGCGCCGCAAGACCTCGTCGGCGGACGGTGGTTTGGCCCAGACGGCTTCGACGCTAGCGGCCTGCAGCAGACGTTCCGTACGTCTGCGGGCATTCTGAGGGACGATTACAACACTGACACCCTTACGCCCGGCACGGCCGGTTCTGCCACTTCTGTGCAGCAGGGTCTCCGGGGTCTTGGGAATGTCGGCATGGACCACCAGTTCCAGATCGGGCAGATCAATGCCACGGGCGGCCACATCGGTTGCAATACACACACGGGCGCGCCCGTCGCGCATGGCCTGCAGGGCGTGGGTGCGTTCGTTCTGGGTCAGTTCGCCGGACAGGGCGACCACTGAGAATCCGCGATTGTTGAAGCGGCTGGTCATGTGGTTGACGGTTGCCCGGGTGGCACAGAACACCAGCGCATTCTTTGCCTCGAAGAATCGCAGGACGTTGACGATCGCATTTTCCCGATCGTTGTTTGCAACCGTCAGTGCACGGTATTCGATGTCGATATGCTGTTTCTGTTCTGCAGACGCGGCGATGCGGACGGCGTTGCGCTGGTAACGTTTAGCCAACGTTGCAATGGACCGCGGCACGGTTGCGGAAAACATCAGTGTGCGCCGGTCAGCAGGGGCGGCATCGAGTATGAATTCCAGATCTTCCCTGAACCCGAGGTCGAGCATTTCATCGGCCTCGTCAAGCACGACGGCCTTGAGCGCGGTGGTGTTGAGGGAGCCCCGGTCGATGTGATCGCGCAGGCGCCCCGGTGTACCAACCACGATGTGGGCACCACGATCGAGCGCGCGGCGTTCGTTACGCATGTCCATGCCGCCGACGCACGATGCTACGGCGGCACCGGTCATTTCATAGAGCCATTCAAGTTCACGCCGGACCTGCAGGGCCAGTTCACGGGTGGGGGCGACGACCAATGCCGTGGGCTTCGTCGCGCGGGTAAAGCGATCTTCTCCATCCAGCAATGTGGGCGCAATTGCCATGCCGAACGCCACCGTCTTGCCCGATCCCGTCTGGGCTGAAACCAGGATGTCGGCGTCTTTCAGTTCGGGCGCCAGGACCGCTGTCTGGACCGGGGTCAATTCGGAGTATCCGCGTTTGTCCAGCGCCTGGCCGAGGGCTGGAAGGATGCCTTCCATGTCTGTCATTGTTCGTCTTTCGGAACTCGGGTTTCGGACGCCGTGCTGGAGCTCAACAGTCGGGGACAGCGCGTGTTGCAGAGACGTCTGTCACTGCAGAGTAGCTTGGGTTGGCTGTGTCGTACTGTGTGTTGGACGCCTTGTACAGGCCCGAGAATCCTGGTCCGGTCGCCTTGGGGTGCGGCATGGTTGTTTGATGTTCGAAATATTGTGGCCGTCAGGTGTAACCGGCAGATAAATTTTGAAACGGAATTGAACGGCGATCTGACGCCATTGAGCGATCGCCGCAGCAACCGTGATCTACCAGGTCGATGCGATTTTGCGCGCCGCGTCGCGGATTACCTGCTCGAAACTCAAAGCCGCCGGCGATAATGTGGCGTGCGCCCGGCGGAGGATGTCAATGCGCCTGCGTGCATCCGGATCGGCTACAGACAGGAATTTCACGTCTGGAGACTTCCCGTCGACGACCAGGCGCGGCAGGACGGTTACCCCGACCCCGGCGCGCACCAACGCCAGCAGCGACGTCGTGTTTCGTACCATCAGATCCGAACCGGCGAGAATGCGGCGGAAGTGTTCATGCGCGATATGTTCGCAAACGCCATTGGCGATGAAGGGCCAAGGGTCAAGTGCAGACCACTCCAGAGGATGGACGGCTTCGGTGAGAGGATGATCTACGCGGCACACCACACCGAACGCATCAGAAAACAGGGTGTCACTGTTGATTTCGGCGCCTGCACCCACCCCGGTCGCCAGTCCCAGATCGACGCGCTCATTTTCGAGTTCGCGAAGTACCGATGCAGAGTCCATGTCCTGGATGTCAACACCTACCCCGGCGTGATCACGCAGAAAACTGTGAACCGCGCTTGGCAGAATGGCTTCCGCGACGGACGGCACGGTGGCGATACGCACAAATCCCGATTCAGCGCGCGCAAAGCTCTCGATGGCAGCAACCGTGCGCTCAAAATGGCCAAGCTCCCGCATGGCTTCTTCCAGGACAAAATCTCCAAGTGGGGTAAGTTTGCTCTTGCGCTCGGATTCAAACAACGGTGCGCCCAGGTGAGCCTCAAATTGCTTGAGCATCATTGAGAGTGCAGACGGCGTTCGCCCGAGCTTGTCCGCCGCATCTGCCAAATTGCCGCTACGCGCCACGGTGGCGAAGCAGCGAAGCATCTCTATCTTGATTGCCATGATTTCAACCAGACAATAGAACTTCAATAAAACTACAATTGATTACAGAAATTATATTTTGACTGAAATTGGCGCCCGTGTCCATAATTGTATTCAGACTAACTCCGTCCAATCCAGCATGTTGCAAGTCCGCGAAAGGACCTCATGACAGATCAAAAATTCAACTTCATCGCCGGCGAATGGATTGCTGGAGAAAATGAGATAGAAAACCGGAACCCGTCCGACCTGTCCGATGTTATTGGCCTGTTTGCGCAAGCGGATGCCGATCAGGTGGAGGCCGCACTGGACGCAGCCCGGACCGCCCAGGCTGAATGGGCTAACGTCGGCATCGAGCGCCGCTACTCGGTGCTGATGTCAATCGGCCAGGAGTTGATGGCACGTGCCCCCGAGCTTGGCGAGCTGCTGGCGCGTGAAGAGGGCAAGCCGCTGGCCGAAGGCAAGGGCGAAGTCTACCGTGCCGGGCAGTTTTTCACCTACTATGCCGCAGAGACGTTGCGCCAGATCGGCGACACAGCTGACTCGGTACGCGACGGGATCGAGATTGATGTCCGGCGCGAACCTGTGGGTGTGGTGGCCGTCATTTCACCCTGGAACTTTCCCACGGCGACCGCCAGCTGGAAAATTGCTCCCGCCCTCGCTTTTGGCAATGCAGTTGTTTGGAAACCGGCGAACCTCACACCAGCCTCGGCCGTCGCGCTGACGGAAATCATTGCCGGGCAGGACATCCCGAAGGGCTTGTTCAATCTTGTCATGGGATCGGGCAGCTCCGTCGGTCAGCGGCTGGTTGAAAGTCCCAAGATAAACGCGATCTCGTTCACAGGCTCGGTACCCGTGGGCAAAGGCATCGCGGCAGCAGCAATTGAGAACCTGACTAAGGTTCAAATGGAGATGGGCTCGAAAAACGCCCTGGCCGTTATGGACGACGGAGATCTCGACATCGCTGTCGCGGTAGCCCTGGGCGGTGCGTTTGGCAGCACGGGTCAGAAATGCACAGCGTCATCGCGATTGATCGTGCACGAGCACGTGCATGATGCGTTTGTAGAAAAGCTGGTCGCGGGCGCGCGTGCCCTGAAAGTGGGGCATGCACTTTCCGAAGGAACCCAGATCGGACCGGTCGCGAGTGCCGTCCAGTTGCAGGAGAACTTGGGTTACGTCGAGTTGGGCAAATCAGAGGGGGCGGAACTTCTGTGCGGCGGTGATCGCGTGGAGCAACCCACCGAGGGTTACTACATGGCACCGACGGTGTTTTCAAACACCACCAATGCGATGCGCATAAACATCGAAGAAATGTTTGCCCCGATCGCCTGTGTGATCAAGGTCGGTTCCTATGATGAAGCCCTGGCGACAGTCAACGACACGAAGTTCGGATTGACATCCGGGATCGTGACCCGCTCCCTGGCGCGTGCTACTCACTTTCGTCGCAATGCACGTACAGGTTGTGTCATGGTCAATTTGCCAACGGCCGGAACCGATTACCATGTGCCCTTTGGCGGACGCGGGGACAGCTCATATGGCCCACGCGAACAGGGCTCCTACGCCGCCGAGTTCTACACCACCGTGAAAACAGCCTATACCGCCTCGGGCCAGCCGGAATAGAAGCCATGGATCATCCCTACAGAATCGATAACCTGCAATATGCCAACTGGTCTGAGAAGATTTTCCGTCAGATGCGCGAAGGCGGGGTCGATGGCGTCCACGTCACGATCGCCTATCATGAAAACTTCCGGGAGACCGTGCTTAATGTGGAGCAGTGGAACCGTTGGTTTGAACGGTATCCGGATCTGATTTTTCAGGGTCGCACCGGTGCCGATGTAAAGTTGGCCAGAGAAACCGGCCGTACGGCGATATTCTTCGGATTCCAGAACCCGTCACCCATCGAAGACGACATCGGGCTCGTGGAGGTTTGCCACACACTCGGCGCGCGGTTCATGCAGTTGAGCTACAATAACCAGTCCCTGCTGGCAACGGGCTGTTTTGAGGCGGAAGATCCGGGGATCACCCGAATGGGACGCCAGGTCATCAAGGAAATGAACCGGGTCGGTCTGGTCATCGACATGAGCCATTCCGCGGAGCGGTCAACGCTTGAGGCAATCGAGATTTCCGAACGCCCGATCGCGATCACCCATGCCAATCCGGAATTCTGGCACTCGGCCATTCGCAACAAGTCCGACGAGGTATTGCGGGCGTTGGGCCAATCCGGCGGCATGCTCGGGTTCTCGATTTACCCGCATCACCTGAAGGACAAGTCTGACTGCACCTTGGAGAGTTTCTGCCAGATGATCGTCAAGACTGCCGAATTGATGGGTGTGACCAATATCGGTATTGGAACCGATCTCTGTCAGGACCAGCCGGACAGCATAGTGGAATGGATGCGGACCGGTCGCTGGACCAAGGAAATCGACTATGGCGAAGGCTCGGCATCGGCGGCTGGATTTCCGCCAATGCCGTCCTGGTTCGAGGACAATCGTGATTTTGGTAAAATCGAAGACGGACTTCGCGCCGTGGGCTTTGATGCCCAGGATGTAGCGGCCGTCATGGGCGGCAACTGGCTGAGGTTCTACGATAACAGTTTCGGACCGGCGGGCGCGACGCCATAGATTTCCTGCAGATGGCAACGCCGTTTGTTGGCCATCCGTAATTCTTCGATATCCGGGATTTCCCGGCGGGAGACGATTTCAGCGGACAATCTTAGACGTCAGCCAGTGTCAGCACTGAACCCGGAGGCGTCGGGGAGCGGGATGCCTTCAGCTTTGCTGCATCTGCGTAGGCGCCCAGAGCGCGTTCCGGTCGCCGCCTCTGTTCCCTGGCCAGTGAGAATTCGCGATTTGCCTGAAAGGCGAGTTGCGCAATCAGCGGTGCGTGCGACCTGGTTTGTGGTTTCGGTGTCTTGCGGTTCTGGCGACGAGACTCGACAATCGCGGGCAATCCCACAACCGGACGATTGTCACGATCACCGTTCCGGTTTGATTGAGCCTCAGACCGCACGGCTGCCGTCACGCGCATAACGGTGCGATTTCTGTCGCTGCTGCCTGAAGGGCTATAGGGATCGCTGGTTAATCGCATTACGCGCCAAGTGCCTTGTTTTGGTACAATTCAGTGACGTCGCCGCAAGTTTCCTGCCAGTCGGCAACGGGATCCAATAATTAACCTCTCGTTAACTGTTTTCAAAGCTTTCAGCGCATCAATCGGGGTTTCTTGCCGGATTTCTGCATAGGACGTGGGTCGCGCCCCCGAATTGGCGGATTTTTAAGAATTCGAACCTAGTGTGACCGGGAAGGATATTGGTGCCGGACCAACATTCGGGATTTCACGGATACCTGGTGAAATCGACAGACGGTCTCCGGGGAGGTGTATTTCTGTGTCAAGTAAAGCCAACGATTCGATGCCGAAGGTCGGCGCAACTGTGTCAAACAGGGATCAATCGCCTGCGGCGGCGACGCCCGTGGAACCCTTGAATTCAACGGTGGTCCAATCGGCGCTGGAATCTGCCGGTGAAGCTATCTACGAATGGCTTCCCCAAAGCGACCGGATGTCATGGACCGGGAATTTTTCGGAAGTTCTGCGAATTGACGATGCATCCCTGATTTCATCGGGAATCGGGTACGCGGCCTTTCTGGACCCGTCAAACCGGGCGTGCCCGTACGATGTCATCGTGGAATCCCGGGAAACAGATAACGGCGACGGGGTTCCGTTTCAGATGGAATACCGGCTGAAACCCGATGGACGCCGAAGCGAAAGGTCGATTTGGGTGGAAGACCGGGGCACCTGGTACGGTGGAGCTGACGGTCGTCCGGATCGTGTTGTCGGCATTGTCCGTCGCATCGACGAACGCCACGAGCGAATAGAAAGGCTTGAGTACCTGAGCCGTTTCGACCCGCTGACGGGTCATGTGAACCGGGCTCGCCTCGAAGAATTGCTGACCATCGCCAAAGCCAAACAGGAGCGCAGCAACACGCCTGGCGCATTTCTCCTTGCCGCAATCGACAATCTGGCCTTGATCAATGAGGCGTACGGGTTTGACGTTGCAGACGAAGTGATCGCAAGCGTTGGTCGCCGGCTGGCCGGATTCCTGCGCGACGGTGACTCGATAGGCCGGTATGCCGGGAACAAGTTTGGACTGGTGCTGTCCAGCTGTTCGGAACAGGAAATGTATGCCGCTGCTGAACGGCTCATCGGCAATGTTCGGGACACGGTGATCGAAACAACTTCGGGAGCTGTTGCCGCAACCATCTCCGTGGGTGGCGTTGATATTCCCGGCAGCGCGCGCACCGTCACGGAAGCGATGACGCGCGCGGAAGAAGCACTGGATCAGGCAAAGCGCCAGTGCAGCCAGACTTTTGTCGTTTACAAGCATTCCCAGAAGAAGGAGTCGGTTCGAAGACGTAACGTTCTTTACGCCGATGAAATCATTTCCGGGCTGAACAACCGGCGTCTCGAGATTGCCTATCAGCCGATCGTCGATGCCGGATCCCAGGAAGCGACGATCTACGAATGTCTGCTGCGGCTTCGCAAGCCTGATGACTCAATCGTTTCAGCTGGTTATCTGATGCCGGTCGCGGAAAAAATCGGCCTCGTCCGGATGATCGATCATCGCGTCCTGGAACTTGCCACCAGTGTTCTGGAGGAAAACAAGGATATTGCCCTGTCTCTCAATGTTTCAGGACTGACGGCATCGGATCCTACCTGGATCGCCAACCTGAAATCGTTCATCGGCAGTCGACCGGACATTGCGGAAAGACTGATTGTTGAAATTACCGAAACCGTGGCGATTCAGGATATCGAGGAGTCGGCGCGGTTCGTATCCTCCTTGCGTGATATGGGATGCCGGATTGCGATTGATGACTTCGGGGCGGGCTATACGTCGTTTCGAAACCTAAAAGCCCTGGATGTCGACATGGTCAAGATAGACGGCTCGTTCATTGATACCCTTGCACAAAATTCCGATGACCAGTTCTTCGTTCGCACCCTGATTGATCTGGCAAAGAACTGCAATCTGCGGACTGTCGCGGAATGGGTTGAAGACGAACAAAGCGCATCACTCTTGCGGGAATGGGGTGTCGACTACCTGCAGGGATTTTTGTTTGGTGCAGCCAAGATGGACGTTCCCGACCGTGCTGCATCACCCCAGTTACCTCAAAAGCGCATTCCATCTTCGGCGGCTTAAGGCAGTCGGCGGTTCAGTCCTTCTTTGCAAGACTGTCGAGCTGTTTCTGCATGGACGATAACTGTTCGCGCAGTTCATCCATTTCATTCTGCGATTTTGGTTTCGGCGGATCGGCCTGAGGCGGTGGCGGTGGGGTGCTGGGGCCAAGCGGGTTCTGGCCACCGAACGGGGCAAACATGCTGCCCATGGCGTTTTCAAACATGGCCATGTTCTGGCGAACCTGTTCTTCCATGACGTCAAATGTCTGACCACCGAATGTCTTTGTCATTTGTTCGCGCAAACCGTCCTGCTCGCGGGTCAGTGAATCCATGCTGAATTCGAGGTAACTGGGCACCAGCGACTGCATGCTGTCACCGTAGAACCGGATAAGCTGGCGCAGGAAGTTGATCGGCAAGAGGTTTTGTCCCTTGCTTTCCTCCTCGAAAATAATCTGGGTCAGCACGGATCGGGTTATGTCATCGCCCGATTTGGCGTCAAAGACGACAAAATCGGCACCGGACTTGACCATCTCGGCCAAATCCTCAAGCGTTACATATGTGCTTGTGTCGGTGTTGTAGAGTCGCCGGTTGGCGTATTTCTTGATCGTAATCGGCTCGCCGCCAGAGTCATTTGTCTTTGCCACTTTAATCCTCTCCGGCGTCGCCCAGTCCGGTCATGCCTTAACACGTCCGGTTCACAGGGACGGACCGCTTGTGTGCAACCGCGAATAAAACCCCACGTTGATATTGCACCTGCGAGGCGGTCCATGCAAGACCCGGAATTCTCGCAAGGCCGCTCATGTTAATTGCTGCGATGCAGCATGGGTTGTGCCGTTGGGGCGACGAAGCGACGCGGTCGTGCGGAATTTGAATTTTGTGCGTTGCATCATTTTTCTTGACTCATTATACATCACGTTAACCATTAGGATCTTATGGGAAGGGTGCAGAGCCTTTTCCCATGAAGAGCGAATTTCAACCGGCCTCCGGCCGGTGTGATTTCATGGCGGTGAATTCAAACGGGAGAAAACGATATGTCTCAATCGGGCACAGATGTGGTTATCGTATCGGCAGCGCGTACGCCGGTCGGATCTTTCAATGGTGCGCTGAGTTCGGTTCCTGCGAACCAGCTTGGCCAGACCGCGATCAAGGGCGCGTTGGGACGGGCGGGTGTTGCTGCCGAGGATGTCTCCGAAGTCATCATGGGACAAATCCTGCAGGCTGGTGAAGGTCAGAATCCTGCGCGCCAAGCCTCAATCGGGGCAGGCATTCCGGTGGAAGCACCGGCGTGGTCAGTCAATCAGCTTTGCGGCTCCGGCCTGCGCGCGGTGGCACTGGGCTACCAGGCAATCGTGAATGGCGATTCGGAAGTGGTGGTTGCCGGCGGACAGGAATCGATGAGCCGGGCACCGCATGTGGCTCATCTGCGTGACGGCCAGAAGATGGGCGATCTGGGCTTCATCGACTCAATGATCAAGGACGGCCTTTGGGATGCCTTCAACGGCTACCACATGGGACAAACCGCGGAAAACGTGGCGGAGCAGTGGCAGATCACCCGCGATCAGCAGGATGCCTTCGCGGTAGCCTCCCAGAACAAGGCGGAAGCTGCCCAGAAAGCCGGCAAGTTCAAGGACGAAATCGTCCCGGTGACAATTTCGTCGCGCAAGGGCGATGTGATCGTCGAGGACGATGAATACATCAAGCACGGCGTGACCCCAGAAAGTGTCGCAAAGCTGCGCCCGGCCTTCAAGCGTGAAGACGGAACGGTCACCGCCGGCAACGCGAGTGGTATTAACGACGGTGCGGCAGCGGTTGTTCTGATGAGCCGTGAACGTGCCGAGCGTGACGGCAAGACACCGATTGCCCGGATTGTTTCCTGGGCACAGGCAGGTGTCGATCCCTCGATCATGGGCAGCGGTCCGATCCCGGCGTCCCGCAAGGCGCTTGAGAAGGCCGGCTGGTCGGTTGACGACCTGGACCTGGTTGAAGCCAACGAAGCGTTCGCCGCCCAGGCCTGCGCCGTGAACAAGGACCTCGGCTGGGATACCGACAAGGTGAATGTCAACGGCGGCGCGATTGCGATCGGTCATCCGATCGGCGCCTCCGGCGCCCGCGTGCTGGTGACATTGCTTCACGAGATGCAGCGGCGTGACTCCAAGAAGGGTCTTGCAACGTTGTGCATTGGTGGTGGCATGGGCATTGCGATGTGCGTCGAGCGCGACTGATTGGCAGTTCAAGAAAACTGAAAACATCCCGTTCCGGAATTTACAACGCGATCGCCAGTTGAGCTTCGCGACCGGAACCGGCTAAACGACTGAAAGGGAACAACATGTCTAACGTGGCCATCGTAACAGGCGGCACGCGCGGAATTGGCGCCGCGATCTCCATCGCTCTGAAGGATACAGGTCATACGGTGGCGGCGAACTATGCCGGCAATGACGACGCAGCAGCGAAATTCACCGCCGATACAGGCATCAAATCGTTCAAGTGGGATGTAGGCGATTTTGAAGCCTGTAGTGCAGGCATCGCTGCGGTCGAGGCCGATCTCGGCGGCGTCGGCATCCTAGTCAATAATGCCGGTATCACGAAAGATGCCATGCTCCACAAGATGACGCCGGAAATGTGGAACGACGTTGTGCGTGTCGATCTGACGTCGGTGTTCAACATGTCGCGTCAGGTGATTGAAGGCATGCGTGAGCGTGGCTTTGGCCGGATCGTCAACATCTCGTCGATCAACGGCCAGAAAGGCCAGATGGGCCAAACCAATTACTCCGCCTCAAAAGCCGGCGTCATCGGATTTACCAAGGCCCTGGCCCAGGAGACTGCCCGCAAAGGCATCACCGTGAACTGCATTGCGCCCGGTTACATCGACACCGACATGGTGGCGGCCGTTCCCCAGCCAGTTCTGGAAAGCATCATCGCCGGTATTCCGGTAAACCGTCTTGGCCAGGCTGATGAAATCGCCCATTGCGTCACGTTCCTGTGTGACGAGAAGGCCGGCTTCGTCACCGGCGCGACGATTGCTGCAAACGGTGGTCAATACATTTCCGGCTAACCGGAGTCCCACAACCGGCAATTGGTCGCCCTCAAGGCCGGGAGAACCGTTATTGCGGCTCCCAGCCGTCGGGGGCGAGTTCGAAGTGCTCGAACTCGAAGCCTGGTGAGACCGTGCAGCCGACCAGCGTCCAGGCGCCCAGGCTGCGCGCGCTCTGCCATTCATTTGCGGGGACAACGGCCTGGGGACAATGGCCTGCCGACAGCTCATTCCCCAGCACGGTGCATGTTTGTTCGTCATTGTCGCCGGCCGTCAGCAAGGTCAGCGGCGCACCTGCATACCAGTGCCAGATCTCGGTCGCGTCAACGCAATGCCATGACGACCTTTGCCCGGCCTTGAGCAAAAAATAGATAGCGGTTCCCACGGAGCGGCCGTCCACCGTTTTCGGATCGCGGAAGGTCTCGCGAAAATAGCCACCCTCTGGGTGCGGTTCGAGGCCAAGGCGAGCGATAATCTGATCCGCGGACTGGGCCTCGACAGAATCTCCTCCCGACAGGTCGGTCATGTATCAGAAGTTGTCTTTGCGCCGGCGGATCTCCGCAAAGACGTCGACGTCGTCAGCGTTGACCATATCCAGATGTTGGCGGATAGCCGGATCATCAGGACGCAAAAAGGGATTTGTTGCCTTCTCTACAGCCATCGTGGTGGGGACTGTCGGTTTTCCGTCTGCACGCAGAGCCGCGATCTCAACGACCCGAGACTGCAACACTGCATTGGCGGGGTCGACCGTTACGGAGAAACGGGCGTTGGCCTCAGTGTATTCGTGTCCGCAATAAACGACCGTATCGTCGGGCATGGCCAGGAGACGCTCAAGCGACATCCACATCTGTTGGGCATTGCCCTCGAAGACCCTGCCACATCCCAGTGCGAACAACGTGTCGCCGACAAAAGCCACACCATCTTCTGCGAAATGATAGGCGATATGACCGAGTGTATGTCCGGGTGTTTCAATAATCCGGGCGGTGTGACCTGCGAAGTCAAATGTTTCGCCGTGGCCTACAGCCTGATCCAGGCCGGGTATCCGGTCCCCCTCGGCACTTGGTCCGACGATTGTGCAGTTGTACTTGTTCTTGAGTTCAAGATTGCCGCCGGTGTGATCGTGATGATGATGCGTGTTCAGTATGTGGGTCAAGGTCCAGCCCTTGGCAGCAAGGGCCTTGTCGACAGCTGCCGCTTCCGGAGTATCGATTGAGGCGGTCGCGCCATTGTCGGGATCATGGATCAGAACACCGTAATTGTCGCTCAGGCAGGGAAACTGATAAATTTCGAGTGGGGCCATCTTCGATCTCCGTTACACATGTGTTCGCTACGTTGATTTTTTCTAACATAGCATCCACTGTCTTCCAGCATAGAATTGACGCCGGTATCCCACGATCCCGCTTGATGGCAGGATATGGGTTGGATACCAGGACCGGCGGAAAGAACTGACAGGGTTTGCATGGACGTCATTGATCTCAGGGTTTTCTACGGTGGAGAGCTTGGAAACGTCGCTCGCCGCCTGATTGCACACCGCATGCGTGCCCGCTGGCCGTCGGTCAAGGGCATGCGGGTCGTCGGCCTGGGCTATGCAACGCCATTCATGGGCGTGTTGCGCGAAGAGGCTTCGATGCTGGCGGCCTTCATGCCGGCACGCCAGGGCGTGGTTCACTGGCCCCAGGAGGGCCCTTGTGTAACAACCCTGGTCGACGAGGCCTACTTGCCGCTTGAAGACGCATCCGTCGACCGGGTGCTCGTGGTTCATGGTCTGGAATTGTCGGAGAGCCTGCCCGACATGTTGCGCGAGATCTGGCGTGTCCTGACGCCGGACGGGCGGGTGTTGCTGGTGGTGCCCAACCGGCGGGGCATGTGGGCGCGGTTCGACAAGACGCCGTTCGGCCATGGCCGCCCGTTTAGTCGGGGACAACTCACGCAGTACCTGCGCGACGCGCTTCTCAGTCCCAATGGCTGGTCGTCGGCACTCTACGTTCCACCGTTCGACCGGATGTTTCTCAAGAGATCGGCAGCCGCCTGGGAGCGGCTTGGGTTGTGGCTGTGGGCTGCCTTCTCCGGTGTGATCATCGTCGAGGCGACGAAACAGGTCTATGCGGTATCGCCTCGGCGGCGCGCAAAACGTTGGCGCGGCGCGTTACGCCCGGTTCTCGTCCCGGTTCAGGCGACGAACCAGGCACATAAACGGGATGCCAGCGCGGACCGATCGTCGTGGTTCGACGATCAGATGAACTGACGCGCCAGTGCCGCGATGACAATTCCGGAGATGACGGCGAGGAGTGACTGTCTGGTCAGGACCATGACAATGATGGCTCCGGCAATTGCAATGGCCGCACTGCCGTCGCCCCTCAGAGTCGCCGGCACAAGAATGGATACCAGAACTGTCCCTGACATGGCCTCGAGAAATCTCTCGACTCTTTTGTTCAAGGGGATGACCGCCATCAGCCAGAGACCGCCAATGCGGGTCAGGTAGGTAACTGCCGCCATCCCGAAGATCGCTGTCAGGGCCTGTGATTCAGTTATCATTGCGTACGGCTCCAACGATGCCGCCCGCCAGCGCGCCGGTTACAATGTGCCAGTTTTCAGGAAGCGTGTTCATGGCCACAACCGCCACGATTGCGGAAACAATCCAGGGAACCAACGACTCACGGCCCTTCCAGATATCTGCAAGGACCGCCGCAAAGAATGCAAACAGGATGAGATCAAGTCCGTAAAGCTCAGGGTCGCCGATAAGGGTGCCCAGAAAGACGCCGATGGCCACGCCGGCCATCCAGGCGACCCACAAGGCCAGCCCACTGCCAAGGAGAATTCCAACATCGTTTTCGCCGTTCCGGTGCGCCTGGATGGCAACGGCCCAGTTTGTATCGGAGATGAGCGTTGCAATCAGATGGCGCTGTCCCGCTGGCAGGTGCCGCAGCCAGGGGTAGAGCGTGGCGCCCAGGAGTATGTGACGGGCGTTGACTGCAAAAACGGCGATCAGCAGCGGCAGGAGGGATAGGGGTGACGTCCAGAAATCCATGGAAACAAACTGGGAGGCCGCTGCGAACACAGTGGCGCTCATCAGCAATGTGTGATGCTGGCTTATGCCTGCTTCAATTGCCGCAACCCCATAGGCGGCACCAAAGGGCACGACCAGCACGGCGATGGGGCTGATCCGCCGGGCTCCGGATAGCGTTCCCGGAAGCGTCAGTGTGGCTTCTGAATTCATTTTCTACCCGCTTTAATGGTTAGAAAATGAAGATGATCGTTGCCGCATGCGTTGTCAACCAGTATAACGGTTAGAACATGAGCATCGTGGAACAAATTGGCCCCACCATTGCCGAAATCGACCAAGTCGGTGGCCGGCTTTGCCTTGACTTTGTCAACACGGCAAATCGAAAAGGGGCATCAGTTGTTGACGAGCGTCTGCTGGGATATGAGGATATCGTGACCTGGGGCGCACGATCAGGCCTGTTGGACAAACCCTGTTCTGATTTCCTGCGGCTGCGCGCCGGGCAGCATCAAGGCCAGGCAAAGGCCGGGTATCTTGCGGGCCTTCGGCTGCGTGATGCCTTGTGGCAACTTTTTGTTTCAGCGCCGCCTCCAGAAGATGCCCGGTTGCATCTGAATCGAGCTTTGGGATATTCCGGTTCGATGCCGGACGGACTCGGAGTCGCTTTCAATAACGGACGCTATGGTGTTGCCGAGCAGAACGACCTGCAGGGCTGGGTTTTACTGCCGGTGGCGTTCTCGGCCCTGGAACTTCTGACGTCCAAACGCCTTGCAAGGGTGAAGGCTTGTCCCGACCAGCGCTGCGGCTGGCTGTTTCTGGACGAAAGTCCAAATGGACGCCGCCGCTGGTGTTCCATGGCGACCTGTGGCAATCGCGAGAAAGCGCGCCGTCACTATTCCGCTTCAAAGAAAACGCCCTGACGGTCCCCGCTAACGGTGCAAGACGAACACGGCCTGTTCGCCAAACAGGTTCGCCAGGGTGGCCGATGAGCGCAAAGACATGCTCCGTCCATGGGCGTCGAGGGCGATGTGACGTTCGACGACCGTATTGGTGTCACGGCAAAGATCCAGGAAATCGCGGATGGTGCAAAAGTGAATGTTGGGCGTTTCGTACCACCGCTCGGGCAGGTTCTGCGACACCGGCATGCGCCCGTTAAGGGCCAAATCGAGACGAATGCGCCAGTGTCCGAAATTGGGGAACGACACGATCGAACGCCGGCCGATGCGCAGCAACTGTTCGAGAACGGTTTTGGGATGCTGGGTTGCCTGAATTGTCCGGCTGAGAATGACAAAATCGAAAGCATCATCGGGGTAGGCGACGAGGTCCTGATCGGCATCGCCCTGAATGACCGACAAACCTTGCGCAACACATTTGTTGACGCCGTCCTGGCTCAATTCGATACCGCGCGCATCAACACCACGTACCTCGGAGAGAAGCCTAAGCAGAGTGCCGTCGCCGCAACCCACATCCAGAACCCGTGATCCGGTTTCAATCATCTCGGCAATCAGCAAGAGATCGACCCGTGGACTCCTGTTTGTGCTCTCTCCGGCCATGATCAGAATTCTGCGTCCTGAACGCCACTTGCCGCGGGCAGTCCCCGGCTGCGGGCGGCGGCATTGATGAAGCCACCGATTGTCTCAAACATTTCCGGCTCGTGAAGCAGAAAAGCGTCGTGGCCCTTGTCGGTTTCTATTTCCACGAAGCTGACATTGGCGGCAACGGCGTTCAGGGTACGAACGATCTCGCGGCTTTCGGAGGTCGGAAACAACCAGTCGCTGGTGAACGACACCACGCAGAAGCGCGTGGGTGTGCCAACATAGGCATTGGCGGCAACCCCGCCATTGTCGGCGGCAATGTCGAAATAGTCCATGGCACGGGTCATGTAGAGATAACTGTTGGCGTCGAACCGGTCGACAAACGTCGAGCCCTGGTGGCGCAAATAGCTTTCAATCTGAAAATCGGCATCGAATCCGAATGTCAGAGCGTCGCGATCCTGCAGATTGCGGCCAAATTTCCGGTGAAGGGCAGTTTCCGACAGATAAGTGATGTGTGCCGCCATACGGGCCACGGCAAGGCCCTTGCGGGGTTTTGCGTCATGCTCGGCGTACCGCCCGCCATGCCAGTCCGGATCGGCCATGATTGCCTGGCGGCCGACCTCGTGAAAAGCGATGTTCTGGGAGGAATGCTTGAACGCGGCCGCAATCGGGATGGCGCTGAATACCTTGTCGGGAAACGCTGCGGCCCACTGAAGAACCTGCATGCCGCCCATGGAACCGCCGATTACACTGAAGAGCGTGTCGATGCCCCAGGTCTCAACCAGCATCTTTTGCGCCCGCACCATGTCGGCAATTGTAATGACGGGAAAGGAAATGCCGTACGGCTGATCGGTTTCCGGATTGACTTCGCCGGGACCGGTGCTGCCCAGGCAGCCTCCAAGAACGTTTGAACAGATTACGAAGTACCGGTCCGTATCCACCGGTTTGCCAGGGCCGACCATCGTCGTCCACCAACCAGGCTTACCGGTCAGGGGATGCTGAGACGTGACGAAATGGTCACCGGTCAGGGCGTGGCAGATGAGGATTGCGTTTGATTTATCGGCGTTGAGCGTGCCTGCGGTTTCATAGGCAAGGGTAATCGGCGCCAGGCTCAGACCGCAATCGAGAGTTAGCGGTTGATCCTCTTCGAACGTCACGACCCCGACGTCTGATCCAGAAGAGGTTCGTGTTGCCGCCGCTTGATTTGTCATCGATTGTTCGTGAGGCGACGTCATGGCCAACTGGGTTTTGATTGAGATACTGCCGTTAGCGGTGAACACCGAACGGGCGCCGCATAGCTAGGGTGCCGGTTGCAGATGTGTCAATGTTTTCTTTGATTTTGGTGAAGGCTGACCGTATGAATACGATCCATCCAACCAGCCCAGTTTCAAATTCAACCGCAGAGTACAACGAGACCATGTCGCCTGTAAAACCTCAACCGCGTGCAAGTATCCTCGACATCGCCGTCTATGTTCCCGGCAAGAGCAAGGCTGCGCCGAACGTTCGGACGTACAAGCTGTCGTCCAACGAAACCCCGCTTGGACCAAGCCCGGAGGCGAAGGCGGCCTATGATGCAGCGGCAGGTTCGCTCGAACTGTACCCAGACGGTCCGGCCAATGATCTGCGCGATGCGATCGGCGCTCATTATGGTCTCAACCCCGACTGTATCGTCTGTGGTGCAGGGTCTGACGAACTGCTGTCCCTGATATCACAGGCGTACATCGGACCGGGCGACGAAGCGATCTACACAAAACACGGGTTTCTGGTCTACGAGATCGCGATCCGGACGAATGGCGGGATACCGGTGGTCGCGGAAGAGTCCGGGCGGACGGCAGATGTGGATAACATCCTTGCAGCCGTAACAGAGCGCACCCGTGTCGTGTTCCTGGCCAATCCGAACAATCCGACGGGCACCTATCTGCCGTTCGACGAGGTCCGCCGCCTGCATGATGGTTTGCCCGGGAACGTTGTTCTCGTGCTCGACGCCGCCTACGCGGAATACGTCCACCGCAATGACTACGAATCCGGTATCGAGCTGGTCGCGACATCCAGCAATGTGATCATGACGCGCACATTCTCCAAGATCTATGGTCTGGCCGCGCTCCGGCTGGGTTGGGCGTACGGGCCAGCGGAAATGATTGACGTCATGAACCGGATCAGGGGTCCGTTCAACGTCAACGCGCCGGCGATTGCTGCCGGGGTTGGAGCGCTTCGCGACGTGGCGTTCACGGAAAAAGCAGTTGAACACAATGCAAAATGGATTGCGTGGCTCACCGATGAGATCGGCAAACTCGGACTTGGCGTGACGCCCAGCGTGGGTAACTTCATGCTCGTGGATTTTTCAGGTGTCGATGGCAAGACGGCAGCGGATGCGGATGCCTTTCTCATCGAACGTGGGATCATCCTGCGACGGCTGGAAAACTATCACCTGCCGCACTGCCTGCGTCTGACGGTGGGGACCGAAGAGGCCAATCACGCGGTGATCGCGGCTTTGACGGAATTCCTGGAAAAAGCGGGCTGAGTGCATGTCTTTTCATCATTTTGATCATGTGGCCCTGATCGGTCTGGGCCTGATCGGTTCGTCGCTTGCCCATGCCATGCGCCGTGGCGGGCTTGTGGGCAAGATTTCCGGGTATGCCCGCAGCCCGGAAACGCGGGACCGTGCGGTGGCGATCGGTCTGGTCGACTCGATCCACGAGAGCGCGGCAGACGCGGTCGTGGGTGCGGACCTTGTGATCGTCTGTGCACCGGTTGGAGCCTTTGCAGCAATCGGCAGGGAAATCGGATCGGTTCTGGCCAAGGGATGCATCGTTACGGACGTCGGTTCCGTCAAGGAACCCGTGTTTGAAGCCCTGGCGCCACACCTGGCGGATGGCGTCGTGCTCATTCCGGGCCATCCGATTGCCGGGACCGAGCAATCGGGACCGGATTCGGGATTTGCCGAGTTGTTTGACGGCCGCTGGTGCATCCTCACGCCACCCGATGGCGTGGACGAGGAAGCCTACGCCAAGCTTGCCAACCTGTGGCGTGCCTGCGGTTCGATGGTCGAGCGCATGGATGCCGCCCACCATGACCGTGTGCTGGCGATTACGAGCCACCTGCCTCATCTGATTGCTTACAACATTGTCGGTACCGCCGCGGAGCTAGAAGAAGTCACGCAATCGGAAGTGATCAAGTTTTCCGCCAGTGGTTTCCGTGACTTCACGCGCCTTGCAGCGTCCGATCCGACCATGTGGCGGGATGTCTTTCTTGCCAACAAGGACGCCGTTCTGGAAATGCTGGGACGGTTTACCGAAGATCTGCAAGCACTGCAGAAAGTGATCCGCAAAGGCGACGGCGACGCCCTGTTCGACCATTTCACCAACACCCGGGCGATCCGTCGCAGCATTGTCGACGCGGGCCAGGACACGGCCTTGCCCGACTTCGGCCGTGTCGCGGCGACCCAAGCGGGCACCGGTGAGGAAGAAGAGTAGTGGTCCTCGTCAGGTGACTAGAACTTTCCGGGGATACTCCGTCAGGTAGTCAAACCCGTTTTCGGTCACCACGATCGAATCGCCGATCCTGCCGCCAAGCCGGCCGTCGAGGGAAATGCCGCCGTCGACGGCGAATGTCATTCCGGGTTGCAGGATCGTCTTGTCTCCGGCTTTCAGTTCCGGCGATTCCAGATAGGCAACGCCGATCGAACGGCCGGTCCGGTACCCGGTCTCATAGCCCCGTTCGCGGTAGACCACGTTGGCTGCTTCGGCGACCGACTCGGCCGTGACACCGGGGCGGACGGCGGCGAGTGCTGCCTGTTGGGCATCGATGGCTGCCTGCTGAACCCGGGCAGCTTCATCTGACACTTCACTGACAAAAAACATCCGGTCGAATCCGAGTTTGTATTGTTTGAACTGCGCCATGTTGCAGAAACAGAAATAGACCGGATCGCCTTTTTCATATTTTTTCACGCTTGCCCGGCGGTGAACCATGGAGGTGTCGGTGCCGCTCTGGAGCACCTGCAAGTTGTGGATAAGGGGGGACACGAAGGCTTCCCAGCCGCGGTCGGTCAGAAAGCCGGCGGCCTTTCTGGTGCCGGCATTCATGACGGCCAGGGCCGACTCGTATTCCGGAGCGCCTTCGGCGAGAGAGGATTCGGCGGCTGCCATCATGGCGCCGGCAATCTGCCCGGCCTGGCGCATGACGTCGATCTCTTCGGGCGACTTGATCATGCGCATGTCGCCCATGATCGGTCCAATGTTGGCCAGAGGCGTCGAGGGGAAACGGTCATCCAGGAAGTTTCTGACGATGGCTGGAATCTGTCCCTGTTCCACGTGAATTTTGTTTGGGCTGTATCCTTCCAGGATACTGCCCAGGACAGCGGACCAGGAATTCGGGCCGAAGTCCTCCCAGGTGCGGATGTCTTCGACCCAGGTCATGGCGCCCACCATCTCGCTTTCCATCAACGGTGTGACCACCACGGGCGGATCGTCGGGCGTCACGACCAGGAAGGTCGGCCGGCCAAACTCGACACTCAGGTAGCCCCAGAAACCTGCCAGGTAGGCGATGGAACTTTCGTCGGTGAGAATGACAACCTGTACGCCAGCATCCTTCAGGCGTTGCTGAAATTCTGCTGTTCTCTGTTTGGCCTGTTCAAGCATGATGGTGCTCCGTTGGGTGTTCCGGTAAGAGGTTGCTTCAGTCGGTCTGGGCCGTGTCGTTGTTCGATGGAGACGTGCTGGTTACTGAGTTGAAGACGGGTCGAAGAACAATCAGGGCGATCATCACGGCAAAACCCGCGACGGCCAGTTTCCAGGCGTCCTTGCGTTGCTTGAGGCCGGGCCAGCCTAAGGGCTTGATCACCTGTATGAACGCAACAGCTGCAAAAAACAGCATTATGAGTTTGGACACGTAACCCTCCCTCCGCCCTGCCGGTCTCGGCTAAAGGCGCGACAACATCTTTCCTGATTACAGGCTTAACCAGACGAATGGAAGTCTAGAGCATTGTCCGACCACACTGAACCATTTGATGGAGCCAAATCAGTTCATTCGGTTAGGCGCAAAGAGCAGCGCGATGCGGTGCATCGGGCAAGCTATGCAACGACACCGATGGGCTGATTTGGCCCACCGCAGGCCGGCTTTTCGCGCCCGCTGGACAGCGTTATGGTTTCCTTGTGGTCAACCAGACCACCGCGGAACCCATGCCTTGCCAGCCGACGCGAAAAACCGGTCAAATTGATTCAGTGTGGTCGGACAACGCTCTAGTGGCGATTCAATCACCTGTGTCATCCGCCGGTGCCTGAAGGGGGGCCTTCCAGGCGATGACAGCCGAAGATGCCAGGCCGACGAAACCAGCCAGAATTATTGTCGGTCGGTAGTCGCCCAGCCAGGTGTAGAGGGCGCCAGCGAACCAGGGGGCGGCAAGGCCTGCCAACCCCCAGGCCGTGAACACGCGACCATAGATTTGCGGAGCATCGGCGATTCCGAAATACTGGACGATGGCGGCGGGATAAACGACGATCAACGCCCCGTAGCAGAATCCGATTGTCGCCAGACAAAGAACGATGATCGGGAAGCCGCTCAATGTTGGCGTCAGCCACAGGCATACTGCCGTCGTCAGAGGTAGAACGATCAGAAGCCGTTTTGCAGCGATCCGGTCGGACAGGGGCCCGGCGCAAATGCCGCCGAACATATTACCCAGGCCGATCAAGGATGTTCCCAGGATTGCCTGACTTTCGCTGAACCCGAGTGACCTGACGATGCCGGCAGCATGTCCAATGATCATGAGACCGGCCGCAGCACCGGCACCATACCCGAACCATAACACCCGTTGCAGATGCAGGCCCGGAACAGCCTTGCCTGGAGAACCCTCCGGACCGGATGTCTGGAAACGTGCGCCGGCGAACCAGATCAGCACCGAAGATGTGGCACCGGCGAGGATGACGGCGACCAACAGGGCCAGCATCCCGCTGGAGAGACCGCCATCGGCGAGGGCCGTGCTGAAGATTTTGGGAAAGAGCGAGGCACCCAGGGCATAGGAGGCCGTGACGATGCCGATGGCCAAACCACTCCTTTTCGGAAAAGCCTGTGCGGAGATCTGGATGGCAAATCCGTAGCCGATGCCGTTGGCGGCGCCAAACAGAATGCCATAACCGATCCAGAAGGAGACCAGAGACGGAACCAGAATACAGATAGCACTCCCGCCCGCGGCCAGCAGGGTCGCAAAGAGGGTAATACCCCAGGCCGGTGCCAGATTGTAGATCCTGTGCCCGACAAGAACCATGAACGTCAGACTGACAAGGGCAATGGAATAGGTCAGACTGACTGCCGCGCGCGATTCGGAAAACGCCTGTTCAAGAGGTGCCAAAAAGACAGAGAAGGCATGGACCGAGCCCAGGGCGAAAGTGAGAATAGCGCTCCCCAGCAGAACAAACAGGGACGAAGGCCATTGTCGGGTCATGCCGGGGCCTAGAAAAACGGTTTCAGGCGCGTAAGTTTGAACGGTCCGATGTAGACGCGGCCCTTTGAAAGGATCAGCGGCACTGCGGTCCAGCCGGGCCGGGCTTCGTCGGTTTGTTTCGAAAGCAGTCCGATGGCTGCGGAGGCGAGTTTGGCCTGATCGGGCTTGAGTGCGCCGGCGGACACAAGATCGCCAAACAGCGTCGCAATGTCATTGACGGCAGCGTCAAGCCGGCCGTTGAGGCGGCCCTTGTCGTCGAGTTTCAATGTGCCGGCGGCATCGGTTTCGCGCCCGTCGATTTTTGCGGCGAGCTTTGCGATCTCAAGTGTTCCTCCCTTGGCCTGCCAGGACCTGAAATCGCCGTGCCCGTCAACCGGCCACTGATTCAGGGTTGCCGCCAGGGCGCCGGTTTCAAGTCTGACGACCTGCAGGCCGGCCGGTGCGCCCAATCGTCCTGCGTACATTGCATCGGTCAC
>JAJFHC010000134.1 GCA_021775835.1 Hyphomicrobiales bacterium | reverse complement strand
TTCTCCCGCAGAAGTCTCGATTTTTCACGCGACCAGGACCGGTCTTTCTCGGTCTGGCGTTTATCGTAATTCTTCTTGCCGCGCGCCAGTGCCAGTTCAACCTTGGCAAGACCTCTGTCATTGAAGAACAATTTCAGCGGCACCAGTGTCAGCCCATCGCGCTGGATGCTGCCAGAAAGCCTGTCGATTTCTCGCCGGTGCATGAGCAGTTTACGCGGACGGCGCGAGGCATGGTTGAAGCGGCCGGCCTGTTCGTATTCAGGGATGTAGGCGTTGATCAGGAAGAGTTCGCCCTTTTCGTCAGAGGCGTAGGCGTCATTAAGGCTCGCTTTGCCTTCACGCAACGCCTTGACCTCAGTGCCGAACAACTGAATGCCGGCTTCGAATACCTCTTCAATGGCATAATTGTAGCGTGCCTTGCGGTTGTCGCAGACCACAAGGCGTCCCGCCTCCTGACGGGCACGCTTGGCGCCACCGCTTTTCGACGACATTTGACTTATCCGTTCGTAAGCCCGGCGTGAACCAGCGCTGCATCGACTTTGACGCGCGTGGCTTCAGCCACAGGCACCATGGGCAGGCGGGCCTCCGACGAACACAACCCCAGCACGCTGGCAGCGTATTTCACGGGACCGGGGCTTGCTTCGACGAACAGCGCCTCATGAAGCGGCATGAGCCGGTCCTGAATTTTCAGGGCAGAGCCAAAATCGCCTGCCATGCAGGCATTCTGGAACTCCGAACACAATGCAGGCGCCACATTCGCCGTCACCGAAATACAACCGTGTCCGCCATGAGCCATGAGCGCGAGCGCGGTCGCGTCTTCGCCGGAAAGTTGAATAAAATCAGGGCCCATGGTGTGGCGTTGTTTACTGACACGGGCCAGATCGGCCGTCGCATCCTTGACACCGACGATATTGGGAAGCTTGAACAGGCGAGCCATAGTCTCCACCGACATGTCCACCACACTGCGCGGCGGAATATTGTAGATGATGATCGGCACATCCGCACAATCATGGATCGCCTTGTAGTGCTGATAAAGGCCTTCTTGGGTCGGCTTGTTGTAGTAAGGCGTGACGACCAGCACACCATCGACGCCAACCGATGCCGCATGCTGGGTGAGATCAATCGCCTCGGCGGTATTGTTCGACCCTGTGCCCGCAATAACAGGTACACGACCGGCGGAGACTTCGACGCAGATTTCGACCACGCGTTTATGCTCGACATGAGACAGTGTCGGTGATTCACCCGTTGTGCCGACGGGAACGAGTCCGTGACTGCCTTGTTTAATGTGCCAGTCCACCAGTGATCGAAAGGCTTCCTCGTCCACTGCTCCGTCACGCATTGGTGTGATTAGGGCAGGAATCGATCCCTTGAACATGACACTATCCTTCACTCATTACCAAGGGCCCGGCGCCATCGGCTTCAGTCATTACGCAACCATAGCGGATTACGGGGGCGGAAAATAACCGCATAATGCCCCTACAGCAAGTGTAGCAGGCGGTGTCGGCGCAACAATCTGCAGATGACGTTAATCGCCCTCCTGCCCATTGCAAAGCAGGTAATAGCGGCCGTCGGGAACATCTTCCGGCAGGATACCAAGGGAAAAACCCGGTATGGCGATCTCTTGATCGCTCAGAATCAAACCGCCTGGCGCCATTGTCGGTCCCAGTATGGATCCCAGGTAACGGGCCATGCTTGCATTTCTTTCGGCAACACCTGTGCCGATGTCCGCATGAACCAGTGCGCACTGCCCCTCGAACCGTTCGATCGTGGCTGGGAGCGTGTCTGAGAAATCACCGACGATCATATGATCGTCATCGGGAATACAGTCCGGATGAGCCGCAACCTGCCTGTCGAACACGAAGATTTCACGATTGGGAAGGACATCACGAAGATGATCATAGGTGCGTCCGTTCCCAAGGCCGAGTTCAAAAATCACCCCGGGGATCCCCGATATCTGCTCTGCCGCATGGTTCAAACAGGTCCTCTGGGCCATCAGGCGTCGAATGAAACTGTCTAGTCGTGACATAAAATCTCCTCAATCGGGGTTTTGATTGCCGCTGACGGTTGAAACATTGAGTCGTCATAGCGATGTATAAACGTTTGTAACGTTTCGTTGTCTAAATAGTGGACATGTTAAGCATCGTCGAATCAATCGGGACAAGGTATTCTCCAAAAGCATGATAGATCATCGCGCCCAGACATCTTATTTGCGCCTCAGGTCGGCCATAACTTCTAGACCGCGAGTGCTTGTCTTATCTGTAGCTGTGGTAGCCTCTTCGCTTGCGGTTGGGCTGGCCCATGCCTCTCTGACGTCGGCCTGGACGCTGTCTTCGGAAAACTCGTCTTCGGCAAAACCGGAGACCCGTTTGCCGGTGGTAAACGTGGATGCGAAAAGCAAGTCGTCCAAGAAAAAACAACCGAGCAACCTACATATCGCCCTCAATCTGGCGCGCAAGGGTAAATTCGACCAGGCCTTTGGTCAGGTAAAGCGCACCGGCGACCCCGCGGCCAGGAAGATCATCGAATGGACCTATGTCCAGAGCGATACGGCAAAGGCCGGCTTTGACAGGATCGTGTCTTTCATGAAGTCCAATCCGGACTGGCCTAGGCTTTCGACAGTCAGAAAACGTTCAGAACTGGCGCTTTATCTGAACCCGAAGTCTTCAGCCGAGATCATTGCTCATTTCAAGGCATTCCCACCTCAAAGTGGTCTTGGCCAGGCGGCTCTTGCGCGGGCATACTTCGCCCAAGGCGATAAGAAAAAAGCCACTGAATGGATCCGCGAGGCGTGGCGTAAGGGCAACCTCAACGCCAGTGCCGAAAAAAATCTTCATAAGCAAATGGGCCATTTGATCCGGGACAAGGACCGCCGGCACAGACTGTCCTGGATGATCTACGCGCGAAACACCCGAGCGGCCCTGCGGGCGTCCAAATACCTGCCAAAATCCTATCAGACCATGGCAAAGTCAGCCGTCGCATTTCACAGACGCACCCGGCGTGCGGCAAGGCAATTCGAACGGGTCTCCAAAAACCTGAGGTCTCACCCTGCCCTCACCTATGCCAGAGCAAGATGGCACCGCAAGAAAAAGGGCTACAAGGGGTACAAAAGAGCACGGGAGTTGCTGGTATCCAGTTCCGGAAAGCACCTCAATCCGGAAGCCGTCTGGGTAGAACGCGAGGCCGTTACCCGGCTGTTGCTGGAACGAGGTAAGACCAGCCAGCACAAATTGGCCTACAAGCTTGTCAGCAATCATGATCTGAAGCCCGGCAAGGGCTTCGCCCAGGCACAATTCATGTCGGGCTGGATTGCACTGTCATTTCTCAAGGATGCGAAGACAGCCCTGAGACATTTCAAGAAGCTGCGGAGTGACGCAACATTGCCCCGCACCGTGGCGCAGGCCGAGTACTGGCTTGGACGCGCGAACGACGCGTTGTCGAATCCTGGTGAAGCAAAAGCCCATTATGAAGCAGCCGCCCAACTGTCGCGCACATACTACGGCCAATTGGCGCGCGATAACCTCAACCTGCCGCAGGTGGCGAACGGGCTGTCGACCAAGCCGAAAGCGTCTGAAGCAGCCCGTACGAAACTGAATTCCCTGGACGCCATGAAAGCCGCCCGTCTCCTCTCCAAGGCCGGCGAGAAACAGCTGACAGCGACATTTATCGGCGCATTGTCATATCACCTCAAGACCCGTGACGAACGTCTGGCCCTCGCTGAAGCAACCTGGACTCTTGGCGTGCCCCATTTGTCATTGAGAGTAGCCAGGGTGGCGGACCGCTTTGGTCAGTCGCTGGGCGCTTTTCTCTACCCGACCACACTGGTGCCCAAGTACAGGCAACTGAACAAGGCGATTGAGGCCCCGTTGTTGTATGGCCTGGCCCGTCAGGAGAGTGAATTCAATCCAAAAGCGAAGAGTCGCGTCGGCGCCCGCGGCTTGATGCAGATCATGCCGGCAACCGGAAAACTGATCGCCCGGCAGCATGGCCAGCGTTACAGCCTCTCTAAACTGACCCATGATCCGTCTTTCAATGTTACGCTGGGTGCGACCCATCTGCGCGACCTGATTACGGTGTTCAACGGCTCCTACATAATGACGATGGTCGCGTACAACGCCGGTCCCCGACGTGCAATTCAATGGTCAGAACGGTTTGGCGATCCGCGCAAGGGGCAAATCGATCCGATCGACTGGGTGGAAGCCATACCGTTTCGTGAGACCAGGCTATACGTACAAAAGGTCATGCAGAATGTTCAGGTCTATCGCAGTCTGTTTGCCTCGAACAACAAACGGACACTGGTCAGCGATCTACATTTGGGAGGCGTGGCTCCAGCAGTGACCGGCACCCAATGCGCCGACAACAAGAATAAGACGATCGAAGTTTTGATTTCCTGCAACAATTGACCTAACAAGCTCAATCAGTTGTCGAAAGTTCGATTTTGCCGATCATCAGGGTCGGTCAGTGAGTATACATAAAATGCTTCAACAGGTTCAAACCCAGTCGGCCGACGCTGAGGACGACAGACCCTGGCGAGATATCTACTACACAACTCATGACGGTCTCAGACTTCATGCCCGCGAGTATGGTTCCAGGAAGCTGGCTGGTGTGCCTGTCGTGTGTTTACCCGGGCTGACGCGTAACGTCAGGGATTTTCATGACCTCGCCGTTGAACTTTGTCACGACCGGCGCGTCATCACATGCGACTACCGCGGCCGCGGGCAGTCTGAGTACGACAAGGATCACAAGAACTACACGCCCTTCATAGAAGCCCTTGATGTCGTCGCGATGTTTGACGCCCTCGCTGTCTCCCATGCAGATGTTATCGGAACCTCCCGCGGCGGTATCATCGCCATGCTTCTGGCCACCATCCGGCCAGGCGCCCTCAATTCTGTGGTCCTCAATGATATTGGGCCGAAGATAGAAGCCAAGGGTCTTCTGCGCATCACAGGCCACATAACCCATTCGCCCAGCCCCAAGGACTGGAAGGACGCCGTCTATATTACAAAGACGACAAACGAAGGGGCCTTCAAAGACCTTGACGACACACAGTGGGCGGCGTTTGCTCATCAGCTTTATCGCGACGTCGATGGTCACCCCAAGATCGATTATGATCCCGGCCTGAGAAAGATTTTCTCTGCAAACCCCATGAACTCAAAACCAAGTGTTCCTGAAATGTGGCCGCAGTTCAAAGCCCTTGCAGGGATACCGGTGCTTGTCATTCGTGGCGAAAACACGGATATCCTTTCACAACAGACCGTGGAACGGATGGGCGAGGCTCACCCCGCGTTGAATGCCGTAACTATCGTCGACCGAGGACACGCTCCGTTCTTGACCGAATCCAGGGCAATCCGCGCTATTCGCCAGCACCTCGAGAAAGCTGCACAGTCTCATTAGCGACGTGTTTCACTTTGTATCGTTTTTCGAGTCCAAAGTGTGGGCGGTTCCGGTGGCCAGGTCTTCAGCTTGCTGAATCCATGCCTCCCTGTTGACACGACCGAAGAAATTCAGGTTTGCGTCAACCCATTCGACATTTTCGTCGCTCCACCGGGCGATCTGATCAAAATGGTAGATGCCCAGATCATTTAGCAGGGCTTCAATGCGAGGGCCAATGCCGTTGATTCTCTTGAGATCGTCGGCACGGTCGTGGCGGGGACCAGACAGACCATCAGGGCGATCCTCCAAGTCCGGGCTTTCCTGTTCCGCCAAAGCCACGTTTCTCTCGCCAACGACTTTGCGTTCAATCGGCACCTTGGCGGCCGCCAGATTTCGGAACACGCTCTTGGCAATGGCGCCGCCCAGGCAGCCAACGAAGAAAGCCGCTACGAGCAAAACCCCCATTTCAAGCGTGAGATGGCTCATAGCATATTCCGATGTCAGTTCCGGGCCATCACGGTTTTTCCTCAGTGTCGTCAGTATTCGACATCCACCCGGTCACACCGCCGATCAGCGTTGCCAACACGAGATATGGCGCCAGTTCCCATGCTACAAATTCCAGGTTTCTGAAATTGAGCCAATATGCCGGATCGTCCACTCTCACTCTCCCGTCGCAATTTTCAGTTCAATTCGGCGGTTCCTGGAACGGCCCTGCATCGTCCGGTTTGTTGCAACCGGTTCGCTGGAACCGAGCCCGACGGCGACCATGCGTTCTTGATCAATGCCAGCACCGGACAAATAGCGCAACACGGCCCGAGCTCTTCGCAGGGACAACACCATCAACTCGGGTTCTGGTCCTGAAGCATCTGAATGTCCCCGGATCTCAATAGCCGCCGAGCTGCACCGGAAAAGTGCGTTGAAGATCCTGTCGAGTGTCCTAAGGCTCCCCGAGGATATCTCCGAGCCCCCCGGAGCAAATTTTATCTGCCGCCTTGTGAGAACTTCATCGATGTTCTGCTGGCAGGCAGAATTGGTAATGGGTGTACCCGGAGTTGCAACGTCTATGGATGTGTTCAGGACATAACCCTCAGGCATCGACCTCGATAGCGAAGCGGCAATGTCATGCGAAGTCACCGGCGTCAACACCCGCCCGCTGATCGTCGCCTGCCGCCCTTCCAGCCTTAGACTGCCCGACAGAAGTCGCGAGGATTGTTGGAGCAATGCCCGCGCCACGAGATGCCAGTGACGTGGCACGCGTCTGTTGGGCATTGTCCGGTCGATTACAGTTCTGTCATCAAACGCGTCGCGGGCACGCTTAAAAAGAGATTCTCGAGATGCCGGATCCGCAACCTCGCCGGAGAGCACTACAGAGTCTTTGTCTATCACAACCGACCAAATTGGGTCCTGCCTGGTATTTGCCGTCAAGTTGACAACAACACGGACACCCGCGGGAGCAGATTTCTCGAGATGTGCCGACAGTCCTGGCATCGCGGAAGCACTCGTTGTCGCATCGATAAACACAAGATCGTCAATAACATACACCGACCCGACATCAATCCGCATCAGTGCCGAAATGGCGTGTCCGACCGCTTGCCGCCAGCGCCGCGGCGCACCAGACCGGACCATCAGATTGGTATCAATGGCGAGGTCACTCGTTGCAAAACCGGTTTCAACCCGTTGCCGGTCCGCTTCTTCGTCAATGCTTCCTGACACGAGGAGCATCCCAGGTGTCTTCCGAAATACCGTCACAAATGGAGATGCCGGGACCTTCACACTCATTCGTGACTCTATACGCCGGATCCCAGGCACACCGCCGATCCGCCTGAGCAACTGGTCCTTTGCTTTGACGGTCGGTGCGTATCCAGCCAACACAACATCTCGCCCTGCAATACTCAGTTGTGCCCACTGTGGCGCGTCAACTTGGCTGATTGAACGCTCCAGCTCTCGTTCAATTGAAGGGAGTTTGAAAATCGTTAGAGCAAAACCTAGTACCAACAAAGGCAAGAGGCCCCAAAGCCAACGAAATGGCGAAATCATCCCGGCTTCCTTCTCCCTGGCCATGTCGTTTGAGATGCAAAGACACACATACTATACGCAAAGCAGTTCGTCTTCGTCACATATGCTGTCCCCTCCGCCATTGAGATGAGCCATACAGATGACTGAACCGCACGAATTCGCAGGAACAAGGGAGGCGAAACGGCCCCTTCGTAAACCACCGGCAGGCGAGCAGAATTGATCTATGTGTTTCATAATCGCAACAGTTTTTGAGGCGTTTACCCATCGGCGCCGGAGAGTATTCAGCGAATCAGTCCTTCTGTAATCTCGGGAATGACACCTTGATCACGCTCCGCTCTCTAAAGATCACGAAATCGTTATTGTCATTTAACACCAAGCAAAAAGCGGAATAAACCACACAATATATTCAATATAACAGATACGTCCGTGCACAGATAAAATGAAAGAAAAACTAATTATTAAGTTTTATAGAAAGCTTACTAACTATTAACATGAACATTATTATTATAAACTTATGATTATTTATGTTTGCGTTACACAACATCTTTTGATTCACAAACCATCACAGCAACATCACAAGCTCGCCTACTTATTACGCGGTGTCGGCAGCACACACCGCAATCCGTTCTGTGCTGCTTGAAACAAGTCACGACAAGAAGTGTGATAATTCCAACACATCCTGAAACTTTCTCGCATCGCTCCCTCCCGCACCTGTTGACGCGGGCATCGGAATTCAAGAGTAATGTGAATGTACGATACAGATCGTGCAGATGCCTCCTGTCAGTAGTTTGGTTGATCTGGAGGAGGTAGTGACCGAATCAATGCTATTGATTTCAACGGAGAAAAGCAAAATGACTTCAACTGAAAAATGGTTTCGCCGGGCTTTGCTCGGTGGCGTAGCGTTAGGCGCTATGGCCACTACAGCACAGGCTGACGAACTTTCTGCCCTTAAGGCTCAACTGGAAGCTCTTCAATCACGTGTAAACTCGATCGAAACTACTGCACCTGCGACGTCTGCTGGTGCTCCCGAAGGTGCGAGCTACATGACTTTCCGTCGTGGTTCTCTCGAGACCTATGATGGACCGGTCAACTCACAGTTCGAAGAAGATCGTGGGTTTACTGTGGCGATCACACCGACTGCCGACCTTCCTGCTCCTGTGATGGAAGTTTCCGTCAGCGGTTACGTCAAAGCTGACTTCATCTATGACACACACAGCAACCAGGGTCGGTCGAACTCTGTTGGCAGTGTTGCAATCGGTGGTGGCGATGACGAGAACTTCCAGGCTCACGCTTACCAGTCTCGTTTCCGCGTCCGTTCGCGCAGCGACACGGCTGTCGGCCAGATCCGTACCCTGATCGAAGGTGACTTCGAAGGTAGCCCGTTCGGCACGACCACGAGCTTCCGTCTGCGTCACGCCTGGGGTGAATGGGATCTCACACCGAACCTGACAC
>JAJFHC010000133.1 GCA_021775835.1 Hyphomicrobiales bacterium | reverse complement strand
CATAACCCAGTTCCCCGGAGAATGAGACCCGGGCGAGGATTGCCGGAACGCCTGCAACAAAGGTCTGACGGATGTCCCGGAACCTGAAGGCTTCGGCGCTTACATCGTCGCGGCAGATCCTGGACAGCAGTTCCCGTGCATTGGGACCGGAAATCGCCAGACCATGAAACTCATCGGATCGGTTCCGGTAGGTGATGCCCGACGACGGCATGTGTTTCTCGAACCAACGCCGATGCATTTCCTGAACAGCACCTGACCCGAGCAGCATGAACTTCTCTTCCTCCAGACAGGCAACCGTCATGTCGCCGTAGAGTTTCCCGCTTTGAGTCAGCAATGGCGTCAGGGAAAGGCGGCCCTGCTTGGGAATGCGCCCGGCCAGGATGTAATCGAGAAACGGCCGCGCGCTGGGGCCGGAAAACTCGTGCTTGGCAAAATTTGCAATCTCCGTAACCCCAACAGCCTCGCGTACCGCCTTCACTTCGGCGGCCACATAGTCATGGGCACGGGATCTCTTGAAGGTCGGTTCCTCAAAGGCGTCGTCGGGGCCGTTTGCGTACCAGAGCGGGACCTCCAGGCCGAACCCGTCTCCCATCACAGCGCCTCTCGAGACAAGGCGGTCATAAAGGGCTGTTGTCTTCTGACGCCGGCCCTTGGGCAGGGTTTCGTTGGGAAAGGTCATCACGAAACGCCGTTCATAGTTCTCCGACGATTTGATCGTGCCGTACTCAGGCGAGGCGAATTCACCAAACCGCGCCACATCCATGGCCCAAACGTCGATCGAGGGCTCGCCGTCCATCATCCATTCGGCCATGCACAGCCCGACCCCGCCGGCCTGGCAGAAGCCGGCCATGACGCCGACCGCCACCCAGTAATTGGTCATGCCGGGCACGGGGCCGATCATCGGGTTGCCGTCCGGGCCGAAGGTGAAGGGACCGTTGATCATGTCCTTGATGCCGGCGCGTCCAAGAGCCGGGATACGCTCGAAGCCCAGTTCGAGCCGCTCTGCAATCCGGTCCAGGTCCGGCGCCAGCAGTTCGTGGCCGAAATCCTGCGGCGTGCCACCAACCTTCCACGGTGTCGACGATGGCTCGTAGGTGCCGAGCAGCATGCCCTGGCGTTCCTGGCGGAAGTATATGTTGCCTTCATAGTCGATGCCGGCGGGCAGGCGGTTGTCCATACCGCGCTCGACGACCTCGGGGATCGCCTCGGTGATCAGGTAATGATGTTCCATCGGCTGGACGGGCAGGTGGATGCCGGCAAGGTGGCCGACCTCGCGGGCCCAGAGGCCGCCGGCATTGACGATCATCTCGGCATTGATCGTGCCGTCCCTGGTGACCACGTCCCAGGTGCCGTCGGGCTTCTGGTTGGTTTCCAGCACGGGTGTGTGGGTGTGATAGGCCGCTCCATGGTGTTTTGCGGACTTGGCGTAGGCGTAAGTCACGCCGGACGGATCGACATCACCATCGAGCGGGTCCCACAGGGCGGCGATGTAGCGTGACGGGTCGATCAGCGGATGACGGCGGGCGGCTTCTTCAATGGAAATGAATTCCTGGTCGAGCCCCATGTAGCGGGCCTTGGACCTTTCACGCTTGAGATAGTCGTGCCAGTCCTCGTTGGAAGCGAGATAGAACCCGCCGGTACTGTGCATGCCGCAGGAATGCCCGGAGGTCTCCTCGATCTCCTTGTAGAGGTTGATGGTGTAGCCCTGCAGGCGGGAAATGTTGGGATCGGAACTGATGGTGTGAATCTGTCCGGCTGCATGCCAGGACGAACCGGACGTCAATTCGTTGCGCTCCAGAAGGACCACATCCTTCCAGCCGAACTTGGCGAGGTGGAACAGAATCGAGCAGCCGACAACGCCGCCGCCGATGATCACGACCTTTGCATGGCTTTGCATGGGGAATTCTCCTTTGACAATCCGGTAGGCCTGCCTGTGGGGCTAATACCAGGCGTCCTTCATTTCGTTCTTGCGCCGCGCCACATAATCCTTGAGCGCCTCGTCTGTGGCGGGACCAATCGGAGGGGCTTCGTATTGCGTGAGCATGGCATTCCAGCGCTCGAATGCGCGTGTCTGCGCATCTTTCTCACCGCGCTCCGACCATTGCTCGAAACTTTCGGAGTCCGACATCTGGGCGTCGTAATAGGCGGTCTCGTAATTCGCCATGGTGTGCGCGCAACCGAGGAAATGACCGGAGGGCTCGACTTCGCGATAAGCGTCTCGGGCAAATGCGTTGTCGTCTTCAGGCATGCCGGACAGCAATTTCTGGTAGGCGCCGAGCCTGTCGGCATCGAGGATCAGTTTTTCGTATCCGGTCGAAAGCCCGCCTTCGAGCCAGCCGGCCGCATGAAGCACGAAATGTGCGCCGCCCAGGGCAGTGGAGTGCATGCTGTCGGCGCTCTCGTAAGCAGCCTGGGCATCGGCGACCTTGGATGCGGTTAGCGATCCGCCGCAGCGCAGCGGAATTCCCAGGCGGCGTGCCAACTGGCCGATGATGTAGTTGGACGATACCGGCTCGGGCATGCCGAATGTGGGCGCCCCGCTTTTCAGGCTCATGGAGGACAGGAAGTTGCCGAGAATGAAAGGGGAGCCGGGCTTCACGAGCTGGGAAAAGGCACAACACATCATGGCTTCCGCAAAGGCCTGGGCGATCGATGCGGCCGTTGTGACAGGCCCCATGGCGCCCCCCAGGATGAACGGGGCGACGATCATGCCCTGGCCGGCTCCTGAGTAAGTGCGGATAGCCTCGGTCACGACCTTGTCGACCAGCAGCGGCGAGTTGGTGTTGACATTGCCCATGATGACGCAGTTCTCGGCGACGAAGTCTTCGCCGTGGAGAATCCGGGCCATGGCGACCGAGTCTTCAGCGCGGCTCTTTTCCGTGATCGCGCCCAGATGCGGTTTGTCGGAAAAGCGCATGTGCAGGTACAGCATGTCGAAATGGCGCTTGTTGACCGGCACGTCACAAGGCTCGCAGATCACCAGGCCCGAATGGTGAAGGGACGGCAGCATGTAGGTCAGTTTGACCAGGTTTTCGAGGTCGTCCATCGATCCATAACGGCGGCCCTTTTCGAGACATCTGATAAAGGGGGGCCCGTAGACCGGCGCGAACACGGCGCTGTTGCCGCCAATCTCGACTGACCGTGCCGGGTTGCGGGCATGTTGTGTGAACTTGGCCGGGGCGGTCTTGCAGAGGTCCCGGGCCATGCCCCCGGGCAGTCGTACCCGGGTGTCCTTGACGTCTGCACCCGCCTTGCGCCAGATGTCGAGGGCGAACGGGTCTTCGCGGAATTCCAGGCCGATCTCCTGGATCAACCAGTCCGCCTGGTCCTCCAGTTTGACAAGCCCTTCTTCACTCAGAAATTCGTAATAGGGTATGGTGCGCGTGATGTAGGCGGGTGCCGGCTGGGCTTTGCGCGTGCCCCGGGTTTCGCGATTGCGTCTTCTGGGTTTGGTGCGTTCCATGGTGCGACCCCTGATGATCAGCGTGGTTCTTGTTACGCGCAAAATTGCTGATTGTGACGATTGAAAAATGTTGGTCTCTGCATAAAATGAACTTATGCGAAGACTCTACCGCAAGATCCAGTCACCGACCGCTCTTTTCGCTTTTGAGGCAGCGGCCCGCCATCAGTCGTTCACAAAGGCTGCGGTTGAGCTCAACGTCTCGCAACCGGCAATCAGCTTGTCAGTTAAACGCATCGAACAGGCCTTGGGAACCCAGTTGTTCACCCGCGGGCACCGGTCGATTGCCCTGACGGCGGCGGGCGAACGGTTCTATCAGGACGTATCATTTGGATTAATGCATATCCTGCAATCGGCGGAACGGGTGGCGGCACAGCCGCACGAGACTACAGTGACAATATCGTGCTCATCCGCCTTTGCCCATTACTGGATGGTGCCGAGACTGGCGGTCTTCAAGAAGACCACGCATGACATCGACATCCGGCTTCAGACAGCGGAGAAAGACGTCGAACCGGGAGAAGAGGGGGTGTCGCTGGCCATCCGGCGGGGCGATGGATCGTGGCCGGGTTTTCATTCCTTTCTGCTGGCGGCAGAAGAAATTTTTCCCGGTTGCAGCCCGGCGTTTCTCGCAGATGTCGTGAAGCCCAAATCACCGGCTGATCTGGTCGGCATGGATCTCATCCACCTTGAAGAACCCTTTCGGCCCCGGCCTACATGGTCGAACTGGTTTTCGGGCCAGGGCGTTGTCTACGAAGATCAGGGTCTGGGATTGAGGTTGAATGACTATGCGCTGGTTCTTCAAACAGCCATTGCCGGGGAGGGGATCGCCATGGGTTGGCGGCATGTGGTCGCAAACCTCATCGACCAGGGATTGCTGACACGGGTCCTGGATTGCTCTTACAAGGAAGAGGCGGGGTTCTTTATCGTCTGGGCACAATCGCCGACGCTCAATGCGTCGGAAGAGCGGGTGCTCGAATGGTTGCAGGGACAGGCCGGATCCACATGATGTGCCCCGGGGGTGGTACTCGACTTCATCCACCCCCGGAGACAGCCCCCGGGCTTGGTCCCCTTAACGCTCTTCGACAACACACAGTTGGGACAGACCTGTCGGGTCGAATTCGATCGACAATTCACCGTCCCTGATACCGGCTTTCTTCGCCAGCAGTGCCAATGCGTTGGCATCTCGATAGATCATTTTCCAGGCCGCCATGTTCTCCAGCCAAACGGCAAAGGGATTGTTCGTGGACAGGTTTGTGAAGACGATACGCCCGCCCTTCTTCAGGAGTCTTGTTCGCGCAAGTTTCAAGAGAAGGATGATTGTCTTGTCGCTGAGATAGTCGAACAAGCCGCCAAAGACGATACGGTCAAATTGCGTGTCCATTTTTCGAAGAGCTCGGACGGCATCGCCGCAAATGACCTCGACATCGGCGGCCCACTCCAGGCGATCGCTTGCCAGATTTAGTGCGTCTTCTTCGATATCGATGAGACAGAATGAAAGCGAAGAACCTTTGAAATCCGCCAGTGTAGCCAGATCGCGACCACCGCCGCACCCGACGCTCAGAACACTGGCGGTGTCAGGCAGATCACGTCTGATTTCAGCACTCTGAAAGGCCAGTTTGTTGCGATGCTGGCAGGCGACCGGCATGTTGAGTGCAAACCAGTCAATCCAGTATGCAGGGTGACTCTCATCAAGCGAAGAACGCCCTTCCATCAGTATTTCGATGGTTTCAAAATCACCGACGTAACCGCGCGGCCACGTTTGAAGCCGCTCGACGAACGGGGCCTGGCTGTGCAGGTGATAGGCAGGGGCGACCGCTTCGGCGATATCCTTGAGGTCGAGATACTGCTGTGCGACATCGATCGCCTCGCCGACATTGTGCATGGCGCCAACGACCGCATGCATTTTCCGCGTTCTCTCGGAACTGTCGATGGCCGTGGCAGCGGCAAGTTTGGCGACGGCAACTTCAAGGTTGCCCAGTGACTGGGCCTGGTTGTAGATCCTGAGCCCGAGCGATTGATTGCTCTGCTCCACAACATCGTAGGCTGTGGGCACAATGCCTTCGGGAATTCTGTCGTAATGGTGATCGCTCATGACCGCGTTGCTCCTCAAGATTGCCAGGTCTGTTACCTGTCGTTTATCGACAAATCTGAGATAAGAATGACGCATCAGCCTCAATGTGATTTCAGTCACAGTTGACTCAAGTTTTCTGCGCACCTGTCGTTCCGGCCGCGCGCAGGGCCTTACTGCCTATGGGGAATGTTGCGAGGCTTAAAACTTGATAGGATCCGCATAACGCGATTGCCTCTTGGGCCGGGGCGTCCAACATGTCAGGAGAGTGAGAATGGAAAATGCGATCAGAAGACCCGATGCGCCAAACCACTTCATGGTGCTCAAGCCCATCAGCAGACGCATCGTCGTTAAGTTGCCTGGTGGCCCGACGCTGGCGAGTACGACGAAGGCCGTTCGGTTGATGGAAGCCGGCAAGACGCTTTACGATCCGGTGGTTTATTTGCCCCTGGATGACGTTACAGTGCCGCTCACCAGACAGAACAAATCAACGTTCTGCCCACTGAAAGGCGATGCAAGTTATTTTGGTCTGGCGAATGGACAAGACGAGCCGTCTGATCTTGCCTGGTCCTACGAGGAACCGCTCGACTTTTCACAAGAGATCAAGGGACTGATCGCGTTCTATCCCGACAAGGTCGTGATCGAGGAGCACCCGCTCTGAACCGTTAGGAGAGCCGCCGGGCGCGTTGACATCGTTTATGAGCGCGCAATACGCCTCCAGGTCATCGCGGACCAGCATGCGCAGTTTGGTCTTTTTCCCTTCAATCATGACGAGGTGACACTATCACAACTCGCGCCGACGAAATTGTACGGTCGGCTTTCCATACTCATTGCTGTCATTGATTGCGCAAATGGGGAGGGTTTGACGTCAGTCCGAGGCCGGGGATGGCACGGCGTAGGGCCGGCGGCTCCAGATGAACTCCTGGCCGGGTTCGGGAGTGTTCGGGATCAGGCGCGCCAGGATCAGTGAAACGAACGCCATGCCGGCGCCCATCAGGAAGACGGCCGCAGGGTTTCCGAGCCATATCAGACCGAAGGACACCGGAATGCCGACCGCTGCGATGTGGTTGATTGAAAAAGCTACGCCAGCCGTGGGCGCAATGTCGGCAGGGTCGGCGATCTTTTGAAAATAGGTCTTGATGGCGATGGCGAGGGCGAAGAAAGCGTGGTCGACAAGGTAAAGGCCGGCGGCGAGCCAGGGGCTCGTGACAAAGGCGTAGGTGACGAAGACCAGGATCAGACCGACATACTCGAAGGTGAGGGCGCGGCGCTCGCCCCATTTGCCGATCATGCCGCCTATCATCGGGGCAAAGATCATGTTGAACACGGCGTTGGCCAGGAACAGGGTTGTCAGCTGGGTAACGGAATAGCCGAACTTCTCAACCATCATGAAGCCTGCAAACACGATAAAAATCTGACGCCGTGCCCCGCTCATGAAGGTGAGGGCATAGTAGAGCCAGTAGCGTTTGCGGAGGAACAGATGTTTGCGCTGCGGCACTTCCTCGCGAAAACGGGGATAGGCAAACCGCAGGAAGACGACAATCGCCACCGTGACGAGGCCACCGACTGCGTAGACATGGACGTACTCCATGCCCAGAAAATTCCAGGTCAGGTAGATCAGGCCATATGCGGCGATGGTGGAGAACGACCCGACGGCAATGATCTTGCCCATCTGTCTCGGGGCTTCGGACTTGGAAAGCCATTGCAGCGACAGGGACTGGTTGACGGTTTCATAGTAGTGAAAACCGACTGACATTATGAAGGTCGTGATGTAGAGGCCATAGGTCGACGGGAAATACCCGGTGGCAGCGGTTCCCAGTCCCAACAGCAACAACGATACAAGTGCCAGCAACTGTTCGCGCATGAGCAGAAGCAGAAACACGACGGCAAACGACAGGAAACCGGGAATTTCCCGAATCGATTGCAACATGCCGATCTCGGCGCCGGTGAATTCACCGCGCTCGATGGTGAAGTTGTTAAGCAGTGCACCCCATACAGCGAACGAAACATGCATGGCGGCGGCCATCAGCATGAGCATGACGACCGGGGAACGCCATCCGGTAACCGAGGAAGGACTGACAAGGGGTTTCTGCGCGAACATGGGCGCAAGCTATATCACGGTGACAAATCGATTGCGATATCATGGCAGCCATGCAGGCAGGGAATGGGCGCAGGTAGTCGCAGTCAGTTCTGGCGCGCTCAGTTCTGGTCGGTGCTGCCGGAGCCCGTGACGCCAAGAAGCCACCGCCGCCAAGTCTCGGGAAGGGCGTAGTAGGCGCGTTTCAGGTTTGGCCGTAGCCAGCGGAGATAGCCGTGCAGGTAGAGGTGGCCGACAAGCGAGTTTGAATCGCCGAAATCCCGGATTGTCACGTGTCCGTTTGCCCAGCGCTGCTTGTAGGTGTCGTCGGGCGCCAGCAGATCGAATGTGGAAAACCTGTTCTCCAGCGTCCACTGGATCATCTTCTCGATTTCCACGTTGCCGGGGCGCAGGTGCCCGGAGCCGTGATCGTAGGTTCCCAGAAACGAGCAGTAATAGCCGTTTGATGCCAGACCGACCTCGATGGCGACCGGTTTTTCATCCAGGCAAAGCCGCGCGACCAGGCATTGAGCATTAATATGATCCTCAGCGGCGAGGTCGCGCAGGGTGTCGGCGGTACCGGTATCCGAAATTGCGTCGCTCATGCGACCGGTACGGTGGAGCCAGTCGCGTTTCATGGCAATGGCATCGTCGATGAGCGGGACCGCATCTGAGCCTGTGACGACCGAAAAGCTGACATTACCTTGTTTTTGCAAGTTGCGGCTAAAACGGTCCTGTTGTTTGCGGGACTTGCCGCGCATTTGCGCACGGTAGGCCGTCCAGTCTTCGAACGATTCAAGGTCGACCAGAGGTGCCGTTTCAACGATACCCAACGGCACGGCCTGGCGAGACAGAATTCCGCGAACCGGACTGTCGTTGCGGACCTTTCGCAGGTTGATGTAGTCGATGTCCGGCCAGGAGCTGATCAGAAACCAGGCTTGCGCAATCCAGGCGTCTTGTCGGGGGCCGGGCCGGATCAGGATGTCGCCGTACTGAGAAAGTGGCGACCCTGCCCAGGTCAATACGTTGAGGAACTTGCTGCGCTGCACGGCCAGGGGCCAGACCATCACGAGTTCATCATGATCCCACCCAGCGATAATGCGCAATTGAACCTTGTGGCAAGATGCACCCGATCCGCAAAACCCCTTCCACCAGGCACTGCACCAACCGTGGGACTGGAAGACGAGATGGCCGTCCAGCGCGTCAGTGGAAAGCTTGTTCCATGGTCCGGCCAAGTCGTCCATAGCCGCCACGGTGTCGATCACTTCAAGCCGCAATGGACGTGGGGATCGGCTGCCGTTTTCCTCTTCCATGCTGGAAAACGGAACTGAAGCACCAGGCCTCCTGTCGAAGGCGGCGCTGGCATCGTTCTGTCGAGTCAAAATGGTTGTTCTGGACATGGACCGGCGGCTTTGGTGCGTTGAATTCACACGCAAATCTACAGGGAATTGTTTTGCCAAATGCAAACGTACCCGGCGCGCCAACCAGGATTCATCCAGAACCCGTTGGTATGCTTAACGAACGGTAAATGTCCGGATCAAAATCACACAAAACGGGCTCAACAGTCGCTAGACGACGCTAACGCACCAGTTCGCGCATGGCATCGTCGATGCCGCCCAGTGTCAGGGGAAACATGCGGTTGGAGAACAGCTGATTTATCATCTGGGTGGACGGCGTGTAGTCCCAATACTGTTCCGGCGATGGATTCAGCCAGACCGTGTTCTCGTAGATGTCGAGAGTACGCTGAAGCCAAAGCGCGCCCGGTTCCCCGTTCATGTGTTCGACACTGCCGCCGGGATAGGTGATTTCATAGGGGCTCATGGACGCGTCGCCGACGAAGATGACCTTGTAGTCGGACGGATAGGTATGGAGCACATCCCAGGTGTCGATGCGTTCGGCATGGCGGCGACGGTTGTTCCTCCAGACGAATTCGTAGAGGCAATTGTGGAAGTAGAAATACTCCATGTGCTTGAATTCCGTGCGCGCGGCGGAAAACAGCTCCTCGCAGATCTGGATGTGGCCGTCCATGGAACCGCCAACATCGAAGAACAGCAGAACCTTGACCGTGTTGCGGCGTTCGGGAACCAGCTTGATGTCGAGATAACCCTTGTTGGCGGTCGACCGGATGGTGTCGTCGAGGTCGAGTTCTTCCGGCGCGCCCTCGCGGGCAAACTTCCTCAATCGCCTCAAGGCGACCTTGATGTTGCGCGTGCCCAGCTCAACAGTGTCGTCGAGATTCCTGTATTCCCGTTTGTCCCAGACCTTGACGGCGCGGCCGTGCCGGCCTTCCTTCTGGCCGATCCGTACCCCTTCGGGGTTGTAGCCATAGGCACCGAAAGGAGAGGTGCCTGCCGTTCCAATCCACTTGCTGCCGCCTTCGTGGCGTTTTTCCTGTTCCTCCAGGCGTTTTTGAAGTTCCTCCATGAGCTTGTCCCAGCCGCCGAGGGACTCGATCAGGGCCTTTTCTTCGTCGGTCAGAAATTTTTCGTTGAGCCGGCGCAGCCATTCTTCGGGAATTTCATGAGCCTCATCGCCCTCGACCTGTTCCAGCCCTTTGAAGACATGGCCGAAGACCTGGTCAAACCGGTCGAGATGGCGTTCGTCTTTGACCAGTGCCGCGCGTGACAGATAATAGAACTGGTCGACCTGACGGTCGGTGACGTTACGGTCGAGCGCCTCCATCAGCGTCAGATACTCTTTCAGCGTAACGGGAATGCTGGCTCTTTTCAGTTCATAGAAAAAGTCGACGAACATGGATGGCGTCTCGTGGATTATCGTTGGCGGATACGGTGACCGGTCGGGGCGCACATTAGGCTACAAATCCGGCTGCGTCATCATTGCTTTGCCCGTGAAATCTCAAATTCCCAAACCGATTGAAAATAGTGTATTTGGAAATTGACACGCCGCTTGAGGGTTTGCACTTTAGCCGCGGAAATAATTGTAATGGCGATGGATCGGCGGCTGCATTTGGCGTGCCGATTGACTTGAAGAGGATTCGAATAATGAAGATAACAAAGATCTCGGTCTATCAGGTCGATCTGCCGATGAAAGAAGGCTCCTACAGCTGGGCCAAGCAGTCCTTTTCAGCCTTCGACAGTACGGTTGTGATCGTGGAAACCGACGAGGGAATCTCGGGCTATGGCGAAAGCTGTCCGCTGGGGCCGTCCTATCTTGCAGCCTATGCGCAAGGCGTGCGCGCAGGTGTCGCCATGATCGCACCCTCGCTCATTGGCGAGGACCCGCGTCAACTCGACCGGATCAACGCGGTGATGGACATAGCTCTCAAGGGCCATCCTTATGTGAAGTCCGCCATTGACGTGGCGTGCTGGGACATTCTCGGCAAGGCGACAGGCCTGCCGGTGCACGACCTTCTGGGCGGCAAGTTCCAGGACCAGGTCAAACTGTTCAAGGTGATTTCCCGAACCGACCCGGACGTCATGGCCGACCGGGTCGACGAATACCACGAACTGGGTTTCGATCAGTTTCAGATGAAGGTTGGCGAGAATCCGGACACGGACATCGTGCGGTTCCAGAAGGTGGCCGCGCGCATGAACCCCGGCGACGTAATGGATGCCGACGCCAATACCGGTTGGAAGCAGCACGACGCCATCCGTGTTGTCGATGCCGTTGCGGGCCTTGGTGCCGAGCACGGGATCTCGGTTTACATCGAACAACCGTGCCTCAGCTACGAGGAATGCCTGGCAGTGCGTCAGCACACCGACATGCCGTTCATCCTGGACGAATGCATGGAGGGTCTGAGTGCACTTCTGCGTGGTTACAACGACCGGGCGATGGATCTGATCAACCTCAAGATCAACCGCATGGGCGGACTGACACGGGCCCGTCTGGTCAGGGACTTGTGTATCCAGTTCGGTATCGTGATGACAATCGAGGACAGCTGGGGCGGGGAGATTGCAACGGCAGCCATTTCCCACCTGGCCCAGTCGACCCCGGAAGACTTCCACTTCCAGTCATCCGCTTTCCATGACTACCACACGGTCGCGATCGCCGAAGGCGGTCCGATCGTCGAGGGTGGTTACATGCGGGCGGTCGATGCGCCGGGTCTTGGGGTGACGCCGATCATGGACGTGCTCGGCGAACCGGTTCACGTGGTGAGTTGACGGGGGCAACAGCTTTCCGTCTGTCTGGCTGATTCTCCGGCGCGTTCAAGCTTTCGAATTCCTGACGGATGCGGTGCCGACCGCGTTACAGAAGGTGGTGATCTCCCCGGTGAGTGCCTTGAGATCGTTGAGCCGCGCGATCCAGTCCAAAGGCACACCTTTGGGTCCCAGACCGAAAACCGCTGCAAACAAGGCAGCGAGCACGGGCGCGCGCCCGCAACTGTCGCCGCCGGCCAGAATATTGCGTCTTACGGCGTCTTGGTAACTCGGGGCCCTTGCCGCGATGTGGAAGATGACCGGGAGTGATTGCGGTAGCGGACAGGCTCTTCCGACTTCCCCGGCAAAGATGACGCTGTCCATCTCGCTGGTCTCGATCGCTGTTTTCAGGGATTGTGCCACCGAATCGTCCGCAGACCTCAGTCCCGCCGCAAGGGCCTCGTCGATCTCAGCACCTTCAAAGGCCGACTTGAGTAACGCGGCGGCAGATCGTGCCCATGCGACGGCTACCTTATTGGCATTGGTTGCCATTACCGCCTGATCGACGGCAGCCGGGTCCGTAACCTTTGCTGCAATCAGAGGCGGCAGTTTCGCGATGGCCGGTGCCTGGTCGTCATCGGCGCCCGACGGGTCGCGTTGCCCGGCGGCAATGTTGCCGAGCGTTCCCCCGGTTGCCTTGTCGATGTATCCAGACCAGGAGCCCCCTGAGCCAAACGTTGCCGCGAACCGTGTCTGATAGTCATCGACGTCAAACCGTCCACCGCACGCATGCAGGGATTGCAATGCAACGCGCATTTGCTCGCCGTATTGTGAAATATCGCCGTTACGTTTCGTGTGGTGAACGAAGATGCCGGAAAAGCCTTCGAAGTCCGCCGGATCGGGTGGCCGGAATTCCGGCGTGCCGTGTGCCAGATCAGCTATGCGGCCGGCATCGTAGAGCCAGTGGAAACCCAGCGACGCGGCATCGGCGACATAGGCGCCTATGAGTGCGGATTCAATTCGACGGCGGTAATCGTCTATAGCTCAGGTCTCCCCTTGATGATCATCAGGGATGCCGCCATCCAGAGATGATTGCATCTGAAATCAGAGCCTTTCGCTTTTTTGTACCGCGCAGATCAAGGCATATTCTCTAAATCAATTCGCCCGTCTTCTACCCAAGCATTTGTCCGAAGGGTCAGGCATCGGCATGTCTTTTGTCAAAGACATCATAAATACGCATCGCTGGCAGATAGACTGTGACGGCCGTCCTGAAGAAGGGGCGGTTTTTTGCATCCGAATTCCTGGTCGCGACGTCATGCACCTTGCCTGAATTTGCTTTGCGAATTTATCCGGTGCAACGCCGAGTTAAACACCTGCTAAACCGGCTGGGAAGGGGCAGGTTCGCAGATCCAGGGAAAATTGTTCAGGCTTGCCTTGCTCCAGGTCAGATACAAGGCTCTGGTAAATTCTGGAACGCCGTCGACTGGATGGAGTTGGCCCTTGTCAACCAGTGTGTCGACGAGCCGCCATGGAAGATAGGCCGAGCCGCCGGTCTCCAGAAGATAGTCAAGTGCCCAGCGGCTGGCGCCAAACGTCATGTGGGCCGTTTCGTCGACCGGCCAGGCGAGCGAATGCTGGCGGCGGTACTCGCTCCCCAGATCCACATAGACATACGCCGGGTCCCACGACTGGGCTGCACGGGGTACGGTCGATACGAGAACAAGCCGGTCCTGGAAGGCCTCCCTGGAAGCAAGGCCCGAGCCGGTCAGCGGTTCAGGCACCAGTGCTGCATCGATGAGACCGCTCAGCAGCCACCGCTTGATTTCGCCCAGATCCCCTGACCAGGCTTCCAGGGCAAGGCCCGGTCGGACCTGGCGCACGCCATCAAGCCACGAAGACCCTGCCTTGTCCCACAAGTCAAAATGACAGGCAAAGCTGAACATGCCGGAGAACCCTTTTGGCAGCCCGACCGCCTTGCGTGCCTGTTCCCACCCTTGCGCTACAAGTTCAGCGTGCCTGAGGAACACGAAACCGGCCTTGGTCAGTTCAGCACCGCGCCTCGACCGCACCAACAGTTTCTGCCCCAGAATGTCCTCAAGAGAGTCAAGCCGGGTTGTTACCGTTGACTGGGTGACATTGAGTTGTTCTGCTGCCTTGTTCAGATTGCCGGACTGGACCACGGCGAGGAATGTCTGAATTGCCGATATGTTCATGGTCTTGAACGCTAGTTGGTTTGATAAATTCAAACTATAAGGACGGAAAAATTCGATTTCCAGATATAAAAATTTCCGTCAAACTCACGACCATTGAAATCGGACCACCCATTCCCGGATTGTGAAGAAGATGGAATTCAGTATTCAGCTCTCGGCATATTATCCCGACAAGACCTATGGCGGAGATCAGCTCTATCGCGACATGCTGGAGCAGGCGGTTCTGGCTGACCGGATCGGTTTCGATTCTGTATCGATTACGGAGCATCATCTGATTAACATTCTGCTGATGCCGGCACCGCTTCAGTTCGCCGTGAAGATCGCGTCTGCAACGTCGCGTATCAATATCATGACCGCGGTCGTTGTGTTGCCGCTGCACGATATGCGCACCTACGCGGGCGAAGTGATCGTTACGGACATTTTCACCGAGGGCCGCCTTATGTTGGGAGTCGGACGGGGTGCTTTCGGGTTTGAGATGGATCGGTTGGGTGTTCCGCTCGACATCAGCCGCGAGAAATTTGATGAGTCCCTGGACGTTCTCACCGCTCTTCTGAACGAGGAGGAAGTGTCGTGGGACGGCAAATACTACAACTTCGAGAAATTGACGATCATGCCCCGTCCCGTGCGCGCCGGCGGTCCTCCGATCATGATGGCGGTGCTGGCGCCGGAAGGCATCTACCATTGCACAAAACGGGGCTTCCACATTCAGACGACTCCCCTGGCCGGCGATCATCAGTTGATGCTTGATCAGGTCAACGCTTTTCAACGGGGCAAGGATGAATTGGGGGAGGCGGGTCGGGACCTGACACTCTCCCTGTCCCGTGTGGCGTTCGTGGCCAACAGTGCGGCCGACCGGCAGGCCAAGATTGAGGCGGCCAATGAGTATTACAGTCGCTTCGACAATGTGTTTACCGGACCGGGTATCGTTGATAACGGGATGATCGCGCCGTTGCCCCGCAAGCAGACGATCGACCAGCTCGCCGAGAGTCTGTTGATCTGCACGCCATCGGAAATGATCGACAAGCTTGGTCTCTATGCCGACGCCGGTGTGGATCGGGTCATCCTCAACCCCAATTTCGGCGCGCCTCAGTCTGAATCCCTGGACTGCATCCAGCAGTTTGCGGAAGACGTGATGCCGCATTTCTCCAGTCGTGCTGCAGCGACCGACGTCGTGAGCGCGGCGGAATAAACTGTTGAACAGCGTGCGGTCGGCAACTCTTCGATCAAAATCAGAAACGGAAAACATGAGCAGAGTCATTGATTGCGACTACACGGTGGAGGGATCGGGGCCCCCGCTGTTTCTGATCCACGGCATTGGCGCGGCACGCGATACCTGGCGTTTTGTCATGCCGATGTTGACTGAACATTTCACTGTGGTCAGTTACGATCTGCGCGGGCATGGTTCGTCACCGCTGCCGGACACCGAGATCGACCTGGATGACCTGGTCAACGATCTGGAGCGGGTGCGGGAGAGAACTGGCTTTGAGCAGGCGCATTTTGCGGGACATTCGCTGGGCGGCATGATCGGACCGGCTTATGCGCGAAAGTCCCCGGACCGGGTTCTGTCGCTCGGCCTTCTATCGACCGTTGCAGGTCGTAGCGAAGAGGACAGCAAAAAAGTCTGGTCGGCGGTGCACGCCATGGAAGAGAAGGGCGTCGGGCAGGTGCTCGATATGCTGATCGACCGCTGGTACACGGATGCATTCATTGCCGCCAAGCCTGACATCGTAGACCGCCGGCTCAAGCAGATTACCGGGATGGACAATGATGTCTTCATGAATGTCTTCCGGATTTATGCCGGCACGGAGATGATGCCCTGGCTGCACGAGGTGACCGCGCCGTCGTTGGTTCTGACCGGAGAATTCGACGGCGGTTGCAACCCCAGACTAAACGGCTTGATCGCCGAAACGCTGCCCAATTCTGAACTGGTGATTCTTCCCGGGTACAAACATTCGATCCTGCTGGAAGCCGGTGAGGAGGTGGCAAAACACATCATCCGGTTTATCCATCGTGTGATAGCGGATAGGTGAAACACCGGCGCCAAATTTATTGTGTTTGATCCGTCACTCCCGCTCTATTCGCATGTCGTTGCCAGAGAGCATATGTGCTAGCGTTCCGGCCGAAAAGTCGATTGCAATCGGGACTGGAACCAGCCATGCCAGAATTCATTCTCCATCATTACCCGCCGTCTCCGGTGGCAGAAAAGATCCGCGCCGGGTTCGGCCTGAAATCATTGGAGTGGCGGTCGGTCGAGCAGAACCGTCTGCCGGATCGTCCTGAGCTGTTTGCAATGACCGGTGGCTATCGTCGTATACCGGTCATGCAGATTGGCGCCGATATCTATTGCGATACCCAATGCATCCTGCGAGAGCTTGAAGTGCGGGCGCCCGAGCCCACATTCTTTCCAAACCAGGGAACTGGATTGCCCTTCGCGTTGTCGCGATGGACCGATGGCGAATTGTTCAATTCTGCTTTCCGGGTGGCCTTTGCACCTGTTGCAGACGGGCTGCCCGAGGAACTGGTGTCGGACCGGGCGCGTCTTTACCTGGGGCCGGACGGTGATCTGGAAAAGGAAGTCAGGGACCTGCCGCACACGCTGGCCCAGTTTCGCGCCCAACTGGGATGGGTAGAGGACCGTCTGGGCTCCGGCCGATTGTTTATTCTCGGCGATGCGGCCGGAATGCCGGACCTGCTCGTCTGGTTCATCTACTGGTTCGTAAGCCAACGCTATGCCGGTGCTGAGGAGTTCTTTTCCGAGTTCCCCCTGCTCAACGCCTGGGCTGGACGAATGTCGGAGATGGGGCATGGCCTCTCGACGCCGATGACGCCCGCGGAAGCACTTGCTGTCGCCAAGGAAACCGGATCGACGACACCCGAACATTACGATCCGCGGGATCCGCAGGGTCTCAAGCCCGGCATGACCGCGACGGTTCAGCCCGTGACCGACAGCGGCGAAAAGGCGGTGAAGGGTGTGATCCGCGCCACCAACCGGGACACCATTGTCCTGACATTGGATAACCCCCTGTGTGGCGAAGTCGCCGTACACTTTCCGCGTGTCGGCTACCGTGTGAGTATTGTCTGAACAGGCCTTGTTGCCGGTTCAATAGACGTTTCCTCAGAAGGCGGGGTCAACCTCTGCCAAGACGTTTCGGCGATGTGAAGTCGATCAGCGTACCTTGTCCCGCTTGTACCTCCGCCCAAGTGGAAATGCCGAACTCGATGATGGCGAGACCGGCAGTGGGGTACTTGCTCTTCAATGCTGCCATGGCGTCCGTGCCGGCGTCACGGCTCAGGTTCAACGCCAAACCCTGGGTTTCCGGATTGTGTCCAATGATCATGGCGGTGCGGACATTGTCATCGGTAATGCTGCGAAGCAGGTCCTGGAGAAACGAGATCGTTCCGCCGTACAGGCTGTCGTCAAACATGATTTGCGGTGAAGTGCCAAACTGCGCACAGGTCAGGTTCAAGGTTTGTCTGGTGCGTTTGGCAGGAGAACAGAACACGAGATCGGGAACCAGCCCGTCGTCGAGAATATGCTGGCCCATACTTACAGCGGCTTTCTCACCACGCGGCGAAAGTGGACGGTCAAAATCCCGAAGACCGGGTCGATCCCAGCTTGACTTGGCATGGCGCATTAGCAGGAGGCGTCGCATCGATCCTCTGACCGGCCGGGGCAGACCGTTTTGTCGGGTTGTTTTCGAAACAAGTTTGATCCGAGTGTGACACCTACGAAATGGCAAGGCCATCCCTGAGTATTCCTAATTTCACGCAATGGGAATTGTTGTCATCATGGTATCGTTGACCCTGGTTTGATCGAAGTCATCTGCGGTGTGGGCTTGAGCTTCGAAATTCATGGAGACAGCAATTGAATCTTCATAAGTTCTGGCATGAGACAACAGTGTGTGTGGCATTGTGTTTGGCGGCGGCCTCTTCGGGCGTTGCGTTCGCCTCGCAACCTGTCTCTCCTGTCGGATGGAGATACGACGTTTTTGCCGATGGATTGAAGGAAGTGGATAATGTCCGTATCGACGGTAATGGTGCTTTTTACGTGACATTGGAGCGGTCCGAACGGCGGGACGTTGTCTTGAAGATTGCCGGAGGACGCCGGACAATCGTCGTTGACGGTCTTTCTCGTGCCGACGGCCTTGCTTTGTCTCGCAATGATCTTTTTGTTACTGAAGAAGTCGATGACGGTCGCATTGTCCACGTCGATCTTGTGACAAACCGCCAACGAACAGTTGTCCGACTCGCTCGTCCGGAGGGCATCGTGATGCTCGACGACGGAAGGCTCCTGGTCTCGGAGGACCGAGCGGACGGACGTATCGTCATTGTATCGAAAGATGGTGATGTTGAGACGATGCGAAAGGGCCTTAACCGGCCTGAAGGAATGGCACTGTCGCTGAACGGTGATTTGTATGTGGCGGAAACCGGCCGCAACCGCGTTGTCATCGTGTCAAAGGCCGGAATTCGAACGGTTGTCAAAGGGATTTACCAGCCCGATCAACTGGCGGTATCCCGAGACGGTGCGCTGTGGATTACCGAGGATGTTGCCGACCGCGGGCGCCTCTTGCGATTTGCCGACGGCAAACTACAAGTGGTTTTCGAAGGCTTGTCGCGGCCGCAAGGCATTGCCTTTGACGATAGGGGAAATGTCTATGTTGCCGAACAGGGACGCGGCCGATTGTTGAGACTCTTCAAGCCAATGCCCTAGGCCAAAGTTACGTCAACGCTCCCGCCGGGCCATGAATGCCAGACGTTCAAACAGATGGACGTCCTGCTCGTTCTTCAGCAATGCGCCGTGGAGCGGGGGGATGATGTTGTTGGCATCGCGCTCGCGCAGAACTTCCGGACTGACATCTTCATTCAGCAGGAGTTTGATCCAGTCGAGCAGTTCCGATGTGGACGGCTTTTTCTTCAGCCCGGGCACATCACGGATCTCATAGAATGATTTCAGGGCTTCGCTGACCAGTCGGGATTTCAGTCCGGGAAAATGGACGTCGACGATTTCTTCCATCGTGTCCCGTTCGGGAAACTTGATGTAATGGAAGAAGCATCGTCTGAGGAACGCATCGGGCAATTCTTTCTCGTTGTTGGAGGTAATGATCACAATCGGACGTTGCTGGGCGGTAATCATCTCGCCGGTCTCGTAAACGTAGAATTCCATGCGGTCGAGTTCCTGGAGCAGGTCGTTTGGAAACTCGATGTCTGCCTTGTCGATTTCGTCGATCAGAATGATCGGCCGGCGCTCGTGGGTGAAGGCGTCCCACAGCTTGCCTTTGCGAATGTAATTCGAGATGTCCTTCACCCGTTCGTCTCCCAACTGGGAGTCCCGAAGCCGGCTCACGGCATCGTATTCGTAAAGTCCCTGCTGGGCCTTTGTGGTCGATTTGATGTGCCATTCCAGGAGTGGAATATCGAGCGCCTTGGCAACTTCATGGGCCAGGACCGTCTTGCCGGTGCCCGGCTCTCCTTTCACAAGGAGAGGGCGTTCGAGCGTTATGGCTGCGTTGACAGCGACCCGGAGGTCTTCTGTTGCCACGTAGTCCTTGGTACCTTCGAATTTCATTCTTTCCCACCAGCTTTGTTGCTGTAACCATTGAGCGGCGCGCACGTTAGAGGAGTTTTTCCCGATAGGGAACCTCCCGCGTCCACGAATTTGCCCAGAGGACCCCCGCATCGTAGCCCTTGGTCCTGTCGCTGCGATCCGTTGCCCGGCAAATCCTGCCCGGTAGAGCGGTTGTTACCTACACAAAACGTCATTCGGGTTCTTTTGGATTTGTCTAATTCGTTGATTTTATTTGATTTTTATATTTGGCCCGGTCCTTGCTGGTAGAGCGGACAGGATAGGTATCCCGCATGCCCGACGGCAAAGCCGGTGCGGCCAGGTACATGTAGGAGGAATATCATGGGTATCTTTGGCGCCTTGACGACGGCAATCAGCGGACTTCGTGCGCAATCATTTGCTCTGGAGCATGTTTCCGACAACATCGCGAACAGCCAGACGATCGGCTTCAAGCGAACGGAAACGAGTTTCGTGGAAATCGTTTCAGAATCGACACCGAAACAACAGGGGTCCGGCGTTGTTGTCGGTAACTCACGGGCAACCAACTCGGTCCAGGGCGACATTCAGCGATCGGATGTCGATACCCATATCGCGATCAACGGCGATGGCTATTTCGTGGTCGAAGGACAGACCGGGGTAACCGACGGACAACCGACCTTCGAGGGCATAGACCAATACACCCGCCGAGGCGATTTCGAAGTCGACCGGAACGGGTTCCTGGTCAACGGGGCCGGGTATTTTCTGAAAGGCCTGGCGCTTGATCCGGTCACCGGAAATCCTTCGGGAAGTCTGCCGAGCGTTATCCAGATCACAAACGATCTGATCCCCGCCCAGGCGACAACCGAGATCGACTACCGCGCCAATCTGGCGGCACTTCCGAAAACCGCGGCCTTTGATCCGTTGATTCCCAATAGTGAACTGCTGAACCCGGCGGCAAGTATCCGCGGTGGCGGTGCGACATTGCTGGCGGACGCTGCAGGGGTCGCCACAGGTACGCAAGCGATCAGTACCGAATCCGACTTCCTCACCAACACAGCAATCGTCCAGAGCGATACCTTGACTGTCAACGGCACGGTCATCACGTTCGGCACAGGTGTCGGTGAAATTGAAACGGCGGCCGAACTTGAAGCGGCCATTGATGCGATTACGGGCGTTTCGGCAAGTTTCAACAGCTCCGGGCAACTCGTCATAACAGGCGATGACGCGGATACCAATGTGACGACGGCGGCCTCCGCTGCGAATGTCAATACGGTGCTCGGGCTATCGGACGGGACGAGCAACAGTACCAATCTTCTGACACAAGGCATCACCGCAGCTGATACCCTGACTGTTCAAATCGGTGCAGGCGCTGTCCAGACCATCACGTTTGGCACCGGCGTAGGCGAGGTGAGTACACTTGCGGAACTCGAAACCGCTCTCGCTGCCCTCACCAATGCGACAGGAACAATCGATGCCACCGGCAACATTACTGTTACCGCAGCTGACAACACAGACACCATCACGATTGGCGGCAACACGGCTGCCAATTTCGGTATCGACAACGGGGTTACAAATCCAAGCTTCACGGATTTGACCAGCATCACTGCAAGTCAGGCAACCACGTTTCTTGAAGGAACCGTCGCCGGCGGGGCCATAACATCCTTTGATGCCGGCGGCGCGCCCGTCAATGTTCAGTTTCGTTGGGGCAAGATTGACAGTGTCGCGAACGGCGGAACGGACACCTGGAACCTGTTCTATCTCACGAACACCAATGCTGCGGGCACGGACACAGCCTGGCAGAATGTGGGAACCAACTACATTTTCGGCACCAATGGTCAGCTCAACCCGCCTTTGACGTCGGTCACGATCAACAATCTTACCGTCGATGGTCTCAATATCGGTGACATCGTGGTCAATCACGGCACCAACGGCCTCTCCCAGTTTTCGGACTCCAACGGTACCGTTGCCGTCACCGACATCGACCAGAACGGCTATTCTTCCGGCGAGTTGGCGGATCTCACGATCACCAACGATGGCCGGGTGACCGGTGTCTATACCAACGGGGAAACGGTTGAGATCGCCGAAGTGACGATCGCGCGGTTCAACTCCGATGTGAATTTGCGAAAGCTTGATGGTGGCGCGTTTTCGGCGACCGAAGAGTCAGGTGTTGCCCTGCTCAGCGGCGGTGGCGAGATCGTGGGACAATCGCTGGAGGGCTCGAATTCGGACATTGCCGATGAATTTGCCAAGCTGATCGTGACCCAGCAGGCCTACACGGCAAACACGAGAATTGTGACGACCAGTGACGAGATGTTGCAGGAAGCAGTCAACATGGTCCGATAGGACCACTAGCGGCAGGGCCGGTCTAGTTGCCAGGCGGTAACGTCACGGCCGGTCATGCCTTGGGGTAATTCATGTCCATTCAAAGTGCGCTCAATACATCAATTACGGGTTTGCGATCGACGCAGCTTGGCATTGATCTTGTTGCCCGCAACATCGCCAATGCGGACACGGCCGGATATACGGTAAAGAACCAGAATCCGATCGCCCAGTATACCGACGGACAAGTCTCCGGCGTCAATCCGGGTCTCATCCAGCGGCAAGTCGATACCTTCATTCAACAGCAGTTGCGAACTGAGATCGGTATTGGTGCGCAGGTCGATATCAAGGCGGAATTTCTGACGCGTATCGACCAGTTGCTCGGGCGCCCCGGCGATGCCAACGCGCTGGATACCGTGTTGAATGATTTCGGCACTTCGCTTCAGGGGTTGATTTCAACTCCAGACCAGTTCCTGACCAGATCAGAAGTCATCACGGATGCCACAACGCTTGCGAACCAGCTCAACCGGATATCAAACGACATCCAGGACCTGCGGCAGCAAACTGAGGTGGCGCTCTCCGATGCGGTGGAGGAGGCAAACGTTGCCCTTCAGTCGATCGCCCGGCTGAACCAGGAAATTCAGGTCGTATTCGATTCAGCTCCCGGCGTGGCGGATCTTCAGGATGAACGGGACCGTTTCATCGATCAACTTTCGCAGTTGATGGACATTAGGGTCTCTCCGGGTGAAAGGGGGGCGGTCCGGGTCTTCACAGGCGGCGGGAACCTGTTGGTCGATTCACAGGCCGTCGATCTTGTTTTCGATGCACGATCGGGTATTGACGCGAATGCGCAGTTCAGTCTCGATGACGACGAACGCGGGGTCGGCACGGTCTTTCTAAGTTCTCTCGGTGGCACACCACTCGACCTTTTCCGTCAGGGCGTGATCAACTCAGGCACCATAGCGGGGTACCGGGAGTTGCGAGACGAGACGCTGGTCCAGGCCCAGGCACAGCTTGACGAACTCGCGCATGGGCTGGCGTTGGCGCTTTCCGGCAAGACAAATGAGGGCACGGCCGTTACGTCAGGGGCGCAGACCGGGTTCGATCTCGACGTCGCCGGTCTGCTTGCCGGCAACGAGATCAGCGTCACTTACACACCGACACCGCCGGGGTCGCCCAGGACAGTGACGTTCATTCCCGTCGATGATCCTGGAACCTTGCCGCTGACCGATGCGGCAACCAACAACCCGAACGACACCGTCGTTGGGATCGATTTCAGCTCCGGCCTTGCGTCCGCGGTCTCACAGATCAATGCCGCGCTGGGACCGAATGTTTCGGTTTCCTCGCCATCAACGGATGTCATCCGTATTCTTGATGACGGTGCCGCGAACACGGTCGAGATCAACGCCGTGTCCGCGTTCGTGACCCCGTCCGCGTTGCAGGACAATGGCACGCAACTCGCGCTGTTTCAGGACCTCGACGGCACATTTAAAACTTACAGCAACTCTCTAGACGGTGACGGTCAGAAAATCGGCTTTGCCGCGCGCATTTCGGTCAACCAGCAGATTGTCGATGACAACTCGCTTCTTGTTCAATTCGAGACCAGCCCCCTGACTGGGAGCGGTGATCCGGCGAGACCGCAGGACCTGTTCAACCGGTTCAGCCAGCAAGCGATTACCTTTTCGCCGGCAACGGGGATCGGTGCGTCTTCAACACCGTTCAGTGGCACGATCCAGAATTTTGCCCAGCGGCTGGTCAACTTCCAGGGACAGCAGTCGGAGGTGGCACTGCGCGAACAGTCGGCGCAAACCGTCGTGATCGATTCCCTGCAGACCCGGTTCGACGATGAAACCAAGGTCGATGTCGACGTGGAACTGAGCCGGTTGCTGACGCTGCAGAACGCCTATGCCGCAAACGCCCGTGTGATGAGTGTGGCAAAAGAACTGCTGGATATCCTGACGCGTATTTGATGAGGACTTATCATGATTACTAGCTCACTACCCCTGGCATCAGGCATTACGCGTGAACTGGTAGACCTGCGCGCGCGGACCGAGGACTTGCAGCGGCAACTGGCGACCGGCAAGAAAGCCGAGACCTATGGTGGTCTGGGCTCGGATCGTACCTTGTCGCTGTCCCTGCGGTCGCGGACGTCAGCGATCGAAGGCTATGTTTCAACCATCAATCAGGCATCGATCCGGATAGAGTCCGTGACCTTGCATCTGTCGCGGCTGCGGGAAATTTCTGCGGACAATCGCGAAAATTCCCTGACGGGGCAGTTCGAGCCGATAGCCGGGGGGCAGACACAGCTTCAGGTTGGTGCCAGGATCGACTTGGAAGAGTCTCTTTCGCTGCTCAATTTCGAAATTAACGGCACGCACTATTTCGCAGGACGCAACAGCGAGACAAGGCCGGTATTGACGGCAACGGAGATCCTCGATGGAGATGGTTCGAAAGCCGGTCTCAAACAGGTGATATCCGAACGACGCCAAGCAGACCTCGGTACCGACGGACTGGGGCGGTTGAGTGTGCCTGCGCCGGTTGCCAATGTCGTCAATCTCTCCGAGGACGTTGCGGGAAGCCCCTTCGGTGTCAAGCTGGAGTCGGTGACGGGATCTCTAACGGGGACCACGATTACCGGACCAACGGGAACTCCCCCCGCCATTGATTTCAGTTTTTCCGCCACGCTGCCCCAAGACGGCGAACAAATCCGGTTGACGTTCAACCTGCCGGATGGAACGCAAGCCTCACGGGAATTCACGGCACGTTCCAACGGACCGTTGGAACCTGGCGAGTTCATCATCGGGGCCGACGAAAACATCACGGCTACCAATTTTCAGACCATTCTCGGCAGTCAGCTGGAGGAGCTTGGCCGTACTGAACTGGCCTCGGCGTCCGCCTTCGCGGCGTCGGATGATTTCTTCAATTACGATTCCACAACACCGCCACAACGTGTCAATGGCCCGCCGTTCGATACCGCAACGGCCCTGACGGACGGTACGACAACCGACACGATCTTCTGGTACCAGGGCGACACCGGTCCGGGAGGTGCGCGGGATTCCGCAGTCGCCCGTGTCGACGACAGCCAGTCGATCTCCTACGGTGTGCGTGCCAATGAAGGCGCGATTGTCGATACGATTGCCGCTTTGGCCGTGCTTGCCGCGGAGACCCTGGACCCCAATGCCGCGGAAACAATCGATCGATATGCTGCTTTGCAGGACAGGGCAGGGGACCGGCTCAGCTTTCCTAACGGAAGGCAGTCGCTGGACGACCTAGTTGGAGAGCTTGGCTTTCGGCAGAATTCGCTGGAGCAGGCCAAGCAGCGCCATGACGACAGCCAGGTAGTGCTGGCGGATTTTCTGGCGAATGCAGAAAATGTCGATGTCTACGAGGCCAGTGCCCAGATACTCCAGTTGCAGACCCAACTTGAAGCAAGCTACCGCACGACATCCATCCTGGCGCAGTTATCGCTGGTAAACTTCTTGTAGTACGTCTTCCGGTCTTACGAGTATCAGACTTCCATTTGGGCAGATGATGTCCGTCAAACCAAAAACGGCGCGCCTTGATCGGGCGCGCCGTTTTTGCATTGTCTGTGAACTTGGTTCAGGCGTTGCCGCGCAACCCGGCTGCAATATTCTGATTGATGGAGATCAGGGACGCCAGCTTGTCGGGATCCGGTTCCATCGTGGCCTCGAGAGTCCGGCCCAGGATGAACACGCCAAGGTTGGCGATATTGTTCTTGATCTCCAGTGGGAGAGGGTTCTCTTCATTTGCCACGGATGACATGAAGACGGTCCAGAGTTTGCGGTTGTAGACCAGAGCGTCACGCATATGCCCGGCATCGCCATTCCATTCGTCGCGGGCCTTCTGGAGGTCTCTGGCAGCTTTGACAAGCAACAAGGCCTCGCGTTCACGCGGATTTTCGGTCACCTTCGCCGTCTGATCGTAACTCTGTGCTGCGCTTTGCATGGTCAAGTAGTCCCCTCTCGTATTCAATAAGCAATCTGGTTTTCTTCAGAGCTTTATAGAGGGAACCGGTTAATATCTCATTATTTATAGCGTCAATATGTGGCATCGTGCTGGGTGCAGCTTCCTGCAGATCGCCGATCAATTTAAAGTAGTCCTTGTGAAATTCCTGCGGGTTCTTCGCCAGGTACATTGCCTGTACGACAATGTAGATGCGTTTGCACGGGGTATCAGCCTCTTCCGGCAGCACGATGTCCTTTTCACGCAGGATTGGTGCATCTCCGTCAATGAACAGATGGGTGCGTTGTTTGCCGTTGGTCAGAACGGACTCGCCCAGAACGAAGCGTTCGCCCGGTTTCAGTTCAATCTTCAAAGCCATCGTCCGACAAACTCCCCTGCATCTCACCGCGTACGGCGAATCAATCTTACCCCCTCCATTCATAGCACAAAGGGGGCAGTGGGAAGACGTAACGGCTTATTCCAACGGACACCAATGCCGTTGGAAATACCTGATGATGGCCGGCAACAAAGAAAAAAGGCGGGGAGAACCCCGCCTTTCAAGACTTGTTGTCGAACGCTTGTTGCGTCGTTTACCGAAGCAACTGCAGAGCGCCCTGGTCGGCTCGTGCGGCCAGGCTCAACGTGCTGGTCGAGAATGACTGGCGGGTCTGAAGGGCCGTCACGTTGGCGGCTTCCTCGTTGGTGTCGGCCAGTGTCAGGCCGGCAGCGCCGGTCTCGAGCGTGTTGATCAGGTTCTTGGTGAAGTCCTGACGGATCTGCACAACCGACAGGTTCGAACCGAACGTTGCGGCCTGTGTCCTCAATGTGCTGATCGCGGTATCCAGTTCAGACAACGTCGTGTTGATGTTGGAGTCTGTCTGGAAGGCGTCGGTGGCGGCAGTCGAGACACCCAAACCAGCCGCGTTGAAAGTCACGCCTGTAATCGACAACGAACTTGAACCGTCTTCGTTGAAGATAACCGTGAGGCTATCACCATCGAGAAGGTTGTTGCCGTTGAAGCTGGAGTCTGCAGCCAACTGATCGATCTGCGAGAGCAGGTTGTTGAACTCAGTTTCAGCCGCCGTCCGTGTGGCATTGTTTGCGGCAGCCGCAACCGGTGCATTGGCACCTGCTGCAAGACCAACACTGGTGACGTCCGTGCCACCGAGTGTGAACGACGTGGTGTTGTCGGTTGCCGCGATGGTCAGGAAGCCGCTGGTGCCGTCGATCGAGCCGGATACC
>JAJFHC010000132.1 GCA_021775835.1 Hyphomicrobiales bacterium | reverse complement strand
ACGTCCTTGCCGCCGCCTTCAGGTGCGATAAAGCCGAAGCCTTTGGTGGTGTTGAAGAATTTTACGGTGCCATTGACACGCATGAGGGGAGTCCTTTCCCGTTGGTCTTGAACAAGTCAGTCCGGGTGCCCAAAAAAGGCTTGCCCAGGGGTCTCTATGAGTCTCGGGAAGGTCGTCGTGCCCCGAAGGGACTCAAACAGCAATTCCGGTCGTCAAAGGGTGCGAGTGTTCCAATATCCCGCGCCGACGCAGTGTATCTATATGTTTTTGTCTTCCGTTTCAAGCATGTGCGGATGAATTGACGGCAAATATTTTCGTATTCAAGCCCTCTCAACCGCACAATACTTCACGTGCGTCAGGCGACTGGCTGGACCGTGATTGTTACTTTTTCCCCTTGATGGGGCGGGTTACCTTGGTGAGCCATTCGCGATCGGGTTCCTTGAGCCGCGGTCCGACATTTTCGAGGACCTGCGCGTGGTAATTGTTGAGCCATGCCGCCTCTGCCTGGGTCATCAGTGACGTATCGACAAGTTTGAGATCGATCGGCGCCCACGTGAGTGTTTCAAATCCAAGCATCGGGCGGTCACCGGAGGGTTTCATTTTCCCGTCTTCTGCCTCGTCGCCTCCATCGGCGGTTGGCTCAGGCCGTACCAGCAGCAGGTTTTCGATGCGGATGCCGTACTCACCTTCCTTGTAGTAGCCCGGTTCGTTGGAAATGATCATGCCCGGTTCCAGGGCCACCTTACTGGGCGCCTTTGAAATACGTTGTGGACCTTCGTGGACCGAGAGGTAATTGCCGACGCCGTGTCCAGTGCCATGGTCGAAGTCCAGTCCGATTTCCCAGAGAGGCTGGCGGGCGAGGATATCGAGCTGGGTTCCTGACGTGCCGACCGGAAATCTGGCCGTGGCTATGGCAATGTGGCCCTTGAGTACCCGGGTGAATCGGTCGCGCATTTCGTCAGAGGGGTCGCCGATGGCAAGGGTCCGGGTAATGTCGGTTGTGCCATCGAGATACTGTGCGCCTGAATCGACGAGGTAGAGGGTACCCTTCTCGAGCTTGCGGGAGCTGGAATAGGTCACGTGGTAGTGGGCTATGGCGGCATTGGGGCCAGCTGCCGAAATGGTCGGGAAACTCACGTCCCGCAACTTGCCCGTCTCGGTGCGAAACAGCTCAAGCTCTTTTGCCACAGCAATTTCGTCGAGGCGGCCCTTGCCGATTTCCTGTTCGAACCAGTGCAGGAACCGGCATAAGGCGACACCGTCACGCTTGTGTGCGGTGCGGCTTCCGGCAATTTCAAAGGCATTCTTGCATGCCTTGAGCGCGATGCATGGATCGGCTGCCCAGACGATGCGCGCGCCTGTGTCGGCAACGACGCGCGAGATCTGGTAGGCGGCGGTCGCCGGATCGACCTGGATCCGGCTCTCTTCATTGCCGACCTTGCGCAGATCCGCTTCCAGATTCTGGGGGTCGCGCACGTCCACGTAGACCTCCAGATCGCGGGCCAGGGCCTCGCTGACCTTGGCGCCATCGATATGCAAGACGGCGCGACCGGTCACGGGAACAACCGCAAATGCCAGGGCCACGGGTACATGAGAAATGTCGCTGCCACGGATGTTGAACAGCCAGGCGATCGAATCAGGCAGGGTGAGGACCACCGCATGGTTGCCGTTCTCGGCCAGATTGGCCTGCACCTTCCTGATCTTGTCTTCTGCAGGTTCACCGGCATGTTGAATGAGATGTGCAGATACCGGCCCGTTGGGGGCGTGGGGCTGATCCTCCCAGATCGTGTCAATCGGGTTGGATGGTGTTGCCACAAGTTCGGCGCCGGCGCGGTCGCAGGCTTCCTGGTAGCGTTTGACCTGGTCCCGGGTGTGCAACCAGGGATCAAAACCGATCCGCTCTCCCTTGCTCAGCTTCGACGTCAACCATTTGTCGGGCGGATTTTCCGTCACGTGAAGCGGCGTAAACACGTTCCCATCGACCTGTTCGCGCACCTGGATCGTATAGCGTCCATCGACAAATATGGCGGCTTCTTTCTGAAGCACGATCGCGAGCCCGGCAGATCCGCCGAATCCGGTCACCCACGCCAGGCGTTCGGCGTAGGCTGCAACATATTCGCCCTGATGCTCATCGGCACGGGGAACCAGAAAACCGTTTAAATTTTGCTGACTTAGCTCGGCCCGGAGGCGTTCTGCACGGGCGGCGCCTGCAGTTGGATCCTGTGCGTCCTCGAACGATTGAAACATGGCGGTCCTTTGCGTCTAGAGCGGATAAATCGAGCCGTTGTTTGCTTTAAAATCTTGTTTACCGGCTATGCATTTTTTGCAGAGCAGGGATGCAGAAATTCCAATACTCACACGGGGCATCGTACATATATACCGCTCATAAGATGATTGCCACGGCAACTCTGAAAACAGGACGTAAAAAACGAGGCCATGCAGCGTGTCCGATGCCATCACCGAAGTGGAGATGACATCGGGTCCAATTAAGGAACCGATGCAACCCCGGACCGGCTACCGGTCTACGCCCTGATCAACAAACCGCAACTGTTTCCTCCGCCACCGGGTCAACCGTCCGGAGGAACTATAGAGACGAAATGAGGTAGACAATGGCTAATGTACATTACGAAGTTTCGCCCGCAGCTCTGTCTCACCAGCTTGGAACATCCGTCTCGCTGGTGGATAGGATCGGGGGACTATTCAGGAAAATCACGGATCTGCGCACATTGCGTGCCGCCGAACTGGATTTGATTGCACTCGACGACCGCATGCTGGCTGATATCGGCATCGAACGCGCCGATATCCACTCCAAAGTCTGGGGTGGCCGCTAGATCAGGATGACCTTTGGTTGAATCAACCAAAGGTCATGAAACCTGATCGCTCTAATATATTGGAGCGGGATGCGGGCGGGAAACCGCACACACTTTTCCACATCCCGCTCTAAGCTAATACGGGCGCTTGACGACCAACGTTGACCAGCCGGAATTCCGGTAACGGGTTTCAAGACTGAGACCCTGGTCACGGTAGGCTGACAAGATCCTGGCTTCCTGATGGGGAAGCAAACCCGAAAGAATAGCCCTTGCGCCCGGTCGTGCCGCTTTGCGGATGCCGGGCGCAAGGCGTTTCAGGGGAGCTGCCAGGATGTTTGCGAGAATCAGGTCATAGGGACCTGACGCCTGGATGGCAGGATGATCCAGGCCCGCTGCGACAACGGTGCTGAGCATCGGCGACACGGCATTCTTTCGCGCATTCTCCAACGTGACCCTGATCGCCACCGGATCAATGTCAGTCGCGACGACCTTGCGCTTTTCATGCAGGGCGGCGGCAATGGCCAGGACGCCGGTGCCGCATCCGACATCCAGCGTCTTGGACGGCCGGTACAATTTCAAGACATTCGTCAATGCGAGAAGACATCCAAGGGTTGTGCCGTGGTGTCCGGTGCCAAACGCCTGTCCGGCATCGATTTCAATGTTGTGGCAGCCGGCTCTGCGTGTATCGCGGTCATGACCACCGTGCAGAAAAAACCGGCCGGCGGGAATTGGATGTAGGGATGCCTGGGATTCCGCCACCCAGTCTCTGTCCGCAAGCTCCTCGACCGTAATGTCAGGGACAGGTATGCCGAGCAATGCGGCCGCCTGACTAACTTGTTCTTTGATACGCTTCAGATCGGGGGGCGTTTCGCAATACGCATCGACTGTCCATTGGTCGGGTTCGTTTTCCCATTCACCGACGACGGCCTCGTCTTCTTCAAGACCGGCGCGCAGGGCATCGGCAAAGGGCGCGGCGTGTTGCTCGGAGGTGCTGATGAAAATGTGAATCAAGGTCTTGAAGCCGTCAATGGCGTTTTACGAACGAATCGAGCACACGTTTTCGTCCAGCCTTGTCGAAATCGATCGTGAGTTTGTTGCCTTCGACCGTGGATATATGCCCGTATCCGAACTTCTCGTGAAACACACGCTCTCCGACATTGTAGCTGGCGGCGGCGTCATCCGCGGTTGCAATCAGCTCACCTTCGATAATGCGGGGACTCGATCTCGACGCGGTACCATCGGCATAGGCTTTCTGGGCGCGCTGCCAACCCGGCGTGGTGTAATTGCCCGAGAATGGATCGGATTTGTAGGCTTGGTCGAATCGGCTCTCACCAAAGCCGATGCCATAACCGCCATAGTTGTTGCCCGACGCGTCCACTTCCACATGGGATTCAGGCAACTCGTCGACAAAACGCGAGGGCAGGGCATTCTGCCAGAGGTTATGGATGCGCCGATTCGATGCAAAACTGATCTGGGCGCGTTTGCGGGCACGGGTAATGCCGACATAAGCCAACCTGCGTTCTTCCTCAAGTCCCGCACGGCCACTCTCGTCGAGTGAGCGCTGGTGAGGAAACAGGCCTTCCTCCCAACCAGGAAGGAAGACTGTGTCAAATTCCAGCCCCTTGGCCGAGTGCAGGGTCATCAGGTTGACCTTGTCCTCCGTGTTGCCGGAGCCTGTGTCCATGACCAGGGCGATGTGTTCCAGGAACCCTGCGAGGTTCTCGAACTCGTCCATCGATCGGATCAGTTCCTTCAGGTTATCGAGACGGCCGGGCGCTTCGGGCGACTTGTCGTTCTGCCACATTTCCGTATAGCCGGATTCATCAAGCACCATTTCCGCAAGTTCCGTGTGCGGCAACCCGTCGATCAGGGACCGCCAGCGCGAGAAGGATTCCATCAGGCCGCCGAGCGACTTACGGGCCTTGGCCGTCAACTCATCGGTCTCGACAAGGGCCACTGCGGCTCGTGTGAGCGAGACGCCGGACGCGCGGGCGTAGGCGTGCAGTTTCTTGACGGTGGCGTCGCCCAGGCCGCGTTTGGGCGTGTTGACGATGCGCTCGAAAGCCAGATCATGATCGGGCTGGGCCGTGATCTTGAGGTAAGCCAGGGCATCTCTTATCTCGAGGCGTTCGTAAAACTTCGGACCGCCGACGACCCGGTAGGGCACGCCGAGTGTGATAAAACGGTCTTCAAACTCACGCATCTGAAAACTGGCACGCACCAGAATGGCGATCTCGTTGAGATCGTGCTGTTCGCGCTGAAACTGCTCGATGTCCTCACCAATGGCGCGAGCTTCCTCTTCACCGTCCCAGACACCGCGGACTTTGACTTTCTCGCCGTCTTCGCCGTCGGTTCTTAGTGTCTTGCCCAGGCGGTCCTCATTCTTGTCGATCAGGCCGGAGGCCGCTGCGAGGATATGGGCCGTCGATCGGTAATTATGCTCGAGCCGGACGACCCGGGCGCCTGGAAAGTCCTTTTCAAAGCGCAGGATGTTATCCACTTCGGCGCCGCGCCAGCCATAGATCGACTGATCGTCGTCGCCCACACAGCAGATGTTCTTGTGACCCTGCGCCAAAAGCCGCAGCCAGAGGTACTGGGCGACGTTGGTGTCCTGGTACTCGTCGACCAGCATGTAGGCGAAGCGGCGCTGGTACTCGGCCAGCACATCGGCATTTTCCTGGAACAGCCGCAGGCATTCCAGCAGCAGGTCGCCGAAGTCGACTGCATTGAGCACCTTCAGGCGTTCCTGGTAGGCGGCGTAAAACTCGTTGCCTCGGCCGTTGGCATAGGCATGAGCCTCGCCCGGAGGGACCTTGTCAGGGGTCAGGCCGCGGTTCTTCCAGCCGTCGATCAGGCCGGCAAGCTGGCGGGCGGGCCAGCGTTTCTCGTCAAGGTTTTCCGCCTGGATGATCTGCTTGAGCAGCCTGATCTGATCGTCGGTATCGAGGATCGAGAAGTCCGAGCGCAGACCCACCAGTTCGGCGTGGCGGCGCAGGATCTTGGCACCGATGGAGTGGAATGTGCCGAGCCACTGCATGCCTTCGACAACACCGCCGATCAGCGCGCCGATCCGGTCCTTCATCTCCCGTGCGGCCTTGTTGGTGAAGGTGACCGCCAGTATCTGTCCGGGCCAGGCCTTGCGCATGAAAAGCAGGTGCGCAAGCCTGGTTGTCAGCACCCGGGTCTTGCCGGTGCCGGCGCCGGCCAGAACGAGAACCGGCCCGTCCAGGAACTCGACCGCGGCCCGCTGGTCCGGGTTGAGGTTTTTCAGATAGGGCGGCGGCCCACCGGCAGCCGCGCGCGCCGCGATGCCGTCCGGTTTCTGCACCGGAACAGGCGGTGGCTCGTCGTCAAACGCGCCCAGGTCAAATGGATCGGATGTGCTCATTCAGTCTCCGTTAAACACGCTTTCTTAGCACGGTTTTTCACGAGTCGAAGCCCGGATTTGATGGGGAGTTCCGGCAGGTGTCCGGCGTAACGTCCCACTGTCATACTTGCCGAAGTGAAACGAAGGCGGGCATCCAATCGCATTTGCGGCGTGTCGTGGCAAATGCCATTGGGCCCTCGGTCTCGCCTGTCGGCTCAACCAAGGGTGACGGCAGGAAGAAATCAAACATTACTATGGGAAATGCCCGGTTTTACATCGACGTCCAATATCGGGCGCTGGTCAGCGATGCTCTTCCGCATTGACCTCGTTCAGCGCGGCATTGAGGGCGTCGAGGGCCTTGACGTGTTCGGCCCATCCGAGCGTCACCGAGACGTCGTTTGCGTCGACCACCGGAATGCGGGCGAGGCCGACGTCGTTGAAGGTCTTGATGGCAGACGCAAGGGTGTCGTCGGGGGTGAGCATGGGGACGCTGTCGTCGTCGCCCCAGTTGTAGGTTTCGTCTTCGCGCAACGGTGTCATGAAATCGCGAACGAAGATCGTGCGCATGAGCTGTTTTTGGGGGCCTTCATCGAGGAAGATGCCGCGCATGGAAAGCTGCCAGTGGAAAAAGCTGTGACCGTGAAAAGCCTGCATCAGGCCCATGGACATGGAAACCGCAAGCAGCAGGGCGATGGTCACTTCGTAACCGCCGGTCAGTTCAAACACGATCAGCGTGGTCGAAATCGGTGCGCCGAGCACGGCGGCGGATACCGCCCCCATGCCGACGATGGCGTAGAGGCCATGGCTTGAGGCCATCTCGGGGAAAGCGGAGGCTGCAATGATGCCGAAGGCGCCGCCGGCCATGGCGCCCAGGTAGAGCGACGGGCTGAACACGCCGCCGCCGAAGCGGCTGGCGATGGTGATCGCGGTGGCGACAGTCTTGGCGATCAGGAGAGTGAACAGCATCAGCAGGGAGTACTGCTGTTTGAGGGCCTTGTCGGTGGCTTCATATCCAACGCCAATGATTTCGGGCAGGAAGACAGCGATGGCGCCGACCAGGGCTCCGCCGATCACCGGTCTGGTCCATAGCGGCACCGAGATGCGCCGGGCCGTCCAGTCGGTGGCCATGATCGAGCTCTGAAAGCAAATAGCAACGAGGCCGCAGGTCAGTCCCAGCAGGGCGAAAGCGGGAAACTCCAGGTAGGAAATTATCTGATACTCGGGCACGACGAAGGCCGGAAAATCGCCCAGATAGATGCGCGTGACCACCGTCGAGCCGACGCTGGCAATGGCGATGGGAATGAAGGCGCTGAGGGCGTAATGGCCCATGACCACCTCCAGCGCGAACAGGGCGCCGGCGAGCGGGGCGTTGAATGAGGCCGTGACGGCTGCAGCAACGCCGCAGCCGAACAGGGCGCGCCGGGTTCCTGGCGGCAGGTTTATGGCATGGGCGAAACTTGAGGCCAGGGCGGCCCCGATGTGAACAGCCGGTCCCTCTCGTCCGGCACTGGCTCCCGACCCCAGCGAAAGCGCGCTGATGAGCGCACTTGTCAGGCCGCGTTGAACGGGCACATCAACCTTGCCGTTGATCCGCGCTTCGATGACGTCAGCAACACCTTCCGGCCGTCGCCAGGGGATGACAAAATGGAGAAGTAACCCGACAATAAGACCGCCGGTAACCGGTGCCAGAAATATGATCCAGGAGGGTGTTTGGGCCGCCGCGGTAATGACGGTTTCAGACATGGTGCCCAGCCACAGGACCTGAACAAGGCCAATGAAACTTCTGAATGCAATGACGGCATAAGCAACAGCCACACCGATAACGGCGGCCATGAGCCAGGCCAGATGCAATCTGGTGGTGCGCATTGCCCGCAGGTTCTGGACGATGGTCTCATCCAGGAACTGTCTTACATGACCGCCCAGCCCGAACATGGCGGAAAATCACTCCACAAAATGCCTGAACGCGTTAAATGACTGGCGCACAGAAAAAACGGATCGACTCAACGATCTACCATCCATATCAAATATTCGCGGTCTTGCGTGGAATTCCGATGACACGGCCCACCTGCGGCTTGACCGGCAGTGATTTATGGGCGGCGTGCATGGCGCTTATCCGTTCCAGGACCGGTTCGGGAAAGGGAGCGGAACGCTTCAGGTTCATGTCTACGTGCATGTGTAACTGTTCGGATGTCGCGCTGACAAACCCATCTTTGGCGTGGATCAGTTCCAGGAACACGTGAGTGCGCTTTGCGTCATAGTCGAGCAGTTGGAGCGACACGTTGACCTCGTCGCCGTCATGAATTTCGCGCAAGTAAACGACGTGATTTTCAAGCGTGTAGTATGACGCATTATGTTCTTTGACGTAGTCGGGACCGAGGCCATACGATTCGAATACATCGTCGACGCCGCGATCGAACAGGACGTTGTAGTAGGCCATGTTAAGGTGACCGTTATAGTCGATCCATTCCGGTTCTACCTTGAAGCCTGTGGTTATGTGCGGCATTCCCTGAGACATGAATTCTCTCTGATGTTGTTTTGATGAGCCAGGACGGGGACTTCACGATATTACCTACAGCGGTCGATGGATACCTATTGGTGACGAAAACGACACGGGTCAAACAGGGCGCGACGCGGTGATCCGGGAATCTGCATTTTTTGGCAAGCGGGACCTGATGGCTTGACGCCCGGACCACAAGACGGGATTGTCGGTCAAACGGGAGAGAAAGGTACACCATGGCACTGGCCCATCAAACCGGACGCAACACGGTCCTGTCGGCAATCGAGGAAATACGTGCATTGCTCGGCGACCGGCTGTCGACCGCGCAGGCGGTTCGCGATCAGCATGGCGATGACCTGACCTGGCATGAAGGCGAGCCACCGGATGCCGTGGCATTCGTGGAAACCACCGAAGAAGTCTCCTCGATTGTAAAAATTTGCAGTCGCTACGAGGTCCCTGTCATTGCCTTTGGCACTGGCACCTCCCTTGAAGGGCATATCACGGCGCCGTATGGCGGCGTCTCGGTCGACCTTTCGGCCATGAAGGCAATATTGAGCGTCAATACGGAAGACCTGGATTGCACGGTACAAGCCGGCGTCACCCGCAAGCAGCTCAATGAACATTTGCGGGACACAGGCCTGTTTTTCCCCATCGACCCCGGTGCGGATGCCAGTTTGGGGGGGATGGCATCGACCCGGGCGTCGGGCACAAATGCGGTGCGCTACGGCACCATGCGCGAAAATGTGATCAATGTGACTGCCGTGATGCCGGATGGAGAGATCGTCCGTACTGCCCGGCGGTCGAGGAAGTCGTCCGCCGGATATGACCTGACACGGCTGCTTGTGGGATCCGAAGGCACGCTGGGTATCATCACGGAAGTGACGGTAAAGCTCTATGGCATTCCTGAAGCGATCTCTGCCGGTGTTTGTGCATTCCCGGACATTCGTTCGGCCTGCGATGCGGTGATCCTGACGATACAGTCGGGAATTCCGGTGGCGCGTATCGAGTTGCTTGACGAGGTCCAGGTCCAGGCGTGCAATGCTTATTCCGACCTTGGGCTTGAGGAATCACCGACCTTATTCCTGGAGTTTCACGGCTCTGATGCCGGTGTCCGGGAACAAAGCGAACTGTTCGGCGATATCGCCGGAGAATTTGGCGGCGGCGAATTTACCTGGGCGACGAAAACCGAGGATCGCACCAAACTCTGGCAGGCCCGTCACGACGTGTTCTGGGCGGGGCTGGCTATGGCGCCGGGGCACAAGGGTGTGTCTTCCGATGTTTGCGTGCCGATCTCGCGGCTGGCGGAATGCCTCGACGAAACAAAGAGGGATGTGGTCGACAACGCAATGCTTGCCCCGATTGTGGGCCACGTGGGAGATGGCAATTTTCACGTTTTGTTGCTGGTGGACATGGACGACTCCGCCGCGGTGAACCAGGCTTACGAGTTTCTCGACCGACTGGTTCTGCGCGCCCTGGCCATGGATGGCACCTGCACCGGTGAGCACGGTGTCGGGCTGGGGAAGAAGAAGTACATGGAAGCCGAACACGGTCCCGGACTTCAGATCATGCGTGCGGTAAAGTCTGCCATCGATCCCAAAAACATCATGAATCCAGGAAAAATATTTCCCGATTGACCGGCCTGCCGCAAATTAGCCGATGTTCTGGTTCAGAGTGTCTGAGCCATGGCCTATGGCGGTGGTCTGCAAAAGGGATTATCTTGTTACGAATCACCGTGACACGGCAAATTCGATTCGCGCAGCGTTCCTATTTCTTGGTATTAGTTTCTATCTTCATTGTCTGTGGAACGTCGGGTGAAAGATGGGCCATGGTGCGTATCGGATTCTGAAGCGGCATGACGGGCTGATATGAAATCTCCGCTATTATACGCAGGACTGTTTCTGGTCTTTGCGCTGTTTACGGCCTTGCTGGTCCCGTTCTTCGTGGACTGGTCGGAATACCGTGCCGACATCGAAGCCTATGGCGAGAGGATTACCGGCCGGAAGGTCACCGTTGGCGGAAACATCTCGGTTCGGTTTCTTCCTGCACCGGTACTTCGGGTCGAGAACATTCGCGTCAGCAATCCGCCCGGTGCCGGATCAGAGTACCTGTTTGTTGCCCGTTCCGTGCAGGCGAAACTGTCTCTGGCGCCGTTGTTGAGGGGCAAGATCGATGTGTCCTCCGTCGATGTCGATTCACCCGTCATTGAGCTCGAACTCTTGGAAGGCGGCGCGACCTGGGACCTGAAACCGGTTGGGGGGTTCAACCAACTGCTGGCCGCGGATGACGTGCGGTTGGATGACACCAGAATCAACTCCGGCACCCTGGTGCTGCGGGACAGATCCCGCGGCATGGAAACGAGGTTGGAGAAACTGAACATGAGCCTTGAGGCGCCCTCTCTGGGTGGCCCTTACAAGGCCAACGGCGTGTTTGCACATGGTGGTTCCAGCCGCGAGTTCCGGGTGTCTGTCGGTAAACACAGGGTTGGCCAACCGGTACGGCTTGCCGTGACGATCACACCGGAGGACCGGTCGGGTAAACGCCTCAGCTTTGACGGGGTGCTGACCAAACGCGATGTTCTCCCCATATTTGAAGGGCGCTTCCGACTCACTGAAATTCAGGCTGCTGCGGATGCCAGCGGCAAAAGCGACAATACAGCAGCCGGTCTTGCGGCTGCCGTACCCTTTGAGATCAGGTCGGCGATTTCGGCAAACCTCGATGAGATGACCTTCACGGATACCCAGTTCATTTTTGGGCGAGGCGGCAAGAAGGCGACACTTGCAGGTAGCGCGCAACTGGACCTGGGAGAAACGCCCAACTTGTCCGCGAAACTGACAGCACGACGCCTCGATCTCGATTCCCTGGTGCAGAAGAAGACAAAAAACGGCGAGGAAATCCCGACAGGCACACGCGAAGTGCTGGAACAGATTCCGCGCCTGCTCGGATTCGTGCCCAAGACCCTAGGCGGCGAGTTGACGATCGACGTGAGTGGTCTGGTGCTCGGCGGACAGCAAATTGAAGGCGCCGGTGTCACCCTCCAGTTTACGCCCGACAAACTGTCGGTGTCGCGCGCCGTTGGCCGCTTGCCCGGACAATCGGAATTGTCCGTGACGGGCACATACGATCCGAAGCGCACGGACGTTCTGTTCGAAGGCGTGTTTGCCCTTCAGGCCCGGGATGCCAAGTCCTTTATTTCGTGGGCGGCACCAAGGACCATGCCTTTCATCAACCCCCAGGCAGGAGGTGCCAGGGGTAAGTTGTCGTTGAAGGGCGAAATCAAGGTTGCCGATCATCTCGTGGAACTGATCGGCGTCGAAGCCAAGCTTGACAAGACAAACGCCAGGCTTGGGCTTTCCTATGCTCTGACGAAACGGCCCTCTTTCGGACTGAGGGTGATCATGGATGAGCTCAACATCGATCGATATCTTCCCCCGATCAACCGCAAGACACCGGCTAAGAAAAAAACGGATGACGATACGGTGGAAAATGAGGATGACAGCGGGGACGAGGTCGACAATGCCGACGATCAGGAAAAATCGTCCGTGGCCATTCTTGATGAATTCGATGCCAACATCATAGCCAAAGCCGAAAAAGTGATCATCAACGGGACCAGCATCCGGGGTATCTCGCTGGACACGACCTTGCGTGGTGGCGATCTGACGATCAAGAACATGACCTTCCGGGACTTCGGAGGTGCAAATATTGCTGTTGGTGGTACCTTGAAGAATGTCACCGAGAAACCGGAAGGCTCCCTGACAACCCAGGTCAATGCTCAGGATCCGACAAACCTTCTCGCCTTGTTCGACATCGGTCCATCCAGCCTCAAGCGCGACCGTTCCTGGGTCGATTGGGCCTCGCTATGGGGACCAACCAACCTGTCGGCGACATTCGATGCCATCCCGGTCGATGACGGTGCGGAATTCAAGTTCAAAGCCGACGGTACGTTTGGCCAGAGCAATGCCATCCTAGAAGGCAAGTACAGTGGATCTCTCAGTTCGATTTCAGAATCCAGACTGGAGTTGCTTGCTGAACTGGCCAACAATCAGGGCGAGGAGCTCTTCCGACAGCTTGGCCTGTCATCCGGCGTGACGCCGGAGGCCCGTGACCAACCGGGCGTTCTGCGTACTCAAATCAATGGCAACCTGAAAGACGGGTTGAAGATCAACGCAGGCGTTGAAGCCTTTGGCGCTCAGATGGCTGCCAACGGGACAGCACGGCGGGTTGCCGGACTGACATCTCTGGAAGGTGAAATGAATATATCCGCCAAGGAGGGCGGGCCACTTTACCGGGTTCTCGGGGTTCTTCCAGCGGCTGCGACGCCAGAACCCCAGGGGCCGATCAAACTGCGGGCCCTGGTGGCTGGCAAAGACGGCGAGTTTGTTGTCACCGGTCTGACCGGAGCAGTGAACGACATTCCGGTCGACATTAATGGTACCTTCAATTTCAACGATGCTGTGCCGTCCATGCGTCTGAATGCCAACCTTGCTGAATTTTCCATGCCGTGGGCTCTGGATGTTCTCTTCCATGGCGACTCTGGTGACCTTGGTGACACCATTGCCCGGGCCACAAACCTCGTTGACGATGAGACGGAAGGCAACAATGTCTGGGCCGTCAAGCCGTTCGGCGACAGACTGTTCAAACGATTTCGACTGGATCTGAAGGCCCAGGTTGCCCGTCTCCATATGGCGGAACGTGCGGTTGTTACCGAGGCGGTCCTGGAGGCAAAGATTGCGGATGGCAAAGCTGAACTCACGACCTTGAAAGGTCGGGCTTTTGAAGGCGACCTTGATGTCTCCGCAACGATGACTGCCCGGCGGGACCAGATATCCTTTACCTCGACATTTGCGCTCGACAAGGCGCGACTGGGCGTGATTGCAGGCCAACGCAAGGAGGATTCCCTGATTGGCGGGCAGGTGTCTTCAAAGGGTGAGCTGCGAGGGCAGGGGCGGAACACCCTTGCCCTGTTGTCCTCGATGTCAGGCACCGGCACCTTGGCCGTCGACAAGGGCGTGTTACGCAATTTCGACGCTGACGCCTTCTCAACAGCTCTCAAGCAGGTTCGGACAGAGGCCCAGATCGACGAGATAACAACGTCAGTAATGACGGGTGGGGAGACCGACTTCAACCGGATTTCCACGAAATTCACGATCAACAGCGGCGTTGCAGAGTTCGAACCGGTCAAAATAGCCAGTGAGGAAGTTTCCGGAACCACGCGGCTCAAGATCGACTTGGCGTCGTGGCAATATGACAGCGACTGGCGACTTCAACTGGAGAAATTCCCAAATGCTCCGCCTTTGAGAATGGTGCTTGAGGGGCGTGTGGGTGAGATGACCCGGACCTTTGACAACCAGGATCTGAAATCGTTCCTGACCGTGAAGGTCCTGCAGGAAGACATGGTGAAGCTGGAGGAACAGGAACGCCGGGCGCGGGAGCTTCTCGCTAAAGATCAAGAGGCACTTGAGGCCCTGGAAAAAGCCACCAAGGAACGTGCGGAGCGGAGCAGAAAAGCAAAAGAAGAGGCCGCCAAAGAGAAAGCCAGACGGGAAAAGGAAGCCTTGGATAAAGCTGCGGAAGCTGAGGCTGCAAACTCTGCTGTGACTGGGGAGGTTTCGGTATCGACCGAGAATTCAGAGCTGGACTCGCCTGTTCTGCCGCCGTCGGCTAACGGTACGATCGACGATATAGAAGATTTTCTCAAGAGCGCTGAAGATGATCCGGTGGATGAGACGACACCAGACATCAACGGCGAAGCGAGTGCCGAGGCGAACAGCCTTTCCGGACAGGGGGACTGGTTCAAGGACGTCGAAGCGCGCGGTTTCGAAGACATCCAGTCCCAATTGGGGACCGTCGCAGAATAGATTGCTCTCTTAGAAGATCAACCGACGTTTTCGGTCATGAAATGCCGAAGCACGTGAATTCTGATTGCCGATGACAGGCCTTCATCGCTTCTTGCGGCATCGATCTGCTCGATCAGGTTTTGCAGCGAAACGCCCTGTCCATCGGATATTTCCTTGAGGGCCGACCAGAACTCATTCTCCAGCGAAACACTGGTCCGGTGTCCCGATATGGTGACTGATCGCTTGGACAACCCCGACATGCGGGTTTCCTACTTCGGTGCGATCATGTCCTCGGGACGTACGACCTCGTCGAATTCAGCCGCGGTCACGAGGCCAAGGCCAACAGCTTCCTCGCGCAGGGTGGTGCCGTTCTTGTGCGCTGTCTTGGCAACTTTGGTGGCGTTGTCGTAGCCGATCTTTGGAGCCAGTGCGGTGACGAGCATCAGGGACCGGCTCATGAGATCTGAAATCTTCTCCCGGTTCGGCTCGATGCCGACGACACAGTTGTCTGTGAAACTCATGCAGCCGTCGGCAATCAGCCTCATGGACTGGAGGACGTTGTAGATCATGACGGGTTTGAAAACGTTCAGTTCGAAATGCCCCTGGCTGCCGGCGATAGTCACCGTCGTATTGTTGCCCATGACCTGCGTGCACAACATCGTCATGGCTTCGCACTGGGTCGGGTTCACTTTGCCGGGCATGATCGATGACCCCGGCTCGTTTTCCGGCAGAGACAATTCGCCAAGACCCGAGCGTGGTCCCGATCCGAGCAACCTGATGTCGTTGGCGATCTTGAAGAGGGACGTGGCGACTGTGTTCAGGGCGCCCGACACTTCAACCATGGCGTCATGGGCTGCCAGCGCCTCGAACTTGTTGTAGGCGGTGACAAACGGCAGGTCCGTGATTTCGGCCACTTGACCGGCAAACTCTTCGGCAAATCCCGGCTTGGCGTTGAGGCCGGTGCCGACCGCCGTGCCGCCTTGCGCCAACGGGTAAAGTCGAACCAGTGTTGCCTGCAGGCGCTCGATCCCCAGGCGAACCTGCGTGGCGTAGCCCGAAAATTCCTGGCCAAGGGTGAGAGGGGTTGCGTCCTGGAGGTGGGTGCGCCCGATCTTGATGATATCGTTCCATTCGGTCGACTTCTTTTCAAGGGCTTCCAGCAGATGGCCCAGGGCCGGGATGACGGCGTGGTGCAGTTGTTCGACGGCTGAAATATGCATGGCAGTCGGAAACGTATCGTTTGACGACTGGGAACGATTGCAATGGTCGTTTGGATGTACAGGGTCCTTTGACCCCATGACGCCGCCCAGGAGTTCAATCGCGCGATTGGAAATGACCTCGTTGGAATTCATGTTCGACTGGGTGCCTGATCCGGTCTGCCAGACGACGAGGGGAAAGTGATCGTTCAGGGATCCGTCGATGACCTCCTCGGCGGCGGTGCTGATCGCCATGGCGATACGCTCGTCGAGATTGCCGAGCTTGAAGTTGGAAAGTGCCGCCGCCTTCTTGATGATGCCAAGAGCACGGACCAACGGAATCGGCATGGTCTCGCCGCCGATCTTGAAATTCCCGAGGGAACGTTGTGTCTGCGCGCCCCAATAGCGGTCGGCGCGGACTTCAAGAGGACCAAATGAGTCGGTTTCAGTGCGGGTCTGGGACATGGTTATCCGTCATCCTGAGGTTGTAGGTACCGGTCAAGCGGACTGGCACAGATCTAGGCAGACCTCTCGTTTAGCATGCGACTTCGAAAGCTGCCAATATTCAAACGGAAACCAGGGACCGGGAAGGTCAGCCTGAAAGAATGTGATCTACCGGTGCTACTTTTTACGGAAAGAGTCGAGGCTCACGACGTCGGCACTGCCATCTTCCTTGCCGTCATCGTCGCTTGAAGCATCGCCGTCGGCTTCCGAACCTGATCCGGCTTGGGAGGCATCGACCGCGGCAACTTCGGCTACGGCAGTTTGGTTGCCGTCCGAATCGTTTTCGTTGCGGGCCTCCATGCTCTTGTCCTTTTCCCCGTCTTCATCGGCCTCGACGGTTTCGAACTGAAGGCCAAACTGTACACTGGGATCGAAGAATCCGTTGACCGCCGTGAACGGGACGATCAGGCGTTCGGGAATATTATCAAAGCTCAGTTCCACGACAAAACGATCTTCGCCCACATCAAGACCCCAGAACTGGTTTTGCAGGACGATTGTCATTTCCTTGGGATACTTTGCGAGAATTCGCTCAGAAATACTGACACCTGCTGCCAGGGTATTGAAAGCGATATAAAAATGATGGTCGCCGGGGAGGCCGGATCGCGCAACGCGCTGAAGCGAAGCGCGAACGACGCCCCGTAACGCTTCCTGCGCCAGCAGATCGTAGCGCATCAGATCCTCGGACATTGCATCCCCCATACTCGATATCCACCTTGTGTCATGTCAGGCAATGTATCGGTTGTCCCACAAATTCCGATATGGGCTATACCAGCCGCATTCGTTTGCCAACCTTTTCTCTCCGCCATGTTTTCGAAGGCGGACATTTGCAGAGCCTTCCTCAAAAACAGTGGAGGGCTTCTGTTGCCAGGTGCCCTCCGAACCCCGCCTAACCGTGCGAACAGCTAGGGCTTAATTTGAAGCGGTCGCACTGCTTACGCAGCGAGACGTGCTTCCGCATAGTTGTCGTTTGCAACTACTATAGTGGCCCGATATCGGCGGAACCATGCCGAGCGAAAAC
>JAJFHC010000131.1 GCA_021775835.1 Hyphomicrobiales bacterium | reverse complement strand
GCCCCTCGGTGAAAGTTTCTTCCACACCCATCTCGGCGGCGATTCCACGCAAAATCTCATGATCGTTGCGGGCCTGTCCCACGGGCTCGACCGCCTGGTCCATGACCACCTGATAGGGATCCTTTGGTGTCAGAGCGATGTCGCTGCGTTCCAGCGGCGTGGTGCAGGGCAGCAAGATATCGGCATGTTTCGCCAGCGCATTCCAACACCACTCGCTGACTATAATCGTTTCAGGTTTCGCCCAGGCCCGACGCAGGCGGTTCAGATCTTGATGGTGGTGAAAAGGATTGCCACCGGCCCACCATACCAACCGGATATCGGGGTATTCGTAGGAATTGCCGTCATAATCGAACCGCCCGCCCGGGTTTTCCAGCATCTCTGTCACGCGCGCGACCGGAATGAAGTCCTTCACCGGATTGTCGCCTTGTGGCAATGAGGCAAAATTGATCTGACGCCGGTTTAGCCCGATATTGTTCATAGCTGAATATCCAAAACCGATGCCAGTGCCAGATAATCCAATTTGACCCAGCATTGATGCTAGGGCAATCGCGGTCCAAAAGGGCTGTTCACCGTGATCCTGCCGGGTCAGCGCCCAGGCAACCGAAATCATCGTGCGGCTGGCTGCCATCCGGCGGGCAAGGTCACGGATCGTGTCCGTCGGCAAGTCGCAAACTTTCGCCGCCCATTCAGGCGTCTTTGCCACTCCGTCGCTGTTGCCCATCAGGTATGCGGCAAAGCGATCAAAGCCTGCGGTGTAGCGATCAAGGAAGGCCTGATCATGCAGACCCTCGCTCAGCAGCACATGCATCAATCCGAGCATCAACGCGACGTCCGTGTTGGGTCGGATTGCCAGCCAACCACCGCCCACCTGATCCGCCAAATCAGTTCTGAGCGGCGATATGTTGACGAACTTCACCCCGGCCTCATATGCCGTTAGCAATCCGCCTTTCTGCACATGCGAACCAGTCCCGCCCTGGCTGATCTGACCATTTTTTAACGGCACGCCGCCAAAGGCCACGAACAGCTCGCAATCAGAAGCAATCGACTCCCAACTTGTCGTCTGATCCAAATGCCCTAGAAAGGTGCCAAGCACATGCGGGATCAGCACTTCAGCGGCTGCAAAGGAATAGGTATTTTTCGATCCTGTATAGCCGCCGATACAATTTAGAAAGCGCTTTAGCTGGCTTTGGGCGTGATGAAACCGTCCGGCGCTGGCCCAGCCGTAGGAGCCGGCATAGATGGCACGGTTGCCATGCTTTTGCCGAATCCGATTCAACTCGCCGGCAACCAGCCGGTTCGCCTCATCCCAGCTGACCTCGACCAACTCCTCCACGCCCCGCTTTTCCCCTGCGGTACCCGGTCCTCCTTCCAACCAACTTCTGCGTACCATCGGTGACATGATCCGCGTTGGCCCTTCAAGAACATCGATAATGCCATGCCCGATCGGCGAAGGATCGGAATCCTCTTCGAAATTAGCAAGACCGGTCACACGGCCGCTCGAAACTTCGACCTTGTATGTGCCCCAATGGGTGCTTGTCAGAAGGCTGCGGGTGTCCAGAAAACGGTTCCGTTTGATCATCATCACTCTCTTCTGCCGTTGTTGAAAAGGAGCCGTTCACACATGATAGCACCATATCTACGCTTATTTGGAGAACGCCTTTAGAGAGCTTTGAAACTCTTTGGTGCTCTCAGTGAGGAGGTATTGATCACGATCCATGTGACTAGTCGCCTCAACCAAAGCAAAGGCAGCGGCATTCACGGTAGCTTTTGTCATCTTGACGGACAAGGCAGGCATGGCGGCTACTCTTTGAGCAATTTCAACAGCCCGGGCACCTGCTTGACCATCCTCCACAATTTCTTCCACTAGCCCCCATTCCAAAGCTTCCTGTGCCGCTATTTTTTCACACAAAATTGCATATTTTTTGGTACGTGCTGGGCCTATTTGTGCCACAAGACGTGGGAGAGTGTTCCAGCTCATGTTCATGCCCAGAGCAATCTCAGGCAATTTCATGTAGGCAGACTGGCTCATAATTCGATAGTCAATTGCAGCTGCAAGGGCCGAACCGCCCCCAATGCAATGCCCTTCTATTGCAGCGATGGTGAAGGCTTCAATATCTTGCCACACCTTGCACATATCCGGACCTAACCGAACTGAATGCCGTCGTTCCAGAAGCGGCTCTTCCTTGAAGAGCCCGTTTTCGTCCTTCAAATCGGCTCCTGAGCAAAACGGGCCATCTGCACTGAGAATTACGACACTTACATTCGGCATATCGGCGATTTGACGGGCTGTATCTCTAAGCTCGATCATCAACTGTCTGGAATAGAGTGTCAGCCTGCCCGGCCATGAGTAGCGGACATTTACGGTTTCGCCTTCTTTGTTCATTTGTACAAATTTCAAACTAGGTTTACTTGTCATTTGTGCGTTTCCTCGTTCGCCGGTGTATACAAACTGCTCTACTTTGCATTGAATACTCCTGACGAATAAAATTAGTGAAAAAATTGTCAGATCAGATCTTTTTTGGGCGAAGCCCAACCGAGGCGGCAGGAGAATTCCCTAAACCACATACTGAACCCGTTGAACCTGCTCGATTAGCGGTAGCGCGATCTTTGCAAATGCGATGTGATCGGCGTGTTCACGATAGGCTTTCCAATCGTCGACAGAGGCAAAGTCAATGACTAATGCGTAATCGAGTGTGGTGCTCTCGAGTTTCAGGTCAGGACCAAAATCGAAGCGATTTATTCCAGGCACCACGCCGTCAAGCTTCTTGAATCCTTCACCCAGGGCACGAATCTCTTCAGCTGTGACGTCCTGCTTGAACTTCATCAGTGTTATTTGACGAAGCATTGTCACTCGATTGCTGTGCGCACGCGCATCTCGACCAGACCTTGTGTGATCGGGGATGGCGCTGACACCGTTTTTACCTCGATGAACGAGGGCAAGCTCTGGTTTTTCTCTGATGAGCGCTGGAGGGCCGGAACGAGTTCACCGGGGTCCGTAACCAACTGGGAATGTGCCCCGGCGCCTGCGAATATCGTATGGTAGTCGACATCGCGCAAGGAGGTTGCATAGGTCTCTCCCCACATCGCCTTCTGCTGCTCCTGAATCATACCCCATTGCGCATTGTTTGCGACAACGATCGTGACCGGGACTTCACGGTCGATGGCCGTTTCCATCGGCGTCAGGCCAGGTGAAAGACCAAGCGCACCGTCTCCCGTGATCAGGACAACTTTCGAATCTGGCTTGGCCATCTTGACAGCCGTGGCGTAGGCTGGCCCAGTTCCCATCTGCTCCCAAGGACCATTCGCGATCACCCCACCAATCTTACGATTTTCGAATGCCCAAGCGTTGAAGGCGGTCTCGCACCAGCAGGAGATGTCGCCACCATCGACAACCAGGATGTCGTCTTCCCCTAGGGACATCAACACGTCGTAGCAAAGTCGCAGTGGGTGCACGGGCTGC
>JAJFHC010000014.1 GCA_021775835.1 Hyphomicrobiales bacterium | reverse complement strand
ATGATGACCGATCCCGATTGTGTCCAGTATCACGCCGCCACCTTGCCGCTCGAACTCCACCGCAAGGAAACCGAGGGTTATCTGGTCAATCTGGCCGACCGGGTGCCGTCGGTTTACGTCGTTCTGCGCGACAATGACGATGACGACGATGTTGGCGACGGCGACGAAGAACACCCGATGCAGGTACACTTGGTGAGTGCATCGGCGTTTGACGCTCAGGATTACATGGATTCAGGCGAAGAAATTGTCGAGGCGGTGCCCATGCCGCCCGAGATCATTGCATGGGTTCAGGCCTTTGCCGATAAACATCACGTCGAAGAGAAGTTTATCAAGCGCAAGCGCGACAAACTGAGGGTAGAGGAAACCAAGTTCGGCCAGGAGCCTTTGGCCGAGATCAGGATGCGCCAGCACGACAGCAATGGTGGAAACGGCAATGCCTGAGGAAAAAGAATTTCTGTCCCGGTGGTCGAAGAGAAAACTGTCCGGCGAGGTCGATGATACCGAATCCGAGGACGGGGAGACGACAACCGCCGCCCTTGGTGAAGAACAGCGCGATCACAGTGACGATACATCTGTCCTCGAGCCCGACGGAAACGATGAAGCGGAGGAGGTGCCGGCGGAACTGGCCGAGATTGATATCGACACCATGGACTACGATTCCGATTACACGCTGTTCATGAAAGACAATGTCCCTGAAGCACTGAAACGCCGCGCCTTGCGGCAATTGTGGCGCTCTAATCCACTGCTCGCCAATGTCGATGGCCTCAACGATTATGACGACGACTTCACCGATGCAGCCCTCGTGGTCAAGGGTCTGCAGAGCGCCTACAAGGTCGGCCAGGGCTTCCTGACGGACGAGGAACTTGAAAAGAACCGAAACGATGGTGAAGAAGACCTGGTGTCCGAGGCTGATGACACGCCTGAAGGAGAACCAGGCGAGACGGAAACAGCACAGACTGAGCAGGATGATCAGGAGGCCACAGACGGTGACGTCGATGGCAAGCCCGATGAGTCAACTGTAGCCGGCGAATTCGGCGCCGATCCCGAATCGGAAGCGGAAGTCGAAACCGCCGCCGAAACCGAAGCTGAAGACACTCAAACGGTGTGACACATGCGGCCATTTGTGTCGAAACTCTGGTGGGCGATCACAGCCATTGCGGTCCTGTCCGGACCGGCGTTCGCCCAGAGCGATGATGTGCAGGCTCCGGGCGACGCGGAAATCTTCATTGCCGGCGCCGCTGAAGACCGCATAGACGTTTTGCTTCATTACCTTGAGAAAGGCCTCACGCCGGACATCGCCGGCAAGGGCGGTCATACCGCCCTGATCGTTGCTGCCGGGCGCGGTGCGACGAGTGCCGTGGGATTTCTGCTTGAGCGTGGTGCAAACCCGAACCTCGCCAATGCAGACGGCTGGACGCCGCTTATGGAGGCCGCCTACCGGGACCAGACGGTCATTGTGGAACGCCTGATTGATGCCGGAGCAGATCCAAACCTTTACGACACGCGAAGAGGCGTCGCTGCCCTTCATGTGGCTGCACGTGGCCGACAACCGGCCATCGTCGCCCGTCTGATCGCGGCGGGCGCCAACATGGACGCACCCGCTAAGACGGATGGCAGGACGCCACTGATCATGGCGGCCAAGAGCGGAAAGAAAAAAGCCGTAGAAATCATGGCAGAACTCGTTGTCCAAGGTGCCAAACTCAATGGGGTGGACAAGCACGGGCAGTCTGCCGCCATGGTGGTTGGTGAGTCGGGAGATGCCCGCAGGCTTCTTTTCCTGCTCGACGCCGGCGCGTCGGTCAACCGGAAGGCTCGCGACGGTCGAACGTTGTTGGGCATCGTAGCACACTCCGGTCGCCACGATCTGGTTGAAACCCTGTTGCAGAGAGGTGCCACGGTCAATGTGCCTGGTGGCATAGCGCCTATTGCCATGGCGGCATCGTCCGGTTGTGCGGAATGTGTCTCAGCTCTTCTTGATGCCGGGGCTGCCCCCGATGCGCCCGGCCCCTCCGGCAAGACCGCGCTGATCATGGCTGCCGGCAGTAAGCATGCCGAGATCGTCGATATGCTCTTGAAACGCGGGGCGTCGGTCAATGCGCCCAACCCGGAAGACGGCACGACGGCACTGATGTGGGCAGCGAATGCAGGTCACGTGGCAGTTGTGCAGCGCCTGTTGCGTGCTCGCGCGGATGTCGACGTATCGGCCCACGACGGGTGGACCGCTGTGAAGGCCGCGGAAATGGCCGGACACGACGACATCGTGCGTTTGCTCCGCGAACAGATCTGAAATTCACGCGCAGCGGCCTGTTATCAGCCCCTCAAGGCCGAAAGCTGATCGCCGTATCCGGATGCATCCACGCTCACGTCAATCAGCACAGGCCCCTCGGTTGAGAAGGCATTGCGGATCACCGGAGCTATGTCGTCGTGGCGGCCAACCCGCCAGGCCTTGCAGCCGAACGCGCCTGCCGCTTGTGCAAAGTCGATGTCGCTCGTGTGAACGCCCCGGCAGAGCCTTTGCGTCCGAACCTGCTTTATGTCGATAAGGGACAGGCTTGAATCGTTGAGCACGACGACCACGATGCGGCAACTGTGCTCCGCTGCTGTTGCCAGCTCACCGAGACACATTCCCATCCCGCCGTCGCCCGTGACCGCCACCACGGGCACGTCGGGCTCATGCAGCGCTGCAGCGATTGCCGCCGGCAGGGCATAGCCCATGGTCGACAAACCGTTTGATTTGAGCACGCCGAACGGCACAGACGCCTTCCAGCGGGTCATGGCGCTGAACATGTGGGCGCCCGCGTCGACGGTCATGCGGCAGTTGGACGGCGCCTGCCGGTCCAGTTCCTCAACCACGCTTTGGGCGGTGTGCCCCGATCCCGCAAGAGCCGTTCGCTCGGTCATGCGGTCGCGGATAATGGCAATTTCCTGGTCCGTCCAGGTGGAGTGGGACAACTGGGGAAGAAGCGTCGCGACACTATCTTCCAACCCGCCGTTTAGGCTTAGAGCATTTTCAACCGGCAGGTCCGGACCCCGGTCTGCGCGCAGGTCGATGACGCTGGCCTCATAGGACCAGGGGGAGGGGATCATCTCCACCGGATCGAAGCCCGCAAATATCACAAGGTCGGCACTCTCAAGGAGAGGAGCTTCGGCCTGAGCGCCGGTAAACAACCCTGCGGCCAGCGTGTGATCGTCAGGCACTGTGCCCTTGGCCTTGTAGGAAGAGAGAACCGGGCAGCCAAGCGCTGTTGCCAGTCCGGTCAGCGCCTGGGGAGCATTCCCCCAACGGGCTTCGAGTCCGGCAATGATCACCGGTCGCCTGGACTGCGCGATCATCTGGCGGGCCAGTTCGACGTCCTTGTCTTCAGGCAAATCCTGATCTCGCGCCACAGGGCGCGGCGGCTTGCTGTGATCCCCCTGTTCGAGAGGCCTTTCCGCATCGAGTGCCGTAAGGTCAATTTGAACCGGTCCCCGTGGGTGTGCCAGCGCCGTGTCGATCAGATCGTCCAGATGAACCACCACGTTCTCCCCAGTAAGGCGCGACTGGGCCTTGCTGATCGGCGCATAGAGCGCTTTCTGGTCGAATGCCTGATGGAGTGAGGAGGCCGGGCCGTCTGTAAAGAGCATCATCGGCGCCCGTTCAAGGTGAGCATAGGCGACGCCATTGACAGCGCTCGCAGCGCCTGGGCCGACACCGGCCAGCATGACGCCGGGCGTCTCACTCAATTCGCCGGTCACGGCCGCCATGATGGCCCCGGCCGTTTCCGTTCGTGTGAGAATGAACGCCAGCCCGGCCCTGTCGGCCGCTTCAATGAGAGCAAGGCTCGAGCCGCCGCCGGGAATGCCGAACAATCGCTTGACACCTCGCCGGACCAGCACGTCGACGATGTGCCCGGCGACACTGAGATCTTCGGAAGGTGTTTCACGCATGGCAGATTCGGCACCTGGAGTGTTCCACGAAAGGAAACTCTAGCAAAATTGTCGTTGCATGCGTTCTTGAATGGAGCTCGATGCGCGGAATTTTCATCAGATGGGCCAAGAACAGCGCACGCCGCCTGGTTGCGTCAAAACCATTCGTTGATCCGTGATCTCTGCTCGAATGTACAAACAACGGAGCGCATTGGAAGTCATGCGCAAGCCACCACGTGGGGGAAGAGACACAATGCGGACATCTGAATTTCTCGTGTGGTACGGCGGCTATGCGGAAAAAGCGCCCGCGCGCATAGTTCTAGCTCAGGTCTGCTTGACCTTGTGAACTGTCTCTCAACTGAGGCTGTCCGAAGATTGTGAAAAAACCTAGCGCAGCGGCGATTAACGAGAAAGCGGCGGCAAGACCAAACATGTGCAGCCACGACAAACTCGCCGCGACGCCGGCAAGCAACGAACCGAACGCTCCGATGCCATCTAGCAGCACAAAGGCAAGGCCGAGCGTCGCCCCCTCGCTGCGGTCAGAATGATCAACCGCGCCCGCAAGAACGGCTGCACGGATCGCATCTAATGCGGCAATCGCGACGATCATTGCAGGAATGATGATCCAAAGTGACGACAGGAAAACGAGCACCATGCACGCCAATGCCGCGACAAGATTGCCACTGACCACGATTGGTCTGCGCCCCATGGTGTCAGATATTTTCCCAACCCAGGGCTGGGCGAGCGCGCCGAAGACCAACATCCCTGAAAACACGAGGCCAACAACCCACGGCTCAAGCCCGTGTTCCGCCGCGAGGTAAAGGGGGATCATGCTGAACAGGGCCATCAATGCCATATTGTAGAAGCAGATCATCGCCACCATGCGCAGGCCGTTGCCCTTGCGCCATATGTTCAGAAGGCTAAGCAAGTCGTGCTTCGTCACCGGCTTTTTTGCAACACGCGGGATCGCTCGGGCCACCCAGATAAAGCAAACTCCCATGACCATGGTGGGCACCGCCGAAAGCGCCAACACAGTCCGCCAATCGACATATGCCAGGAGAACGCCCACGACGACCGGCGAAAGGACTTCAGCCATTGAACCACCCACTGCGTGAATGCCGAGCACATAGGCACGGCGCTCCTTGCTTTCGCGCGTGAGCACGGCTGTTGCGATCGGATGCCACGCAGCGTCCCCCATCCCGGCCACGGCAAGCAGTAACGCGAGGCCCCAAAATCCAGGAGCCATGGCAGCCAGCAGATAGCCTACGCTGACCCACCAAAACGTCGCGATCAACAGTCGGCCCCTGTCTGAGACATGATCTGTAAGGATGCCCGCTGGCAGGTAGGCGAGCGCGCCACCTACGTTGCAGATCGTAAACAAAAGGCCAACCTCGGTCGGTGAAAGCCCCATCGCGATGCCAACTGTCGGCACGATCAGCCAAAGCGCGCTGACCGGCCAGTCGTTGGCGAAATGGCCCAACATGAACCAAGTTGTTAAGGTGCGGTTTTTCATGGCGGCAGCAAACTGTGATTCCAAAATGCGGACATGCTGTCCGAAATACTTGAGCACCCTAGATTAGTTCTGTATGTCTTTCAGTCGATGAAAAGCCAAAATACATCGAGAAATCGTCAATAATCATGACCTATCCGGAACATCATCCTCTCAGCAATCCCGACGGAACCCTTGCGCCGCGTTATCTTGGAGAGACAGTCTGGCCGACTTCCGGCGAAAGCTATGATTGGCATGCCCACGATTTTGGTCAGCTCATCTCCGCTGCTTCCGGGTCCATGTACGTCGGCACGCCGGGCAGCGTGTTACTCCTCAGCCCGGCCATGACGTTGTGGATTCCGCCGCATGTCCAACACTGGATGCGATATGGATCGAACAATGAGATGCGCTATGTCGATGTGAATCAAGTCGAAGCCAGGCAGATCGGCGCGATATGCCGGATCATGGCAATGACGCCATTGATGAGCGCCCTGATATCCAGCACCATGCCTGGTAAGGACTCTGGTCGCGCGAACGACCACAACGATGCGCTTCACGATCTCTTGCGTCATGAACTGGTTGCTGCACGGGACGTACCGCTGTCGATAGCCATGCCAGAGGATGACCGCATTCGCAGGGTTGCCGAAGCGGCGCTCGTCAATCCGGGCATCATCACGTCGGTCGACTCTTGGCTCGCCAATGCTCCGGCCAGCCGCAAGACCATCGAAAGACTATTCGTCGCTGAAACGGGCATGCCACCGTCGCGGTGGTTGCGACATGCTCGGGTTCTTCATGCCATCTCCAAACTTGCGGCAGGCGAAAAAGTCAGCTCGGTTGCGTTCGACATGGGATATGGGTCTTCAAGCGCATTCAGTTACATGTTTCGCCGCACCATGGGCTGTAGTCCGCGCGATTTCTGTGCCTGAGACTCAGCGATGGAGCGGCGATCCGCTCATTGAGACCTGATACCAGGCACCGACCAGACGTCGTCTGGAACACCTTTGCCGGTTCCTGTTTGTGAATACACCGCATAGAATGGTTTGAGCGATTTCACACAGAGCAAATTGACAAAGGTGCATTTAATGAACAGACAGGAACGGCGGGCGGAGCGGAGCGAGGGAAATCTCGATACGGCGGGTTTTCTCAAGGTTGCCGATAAATTCATCGATGTGGCGAATCGGGAAAACAAGCGTGCCAACGCGACCCAGTTGCACATGGCCTTCCTGTTTGCCTCGGCCCGTTACAGCGCCTATGTCGCCAACCACATCATGGAGGTCGACGATCATGAAAAGTTTGTCGATCGAATGGCCGGGGAATACATCAACATGCTGCGCCAGCACCTGGCCGACTCCGGTCTGGAGGGCAACAACTAGATCCTTGTCAACGGAGCGATTCAGGTAGCCTCAAGCGACGCGCGCACAAGGGCGTCGATGTGAACCTGCGCACTGTCAATGACCCGATAGCCGCAATCGTGCCCGTCAAAGGCGAGAAATAAGTCGGTTCCCACCAGGACAACAGCGTCGGCTCCCTGCTCGGCGCATAGTTTCCGGCCCATCGCAATAAAGAAGTCGCATTGTTCCTGCGTGACTTTCCCTGCAGTCGCCATGGCCACATAGTTGTCGTGCGTTGTGCCGCGATCGCTGCCTTCCGGCAGGACCATCTCGACAGAGGAAATGCCGCCGTAGAGCCCCGACTCCATCACGGTCCGGGTGCCCAGTAGCCCCACCCGTGCAAGATTTTGCCGGCCCAGGTAGGCGTCGACCTCGGGGATCGCATTGATAATTGGCAGCGGCGAAATCGCTTCCAGTTCATTTATGCAGAAATGCCCCGCCATCGACGTCACGACAGCCACGTCCGCGCCAGCCGCCTGCAGGCGTCCGACGAACTTCAGAAATACCCTGGCCTGTGTATCCGCCGCGCCATCGGCAAAGTTGCGCAGGAGATCGCGCGTGTCCGCATGGACAATTGTCAGCTCCAGCGGTCTGGCTGCAGCCGCATGAGCCCGGACCAGTCCTCTGTAATAAAACTCCGTTGCGGCAGGCCCGATGCCCCCGATCAGTCCAATGTGCACGACCGTTCTCCTATCAAGATACTGTTTTCCGTTTGGCTTTGGTACCTGTGCTGCGCTCTTTCAGGGCGTGGCCGACAGCGACCAGGGCCTCGATGGCCGGTACGATCTGATGGCCGTGGCGCGTCAGGGAGTATTCGACCGAAGGCGGCGAGGTCGGCTTGACCACCCGGTTGATAACGCCTCTCTCCTCGAGCTCCCGCAGCCGTGTTGTGAGAACCTTCGGCGATACCGCCGGGATATCGATCCGCAACTCGCTGAACCGCCGTGGGCCGCCGCTCAGGCTCCAGATAACGTTTGGCGTCCAAGCGCCACCGATCACCGACATGCACTCCGTCAAGGGACAGGCATAGGGCGGTTTTGGACTCTTGTTTTTGCGGATCTTGAGGGCCATCGCTCGGTCACCTTTGGTTACCAATCGGATACTCAATTCTTCAGTATCAAAAGAATATGAGGTTTACAAAGGAAACTTCGATTCATACTTGTTCGATCAGGTCATGGAACCTGAGTTGAACAAAGGAAGAAACATGAAACTCTATTACAAACCCGGCGCCTGTTCGCTTGCCGTACACATCGCGCTCAACGAAATCGATGCCGAATTCGACCTTGAAAAAGTCGACACGGCCGCTCAGCAGACTGAGACAGGTGTCGACTATTCGACGATAAATCCCAATGGCTATGTTCCCGCCCTGGCGATAGACGGCGGTGAGGTTCTCAGCGAAGGCGTAGCTGTGTTGCAGTACGTTGCCCTGCAGAGGCCGGACGCCGGGCTGGCGCCGGTGCCGGGTACCATTGAGAACACCAGGTTGCAGGCGCTCCTCAACTTCGTGTCGTCGGAATTCCACAAATCCTTCGGGCCGTTTTTCTCTCCTGAACCGCTGGAGGGAGAAGCGCGTAAGGCGGCTGAAGCCGGTGTCGCGCGGCGCATGGATTTCATTGAAGCCACGCTGGGCGACCGCGGGTCCTTTCTTCTGGGCGACCGGTTTTCCATTGCCGATGCCTACGCTTTTGTTGTCGCGTCTTGGTCGCGGCATGTGGGTATAGCCTTGGACCGGTGGCCCAATTTGACTGACTACCTGCAGCGCATCGCTCAACGGCCGGCCGTGATCAAAGCCATGAAGTCCGAAGGCCTTGTCGCCTGATCATTTTCAACGCAACTGCGGGCGGCGGCGGCATTACCCGCCATTCAGTGCAGTGTAGTGCTGCTGCTGCCTGCATCATTTGCGAGGGTCAAACATGACATCACAATTCGATGCAGTGGTAGACGTTCTTCAGGTCTATTTGGACGGTCTCTATCACAGCGATACACGCAAATTGCGCGAAGCCTTTCATCCCTGTGCGCGATACGTTTGTGCCACGAGCGATGCGCTTATCAATCTTTCGATGGAGGAATATTTTCCGATTGTCGATCAACGTCCATCGCCTGCCAGCAGCAATCAGCCGCGCGTTGACGAGATCGTCTCGATCGAGTTTGCCGGCCCGAAGACAGCTTCTGTCACACTTCGATGCGTTGTCGGCGAACGGCACTTCACCGACTTCCTGACACTGATCCGTGTCGATGGGCGATGGCAGATCATTTCGAAGGTGTTCCATTACGAGGTCGTCGAAAAATCTTCCGATCGCGAACGCACTTCAACAGCAAAAGCTTGATAGGCCGGCTGCCAGTCGAACGTCGCCGCCAGGAAGTCCTTGCCGCTGAGTGATCTTCACAAATTAGTTCGTAGCCGCGATGCGGACTTGGTACTGTAGCAGTCCACATCAGGGCGGGAACCGTGCAGAAGTTCCAGGACTACGATGATCTGACAACCTACCGGAAGCGGTCGGTGTTGCCGCCCGAACTCCAGACGGCGATCGTCGAACTCACGCGGGAACTGAACGCCGGTGGAGGTGCGCGCAATGCTCTGTCAGACTATGTTAGGGAAATCGAGCAACTGCCGGCCTCATCGATTGCCCAGGCTGCCGATGAGATCGCCGACATTGGAAAACTCTATCGCCGTGCGGAAAGAACCGGCGCGTCCCGTGTGGTTGCCTCTTTGTTGTCCTATCCGTCCCTAAAAACGGATCTGGATGCCTTGTCGAAATATCCCGAACTCTGTCATCTCTACATGTTTCATCGCGACGGCCGGCTCAGGCAAGCAGCCCTCGAACGCCTCGAAGATGCACCGGACAGCCCCTTCATGTTTGCAGCACTCGTCTACCGCCTCAACGACTGGGTGAGCGAAGTGCGTGCGGCGGCCCGTGATTGCGCGACGCGGCTATTCCCTGCAGCGTCTGCTGCCGTGGTCGCGGAGGCATCACTTTTCCTGCTTGGCCGTTCGTTTCTCCTGCAAAGATGGGGACCGGAAGAACGCGCAGTGTTCGACGCCACGCTTTATCGTGGCGATGTCATGGAAGCGCTTGCAGATCTCCTGATTGTAAGGCGAACGGGACCCTTGGCGCAGGCCCTGCGCCTTGCTCTGAGTAGACCGGGCCTCGACCCTATGTTGCTCCGTTTGGTCAAAGAAGCGGCTCAGCCCCTGGTCCGCGCAATCTGTCTGGAGACGTTGCTGAATCGGAGTGCCTGCTGGCCTGTTGGCTACACGCATGAATGGGTGGACAAGTCACGAGGTATCAAGAGGCGGGTCTGCGTCTTTGAAGAACGCCCGGTCGATCATCGGCTCGACCTTGAAAGACTCATGGTTCAAGGTGCCCACGATCGGGCCGCCGTTGTCAGGAGAGTGGCCGTCAGCGCCATGATCAGGCTGCGGCATGACCTGTCCCCGGCCATGATCGGCACCGCACGTGAACTCTCGCGGGACAAGTCCCAAGCCGTGCGATCACGGGCGGAGTTCTATCTCGACAACCTGCCATAAGTTCTTCACGGGCATTGTCCAGGATTTCAGGTATGGGAGAGTTTGCACGTCGCATCGATTGGGCATGGACGGCTGGTGCTAACTGACATATGTCTGGCGTGAATTGCTTCGAGACGCCTGAAAGGACGCGCACATGCTCAAGAACGACCAGCTCGATCAATGGGATCGGGACCATTTCTTTCACGCCTCGACGCATCTGGCACAGTTCGCCCGCGGTGACCTGCCCAATCGGATCATCTCCGGCGGTGAGGGCGTCTACATCCAGGACCGCGAGGGCAACAGGCTGCTCGATGCGTTTGCCGGCCTCTATTGTGTCAATATCGGTTATGGCCGCGCAGAAGTCGCCGATGCCATCGCCGCACAAGCCAAGGAACTGGCTTACTATCATTCCTACGTGGGGCACGGCACGGAAGCCTCTATCACATTGGCGAAGATGATCGTCGAACGGGCGCCCGCCTCCATGAGCCGGGTATACTTTGGCCTGTCCGGGTCGGATGCCAACGAAACCAACGTCAAGCTCGTCTGGTATTACAACAACGTCCTCGGCCGCCCGGAAAAAAAGAAGATCATCTCCCGCTGGCGGGGCTACCACGGGTCCGGACTGATGACCGGATCGCTTACCGGACTTGAGCTGTTTCACAAGAAGTTCGATCTGCCGTTCGCCCAGGTGGTCCATACGGAAGCGCCGTATTATTTCCGTCGCGAGGACCCCGCCATGAGCGAGGAGGAGTTCTCGGCGCATTGCGCGGTTGAGCTGGAAAAACTGATCGAAGCAGAAGGCCCGGACACGGTTGCCGCTTTCATCGGTGAGCCGGTTCTGGGCACCGGCGGTCTGGTGCCGCCGCCGTCGGGTTACTGGAAGGCCATTCAGGCGGTCTTGAAGAAGTACGACATCCTGCTGATTGCCGATGAAGTGGTCACGGGATTCGGACGTCTGGGCACCATGTTCGGCTCCACCCATTATGACATTGAACCCGACATCATCACCATCGCCAAGGGGTTGACGTCTGCCTACGCACCGCTTTCGGGCTCGATCATATCCGAGCCAGTGTGGAAGGTCCTCGAACAAGGCACCGACGAATTCGGCCCCATCGGCCATGGCTGGACCTATTCGGCACATCCGATCGGCGCGGCAGCAGGCGTGGCCAATCTTCGGTTGATCGATGAACTGGGGCTCGTGGCAAACGCCGCGGATACCGGAAATTACTTTAACCAGAAGATGAAAAAGGCGCTGGCAGACCATCCACACGTCGGCGACGTGCGGGGCGAAGGTCTGCTCTGCGCCGTTGAACTGGTGTCCAACAGGGACAACAGGACCTTCTTCGATCCGTCATTAAAGATCGGACCGTCGGTCGCTGCCGCCATGCTCAACCGGGGTGTCATTGCACGCGCCATGCCACAGGGCGACATTATCGGTTTTGCCCCGCCCTTGTGCATTACACGGGAAGAAGTCGACATGGTCGTATCCGTCGCCAAGGAGGCCGTGGAAGAGGTCGCCGGCGCCCAGTAACCGGGCCTCAGTATCCGCAGCCCGATTCAGGGCGGTTCGTTTGTCCTGTCGTGTGGAAAGACAAAGCAGCCTCGGCGCGCGCCTACCGGACACCGCCGCCTTTCGACTGCAAGCTTGCATATTCGGCTTGCATGGCATCCCACATCTCGAACTTGGTCCGCAGCGCTGGCCGCTCCCTGACGCGCTCTATGCAGCGTCGAAGCGCCGGGTACGGGGCGAGGGCACCGTCGAGATCAAGGTAGGCCGCCCAATATGTCAGAACGAGGTCCACCAGACTGAAACGGTCTCCCAGATGATAGGGTCCGCCGTCGCGCAGGCGCTGGTCGATGACCGACAGGCAGACAAGGGCGTCGCTGATTGATTTCTGTTTTCGGGCCGACGTGTCTTCTTCCCGCAGGACATAACGGTGCGGATAGAAGTACCGCTTCATCACCGGTTCCAGTTCATCCGTCAGGTAGAACAGGCCGCTGAGGAACCGCCCGCGTTCGGCCTCTTCCGTTCTGGGAGCAAGGTGGGTCAAGCTGTGGTGTTCCGCGAGGTACAGACAAATGGCCGGTGTTTCATACAAGGTCTCGCCACCCGGCGTGATCAGGGCCGGCACCCATCCGGCGGGATTGATGGCAAGAAACTCAGGCGACCTGTGTTCCTGATCGACGATGTTGACGTCGCGCAGTTCATAGTCAAGTTCGCCTTCCGCCAGCACCATCTCCACGATCAGCGCTCTGGTGTAGCGTCCACCATATAGAATGTACACGGCATCTCCCCTGAAAACCGGATAAACTGGGGGTACGATATCCGAGAATGACCGTCCGGAAAATGACATTCGTAACCGTTACTCGGCTCTAATGTCGGCAATGTGATTGAGGACAATTCCAAGATGCAAATGGATTTATGGAAAACGCGACTCGCCACCAGAACGCCGGCGGTGTTTGTCTTCACGTCCTTCGCGGCGACCCTGCTGTTTTTGTCCGGACCGGCACACAGTGCGTCGGACACCTGCAAACGACCCCAACCAGTCTGTGACGCCCGGGAAGCGGTGTTCATGATCTCCGCCTTCGACCCTCTGGCAAGTGCTGTGCGGATCGACGAGCGCACCCTGGTCACCAACCGACATGCGGTGGCTGACAGTGCCACGGTCACGATCACCACCGGCGACGGGCGCGAGGTAGCGGGACGTGTGGTTCCCAGCGGATTCGAAGCGGATCTGGTGCTGATCCAGTCAGAAGAGCTCGGACCGGGAAAGGTGTTGGCCACAGGCAAGGCCGATTCAGCCGGGCGTCTTTATGTTGTCGGGATCGATCTCCGTCGCAAGACACCGCGGGCATATCCGCCCGGCAAGGCGTTGCTGCCTGTCGCTGCGACACCATTCGCCCGGCTCCATCACGATGCCTACAGTCAGCCTGGCAACAGTGGCGGAGCTCTGGTGAACGAAGCCGGTGCCCTTGTCGGTATTGTGGCATCGGGCGGTGAGGGGCGGTTTGAAGCAATGCCGGTCTCCATGGTGGATCGGCTCAGAGCAAGGAGTGGGCCGGAATTTGCGTCTGAGAACAAATCACTGGGAGATGCCAGCAGGCTCTGCATGGAGTCCATGGGCCGCACCGGCAACCGGCCGCTGCCGAGAATGGATGCTGAGACGATCGCCACGGCCTGCCTTGCCAGCCGCAACCGGCAGCATTTCGACAATGCCGCGCAGATCTTGGGCGGCCGCCGTCATCTCGACCTGGCAATCGATTTGTCGCGGAAGGCCGTTGCCCGGGATCCGAATGCCATCAACAGCCGGATTACCCTGGTCACCAGTCTTCATTTTGCGGCGCGCTATGGTGAAGAAGTCGAGCACCTCAAAGTTCTGGCAGATCAGGTGCCGGAAGAACCGACGATAGCCCGTTTCGCGATTCAAGCCGGAAAGTGGGCCGGGTCACCGGAACTTGCAGAACGCGGTCTTGACCTGATCCGCAAGTACAATCCGGCCCAGTTGAAGGCAGCCGAGGGCTTTCTCAGCGCCGACATTCCGGCACCCAAACCGCGTGCGCTGAGGCCGGCGGAGTAACAGTGCTATTCAATTGCGGGATTTGGAATCCAGCCGAAACGCACGGGTTTCCGATCTGACTGGAGAGGCGTCGCCAGATCTGCAATTTCTGATTTCAGCCGGCGGGCGCCCCAGCCCGGGTTGTCTGCGCTGAGACGGGCCGCCAGGGCGACCACCCTGGGCACCGCGTAGCTTGAGCCGGAGGCTCTCCCCCTGGCACCCAGGTGATCGATCACGGCTATTCGCTCGCCGGGCACGGCAATATCCACGTGAAACGCCCCCCAGTTCGAACCCTCGGCAATGCGGCCGAACGCATCGCTCGAGGTCACGGTCAGAATGTTTTCGAGCGCCGCACTTGCCGGAAAGACAGGGTGGGCATCTATGTCGCGGCCGTCATTGCCGGCGGAGACGACGAACAGGATCTGTGGATTGTCGCGGGCGGCGTCCAGAAATGATTTCCAGTGGCTCTCACGTGAACTGCCGAGCGGCATTGCCGCAATCCGTGCAGGACTTCGTGCAATGAATTCGACCAGTTCTCCGAAGCGGTCAAAAGCACGGCCGGGATAACGCAAGGGCACGATATTAACGTCTGGCGCTTCGCGCAGCACGATACTGGCCACAGCGGTGCCGTGGCGCCGTGGAAAATAGACCGATGCGGTCGGGTCGAGGTCAAAGGGCCTGGGGTCACTGTCCGCAAAGTCGAATGCAATCGGCTGGCCCGACGCGTCACGGACCAGGCGTTCGTTGAACCGGGGCAGCAGATAGTTGATCCCGGTATCTATCAGGGCCACGGCTACTCGTCGGTCGTCCGGTGGCGACAACGTCTCTGGTGCCGGGATCGGTGGATTGAGATCTTCGGCGAGGGTGCGAACCAGAGGGTCGTTGGAAAAGTGGGTCAGGGCGACGGCGCGTCCGTCAATGTCATGGGTCACCACGCGGGCAAGGTCGGTCTTGCAGGCCGACGTCGTCTGAACGAATACGCCGCCTGCCTTGCCACGGGGTGTGTTTTCAAAAAGCACTCGCAAACGCTGGTCCGGCGCACCGGATCCGGCCCCGACGATGGTAAGGTATTGGCCCCCGGTTGCTGCAAAAACTCTCCGGCGCGGTGTATCTTCCACAGTCTCGAGGCGGTTATCCTTGTCAAGAATGCCTTGCTTAAGCGCCAGTTCGCCGATCCGGTTGATATCCGTTGCGGTGTGATGACAAAGGTCGCGGGCAAACCGGGCAACATTGTCCAGATCACCTTGTCCGTGGCCCGTACTGGTGAACGTGACGAGCAGGCAGATTGTCAGCAGAATACCAGGACTATGGCGCTCAGTTCGGGAAAAACAACTGCTGACCGTTGACCTTGTATCGCGCGATGGTTGATCGACCGTCTGCTGATGTGACCCAGTCCAGGAAGCTCTTCGCGCTGTCGTGTTGGACATGAGGATGCCGTTCCGGATTGACCAGTAGAACACCGTACTGGTTCAGGAGACGCTTGTCGTCCGATACGAGAATTTCAAGCGATTGTTTGTTGGTAAAAGTCGACCAGGTACCTTCGTCGACCAGCACATAGGCGCCGAGTCCGGCCGCGACATTGAGCGTCGCACCCATGCCCGAACCGGTTTGCCGGTACCACTTTGTTTCGAAGTCATCAGGTTTGGCCCCTGTGACCGCCCACAGGGAAAGCTCCATTGCATGGGTGCCGCTTTCGTCGCCTCGGCTAACGAACTGGTTCCCGGTTTCGCGGATACGCGCCATTGCGGCCGTCGCATCATTCACGCCCCGGATACCGGCAGGGTCGCCGCCTGGCCCGGCGATAATGAAGTGATTGTACATTACATCGCGGCGTTCCGAGGCGTGCCCCTTGGCCAGAAATGCCAGTTCCTGTTCCCGCGCATGAACAAGGACAGCGTCGATATCGCCTCGTTCCGCAAACTTCAGGGCAGCCCCCGTGCCCACCACCACGAGATCCACGCGAATTCCGGTCTTGCTCGTGAAGGCCGGTAGCAAGACCTTTGCGAGGCCGGAATTCTCGACCGTCGTCGTAATGGCGAGCTTTACACGTTTGCTGTCCGCCGCCGACGCCGCTACCGCAGACAGCCCGAAGGCTGCGCAGAACAGACACAAGGCGAGGCGGAGGTTTTTCATGATACACGAACGCAGCCGTAAAAGGGTTGAGCTCGGTTCTCGTACCGCCTCTCAGTACTCTTTTCAAGAAGGCGCAGCGCGGCCTTGCGAATCCGAATGTACAAACCCGTGGCATTGTCGGTAAACTGTTGGTCGATTATGGATCGTCCGGCAGGCCGGATGACAGGTTTAATGCGGAGAGACCATGTCTGAAGAAAACAGTATCCCAGCACAACTGGCGCCCTACAAGACCTCGGTGGAAGAGGGCAAACGGTACTTTTGGTGTTCATGCGGCCGGTCCCAGAAACAACCGTTCTGCGATGGCTCCCACAAGGGAACCGGTCTGGAGCCGATGGCCTATAAGGCGGACAAGACCGGGGACGTCTGGTTTTGCGGCTGCAAGGCGACCGGCAAGAGCCCGATGTGTGATGGGTCCCACAAGACACTGGAAGGGTGACGGGCAAGCCTGCTCACTTCTTGAGGGTTTCGGCGAACGCTGAGATGTTTTCGACGTCTTCAAGGGTCAGAGTGATGCGGTGGGCGTTGTCCGGGAGATTGGTCAGGCGCGGCGTATCCTTGATTTCGATCACCAGCCCGTGAGGGCGTCGGAGATAGAATGATGCAAACCGCTCCTGGTAGTTTTTGAATTCGTTGACCAGCAGTTGAAACGACGGCGTGCTTTCAATCCCTCCCATCCGGTTGAAATCGCCGACCACGTGGCACCGCGTACAATGGAGTTTAGAGGTTTCCCCGCCCTTTGCCGCATCCCCTGCGGCGAACGCGGGGCCGGCAAGCCACAGGCCCGCAAGAATTCCGGTGATAATTATAGACCCTGACCGCATTTTGCCTCACTCCCCTTGTGTGCTGGGCAGACGCCTAAAGTGTAATGGGAGAACTGTCGCGATGCCAAGTCAGATCACTGATTGTATAAGTTGGATGTCGGGCAGACTTGGCGTATGAGTGGCCCAACAAGCGTATCAATTTCGAGGAATTTTTCATGACTATCCAAAGACGGCGTGTCGAACTCATCAAACGGCCGGTCGGTCTTCCCATGCCGTCCGACTTCAATGTCTGTGACAAGCCGGTTCCCGGCCTGGGCTCCGATCAGGTGCTGTGCCGCACAATCTATCTCTCGCTCGATCCCTACATGCGCGGTCGCATGTCCGATGCAAAATCCTATGCGGAGTCTGTGGAACTCGGTGATGTGGTGACCGGAGAGGCTGTCTCGGAAGTCCTGGAAAGTACGTCGGACAAGTTTGCTCCAGGTGACATCGTCGCGGGCATGAACGGATGGCAGTCGCACGCGGTGCTGGACGCAAAGGAGGTCCGAAAGATCGACCCTTCAGACGCACCGATTTCCACCGCACTCGGGGTTCTGGGCATGCCGGGCCTGACCGCCTACGTGGGGCTTCTGGACAAAGGCCGGCCAAAGGAAGGCGAGACGCTCGTGGTCTCTGCCGCCACCGGTGCTGTCGGCGCCAATGTAGGCCAGATCGGCAAGCTCAAGGGCCTGCGCGTCGTGGGTATCGCAAGCACGCCGGAGAAGTGCGACTATGCGGTCAACGAACTGGGCTTCGATGCCTGCGTCAGCCACCGCTCCGACACCTTGCGCGACGATCTCAAGGCGGTCTGCCCAGACGGTATAGATATCTATTTCGAAAGCGTCGGGGGTGCTGTCCAACAGGCGGTGTTTCCTTTGCTCAATGTCCACGCCAGGGTGCCGGTATGCGGCCTTATCTCCTGGTACAATCTGACCTCCCTGCCCGAAGGGCCTGACATGGTGCCGGGTTTGATGCGTCAGGTTCTTACCAAGCGCCTCGTCATTTCCGGTTTCATCATTTTTGATCACTATGATCGTCATCGGGACTTTATCCGCGATGTGGGCGGATGGATTCGTGATGGGAAACTTAAATACCGCGAAGATATCGTCGACGGCCTCGACAACGCGGTCGAAGCCTTCCAGGGTCTGATGGACGGGCGCAATTTTGGCAAGCTGGTGGTCAGGGTGTCCGAAGATCCAACAATCTAGAGCTCGTGAAGATACGGAATTCCCAAATCAGTTGAATTCTGATTGTGTTTTTCCATCGTCATTCTTGCCCGCGTGAAACGTGGGCGAGGATCTAATCGCCGTGACCACAACCCACAGAAATGCCCATGGATCTACGAACCCGCCCACGGCGTGACCAAGGATGCCTCGATTTAACTTGTTGTAAGACGAGCGGATGTCGGAAGACTGGGAGCCCGGGGCATAGCCTCTGAACTTGGTAGCGTTAACAGCCTTGCCCTGAATCGTGTTGCCGCGTCAGAAATCCGGCGATCTCGCGCAAGGATTGTTCTGCCTCGGGGATTTCGTCGTAAAACTCAAAGACATGCCAAAGACCGTCCCAGACGCGCAGATCGGCGTCGACGCCGGCTCTTCTCAACAGCTGCGCCAGTCGTACACACTGGCTCATCAGGAGATCGCGGGTCCCGGTGGTGATAAATGTAGGCGGAAAGCCCGCGTCGTAGACGCCATGAAGCGGTGAAATATCAGGGATGACCGGATCGTTTTTCCCCGCATAGAGCTTTGTATAGGCATCAAGAAAATGTTTGGTCAGTGTCGGGTCACGGCCATCGTTGCCTGAAATCGAGTCACCTTGGTTCGACAAATCGCACCATGGCGACAGAAGGGCTGCCGCGTGAGGCATCGGCAGTCCCACCTGGCGCGCCCTCAGCATAACGGCGAGGGCCAGATTTCCACCGGCGGACTCGCCGGCAATTGCCATGGTGCGCCCGTCCAATTCCCGCGACAGCGCCTCGAACACCGCAAAACCGTCGTCAGTGGCCGCTGGCCACGGGTTCTCCGGGGCCAGCCGGTACTCAGGCGCTATGATTCTCGCCCGCGCGAAGGTCGCCAGTGATGCACTGACGATCAGGTCTTCGTAAGCACTGCCGGTAACATAGCCGCCGCCGTAAAAATAAAGCACCAGGTGGTCGTGGTCGCAGTCTTCCGGAACGACTTCCAGACACGGTACGTCGGCAATTGTCACTGATTTGGAGGACAGGGAATATCGTTCGAGCGTGCGCTCGGCACGGGGCACAAACAGTGCCGCTGCATCGTCCCGCCATTGGGCGACGGTTTCGTGTGTCGGACCGTCGGCGGTTTTGTCCACGGGGTTGTCAGCAATGAATTGCAGCGCCTGGGTGCTGGCAAGCGCTGTCTCCCTGGAGTCACTATTCATCGACACCCGCCGTTTCAAGACGGTCTTTCAATTCCGAATTTGATTGACTCGAATCCGGCGCCAATTCAGAAATCGTATCCATGACAAAACATCCTTTAGACCCGTTGACGAGCGGCGAGATTGAGGCAGCCGTCCGTGTTGTCCGGGACCAGTCAGGTCTGGATCATACAGCCTGGTTCGAGACTGTCACCCTGGACGAACCGAGCAAGGCTGAGCGCTCGGCCCATGTTGACGGTAAGGTACCCACGCGCCGCGCCTATGTCTGCTGTTACGAGCCTTCAAGCAACCGGACCCTGCGTGGCATCGTCTGTCTCGGTCAGAACACCTTGCTCGAATGGGAACATGTTGAAGGGGCGCAGGCGCGCATCGTGTCCGATGAATTCGAGGCAGGTGATCGTATCGTCAAGGCAGATCCCCGCTTTCACGAAGCCTGTGCCAGGCGTGGCATCACCGACCTCGATACCGTTCTTGTAGAGACCTGGGCTGCGGGCAATTTCGGCGATGAAGACGAAGCCGGCCGCCGCATCGCGTATTGCCATTGCTGGGTCATCAACGATGCCGGTGACAATCGTTATGGCCGCCCGATCGGTAATTTGCACCCGGTTGTCGACCTGCAGCGCGGCGAGGTTATCCGGGTCGACGATTTTGGTGTGGTGCCGCTACCGCCGGACACCTCATCCATAAGACCCACCCGGGATCTTCGCGAAGATCTCAAACGGATCGATATCACCCAGCCCGACGGCCCCAGTTTCGAGGTTGATGGATATCACGTGAAATGGCAGCGCTGGCGCGTCCGGATCGGCTTCAATCTGCGCGAAGGTCTCGTGTTGCATGACATCGGCTACGAGGACGGCGGGCGCCTGCGGCCGATCATGCACCGTGCGTCGATGGCGGAAATGGTAGTGCCCTACGGTGACCCGTCGCCCGGGAATTTTCGCCGCAACGCCTTCGACACAGGCGAGTATGGCATTGGACCGGCGCTGGATTCCCTGAAACTGGGGTGCGACTGTCTGGGTTACATTCACTATTTCGACGTCTGTTCCCATGACTGGCATGGCACGCCGTGCGAGATCACGAACGCTGTCTGCATGCATGAAGAAGACTTTGGTCTCTTATGGAAACACACCGATGCGCAAACCGGGAAGATGCGGGCGGTACGGTCGCGCCGACTGGTGATCTCGACCATCGCCACGATCGGCAATTATGTCTACGGCTTCTTCTGGTATTTCTATCAGGACGGAAAAATCGGCGTCGAGGTCAAGGCCACTGGCATTCCGTTCCCGTCCGCCATTGCCCCTGGTGAGGAATCCGAATTCGGCACCATAATTGCTCCGGGAATCGAGTCGCACGTGCATCAGCACGTCTTTGGCTTTCGTTTCGATATGTGTGTCGACGGCGACAAGAACTCCGTGGAAGAAGTCGAGTTTGAAGCGGCTCCCGTCGGGCCGGGCAACCCCCATGGCAACGCCATTCGAATTCTGGAGCGGGAACTCACGAGTGAGAAAGAAGCCCAGCGCGAGCTGGATGCGGCGCGGTCGCGCTACTGGAAAATCACCAACCCGGGCAAGAAGAACGCACTGGGTAAATCGACCGCCTACAAACTGGCCCCGGGGACCAACACCTTGCCGTTGCTCGATCCCCAGTCACCAGTGGCGCAACGGGCAGGGTTCATGTTCAAGCATTTCTGGGCAACCCAATATGCCCCAGGCGAACTTTATCCGGCCGGCTGTTTTCCCAACCAGAGTTCCGGTGGCGACGGCCTGCCGGAATGGTCTGCGGCCGACAGATCGTTGTCGGATACAGACGTGGTGGCCTGGTACACGCTCAACTTCCATCATTTGCCGCGACCGGAGGACTGGCCGGTTCAGCCTGTCGTCTATGCTGACTTCCACTGGATGCCGGAAGGGTTCTTCGACGAAAATCCGGCCCTGGACGTGCCTCCGAACGACCAGCTCTGAACCAGCGAAAGGCGCGCTCCTTGATGAACGATCACCATCGGCAAACACCATCGGGCCATTTGCGGGCCCGAGCACTGGGGTTGCAATTCGAAGGTGTCGTCGGGGAATTAAATGCCATCACGGATGTCAAAGGCGTAAGCGTCGGTTACACCACGCTGATCGAAGGCACCGGTCCGCTGACGGTCGGGCAGGGGCCTGTGCGGACTGGAGTCACCGCTATCCTGCCCCGCCCGATAGCGGATATCTGCGTTCCGGTTTTCGCCGGGTATTTCAGTTTTAACGGCAACGGAGAACTCACCGGCTCCCATTATCTGGAAGAGGTCGGCCAGTTTGCCCTGCCTGTTACCATTACCAATACGCACTCCTGCGGGCTGACACGCGATGCCACGCTTCAATGGATAAACCGGACCCAGCCGGATGCGTTCCGGGAGAGCTTCGGTTTGCCGGTGGCCGCTGAAACCTATGATGGTTTTCTCAATGACATTAATGGCTTCCACGTGACGTCCGAGCACGTGTGCGCCGCAATCGACGACGCTGTGTCCGGTCCAATCGAAGAGGGCAGTGTCGGCGGGGGAACCGGCATGAAATGTTTCGGTTTCAAAGCGGGATCGGGCACGGCATCGCGGACAGTCGCCCACGGTACTCAGACGTTTACGGTCGGGGCGTTTGTGCAGGCCAATTTTGGAACACGATCTGATCTGACTATACAAGGCAATCGTCTGGGCCTGACCCTGGACACGCCTGCGATGCGCCGAAACACACCCGATACCAAACTGGGTTCGATCATCGGCGTCATCGCAACCGATGCCCCACTGCTGCCGCACCAGCTCAAACGGCTGGCCAGGCGGGCCACTCTGGGAATGGGGCGCACCGGCGGCATTGGCAGCCATGGCTCCGGTGACATTTTCCTGGCTTTTTCGACAGCCAATGCACACGCTTTAGGATCCCAGGAGGCCGCACTCCAGAATGTCGGTTTCATCCCCGATCAGCAACTCGACGACCTGTTTGCAGCCGTCGTGCAATCCACGGAAGAGGCTATCCTGAACGCCCTTGTGGCCAATGACGACATGGAGGGCCGTGACGGTAATTTTGTACCGGCCCTGCCGCACGATGCCATCAGGGCATTGAATGCGGGCCCGGCGGCAACCTGATGGAACAGGCGAATTGCGTGTGGGCCCCGGTGGTCTGAGAACGGCATTTGTGCTATGAACGCGGCCTCTGTAATTGGTGCGGCCTTGAGCAACAGGACGATGATCAAAACACACTAGAACCCGATAGGCCTTGTGCCCCCTCAATCAACTGATCGAGAAGCCGCGAGAGCCGCGCATCTGACGATGTAGCGCCGCGGCGGGAGAGTTTTAGTGATGACTGACACCACAAGTACAGCGTTTTCAATACGCCCGTTTATGGAATCCGACGAAGATTATGCCGCAATCGCCGGTGTCGCCACGGCGATCTGGCCCGAGACGCCGACTTTACCTGAACACGCCCGACGCAGCGATGACCAGCGGGACAAGAGCGTTCTGTTCGACCGTCTTGTTGCCGAACAGAACGGCCGTATGGTGGCCTTCTGCAAATATGGTCAGATCGAACGCAATCCTGATCCTCATGCCTGTTACATCTTTGCTGGTGTTCACCCAGACCACCGGCGCCAGGGCATTGGAACGGCCCTTTACGACAAGGCCCTGGCGTCGCTCCTGGATCATGGTGTAACCGAGATCCGGACCCAGACCCGGGAGGACTATTCGGACACCATGAAATTTCTCGCCGACCGGGGATACTTGACCATCCTGCGCGAACCGGTTTCGCACCTGGACATAAAGACGTTTGATCCCGCGCCATTCCTTCCGGACCCGGAGTGCGACCCATCCCGCCAGATCGCAGTCTGCACACTGGAGGCACTGCAGAAGACAATGCCGGACTGGAAGCGCCGGTGTTTCGAGCTCGAGTCGGAAATTTCGCGCGACATACCAAGAGCCGGACCCCGAAAGGCGCCATCGCTTGAACGCTACGTCACCGTTTTCGATGAGCCGAATTTCGATCCCAGCGGCTGGTTCATTGCGCTCGACGGGCAAGTCTGGATCGGCATGAGCACGATATGGCCCTACGAGCCGACGCCGGAGACCTTTTACACGGGCATTACCGGCGTCCTCCGCTCATACCGGCGGCAGGGCCTGGCGACGAAGATGAAACTGTGTGCGATTGAACATGTTCGCCTGAAGGGAGGGGCCAGGTTGCAAACTCAGAATGAGGAAAACAATCCGATGCTGGAGATCAACAAGAGGCTTGGTTTTGAGCCGGGAGCAGCGGAGCTCATATTGAAGAAGGAGTTCGGGAACGTATGAGCAATTTCACCGCAGAGCCGCAAACTGGTGCGCTGACTCTTGTCCTGCGTTAGCCAGACTCCTGCTCTGAAACTGGAGGCAAGGGGTTTCCGGCAACACGGATTATCCCCTGCATTGACAATTCGAACCGGTTAAGGAAGGTTGCATGAGCAAATAAAACGCATAAGCACAAAAAGAATGGTGCGGGCTATTCAATATTGATTTGCTGTCTTGGGAGGACAACATGACAAGTTTTCGTATCGTATCCTTTTCACTGATATGCGCACTCTTCACAGCGGTTTGTGCAAATCTGGCGAGTGCAGCAGATGCGTCTTTATCGTTGCGTTTGAACTGGAAGATGAAAGGTGAGTTTACACCTTTCGTGGTTGCCGCTGAAAAAGGCTTCTTCAAGGCCGAAGGACTGGATGTCACGGTCAATGAGGGAAGTGGGGCAACCCAGGCGCTGCAAACGGTTGCCAGCGGCCAGGATGACATTGCCTATGTGCCCTCGATCCAGCTCATCAAGGCGATCAACCAGGGCATGCCGGTCAAAGTTGTTGCGACCGTCGTCAAGATCGATCCAATGGGCATGGTTGCCAAGTCAAAAATCAAACTGTCGACGCCGGCCGATCTGGAAGGGCGTACGGTCGAAATTTCACCGGTGTCGACCTTGAGTCAGATTTGGGAAGCCTTTGCGAAGAAGAACAACATCGATGTGAGCAAAGTCAATGTTGTACGCGCCGCACCGTCCGCCCGCTTCAATCTTTTGCTCAGCGATAAAGTCGATGTTCTCGGCGACGTGTTCCTGACCAACGAATACCCGATCCTGCAGTCGAAGGTCGAAGGCAAGATGAACACCCTGCGGGTCAGCGATTGGGGCTTCCGCATCCTGGGTTACACGTTGGTCGCAAACGACAAGCTGGTGGCTGAGAAACCCGACCTGATCAAACGCTTCAACGCGGCTGCAATGAAGGGTTATCAGTTTACAATCGACCATCCAGATGAGGCCGCTGAAATTGCCGCAAAAGCTTACCCGGATGCCCTCAACGTGAACACGACGAAGGCCCAGGTTGCCCAGTTGGTTGATTTCCTCAAACGCGGTGAGCCAAGTCAGCTGTTCGTTGGCGACGACGCTGGTTGGACACGGACCCTGGACATCTTGAAATCTTCAGGAGCGATCTCCAGTCAAAAGTCGATAGACGCTTACTATACGAACGCGTTTGTGCCCAACGCGCAATGAGCGCCATCGAGCGCACCGGCCACATCGACGGCATACCTGAACCGACGGGTCCCTGGAACTGGACCGTGGGCTGGAACGGTATGGTGTTCGTGTCAGGCGTTCGCGGTATCGATTTGCAAACCGGACAACCTGCAAGTGGCGACAAACGTCGCCTTGAGCTCATTTTCCAACACCTGCGCAAAATTCTGGATCATGCCGGCTCGTCGTTGGAGTCGGTCATGGTGTCGACGGTCTATGTCACCGACATGGTCCGTCTGCGCCCGCTGGTGAATGACGCATACGTGGATGCCTTTGGCGACCACCTGCCAACCCGGACCATCGTCGAAGTCGCCGGATTGAACCAGGGCGATAGCATCGAAATTGAGGTTATTGCCGTTCAAACAGGACTGCAGTGAATCCGAACAGCCAAGTGTAAAAGATCCTTGAAAACTCAGAACCCGATTCAAAAGGTTGTTGCCGGCAAGTTGTGGGAAATGCTTCCCGTAATGATAACGTTCGTCGGACTATTTGTGCTGTGGGAGCTCGCAACGATCGTTCTGAAGGTGCCGATCTATACGCTGCCCGCACCAAGCGACATCATCGCGGTGATGATCGAAAAACGCTCACAGCTGCTTGAGCACACCATGGTCACTTTCACGGAGTCGGCGATTGGACTTGGCCTCAGCATCGTGCTGAGCATTCCGCTCGGTATCCTCATTGTCTACTCAACCTGGATCGAACGAACCGTCTATCCACTCCTGGTGGCAAGCCAGGCGATTCCCAAAGTTGCCCTTGCTCCAATTTTCGTCGTGTGGTTCGGATTCGGTCTACTGCCAAAAGTGTTGATTGCGTTCTTCATCGCCTTTTTCCCGATCGTCGTGAACACGGTTGTCGGGTTGTCGCGCACGCCGCCTGAAATGATCCACCTGATGCGTTCGCTTGGCGCATCGCCTCTCCAGATTTTGCTCAGAGTGAAGCTGATGACCGCGGCTCCGTATATCTTTGCCGGCATAAAGATTGCCGCCGCGTTTGCGGTCGTCGGTGCCATTGTTGGTGAATTCATCGCCGCCAGCAGCGGCCTTGGTTACATGCAACTCGTTGCCAACAACAATTTCGAAATTCCTCTGCTGTTCGCGACTCTCGTTGTGCTCTCCCTTATGGGCATCGCCTTTTTCTATCTTGTGTCTCTCGCCGAGGTTCTCATTTTGCCCCGACCGCTGCGCCAGTCGCGGGTCAATGACGGGGGATCGACCCTGTGATAAGCGGCACTTCCAAATTCAGCGATGCCGCCGCTGGTGTCGCGATCAGCGTGTCTGATCTTCAGATGGTGTTCAAACGCCGCGGCGACAGTGTCGAGGCACTCAGTGGAATCAGTCTCGACATAAAGCCGGGCCGGTTCTGTTCGATTCTCGGCCCAAGCGGTTGCGGCAAGAGCACCTTGCTGATGCTCATCGCCGGTCTTTACCGGCCAACTGCTGGAACCGTTTTCGTGAACGGCGAAAAACTCACGGACTGCTACACCGATTGTGGCATCGTGTTTCAAACCGATGTGCTCCTGCCCTGGCTCAGCGTGTTGGACAACGTCCTTATGCCGGCTCGGGTCAAGCACTTGCCGATGGAGGCCGCAACGGTCCGGGCACAACAACTTCTTGAGCAGGTTGGCCTCACCGGATTCGAAAGCCATTTTCCCAATGAGCTTTCCGGTGGCATGCGCCAACGCGCGGCGCTCTGCCGTGCGCTGGTTCACGAGCCCTCGGTACTGTTGATGGATGAACCGTTCGGTGCCCTTGACGCACTCACCCGCGAACGTATGCAGCTTGACCTGACCCAGTTGCGGTCAAGCGACCAAAGGACGGTTCTTTTCATCACCCATGATATCGAGGAAGCCGTCTTCCTGTCTGATGAAGTCGTCGTGATGAGTCAGCGCCCGGCCAGCATCCTTGAGCAATTCGCGGTTGACTTCCCGCAGCCTCGTTCCCCGGAGATCCTCCGGGATCCTGCCTTCCATCACATCGTCGATAACATTCGGGCCCTGTTCCGCAAAACCGGAATTTTGTGACGGTGTCGCACGAGTTCGTTTTATCTCGATAATTCACAAATTCGAAAAAGATACCGCGGACGATTTAGCCACTGGCGATTTGAAGCCCTACGGAGGAGGCAGTCTTTTGGCCATTTCCTGTTCAATGGCGCGAGCCAGATCCTCGGAAACCGGAACCATGGGCAGGCGCAATTCAGGGCTGTCGATCAGGCCTGAACGCCACAGCCAGTGCTTGATCGGCGCCGGGCTCGGCTCCCGGAACAGAACGGCCGGTACGCCGGCAAGGTGCTTCCATGCCGCCAGTGCTCGTGTCTGATCGCCATCGGCTAGAAGAGCCCGGATGTCGGCAAAGCCCTGCGTCATGACATGAGCGGCGGCAAGAATGGCGCCGTCTGACCCTTGGGCCAGCGCGTTGTAGAACTGGGCGTCCTCTCCGGTCAGGACGGAGAAGCCGGACGGCCGGCGCTGCAGAAGGTCGAAGGACTGGGCCATGTCGGCACAGCAGTCCTTGACCCCGACAATGTTCGGGCGCTCCGCCAATTCCAGCATCGCGTCGTTTTTCAGGTTAACACCGGTGCGGTAGGGAATGTTGTAGATGAGGATCGGTCGTTCGGTCGCGTCGGCTGCTGCGGAGAAGTGCTCGATCAAGCCTGCCTGGGAAGGGCGGGAGTAATAAGGACAAGAGATCAGGTATCCGTCGATCGGCCAGCTTGCCATCCGGGTCAGCATGTCGGCGAGTTTGCGGGTGTCGCTGCCTGAAAGTCCCAGATAAACCGGCAGGGTTTTCCCGCTTCGGGCGGCCTCACGGGCGGAAATGGAGACGATGTGTTCCGCCTCCTCTTCATCGAGCGTCAAGCCTTCGCCGGTCGTGGCACACAGGATCAGCCCGTCGATCGGTTGTGCGGTGTAGTGGTTCAACAGTCGTTGCAGGGATACATCGTCAACATCGCCGTCGCGAAATGGCGTGATCAGCGGCAGCCACAGGCCGCTCAATCCGGGTGATAAGTCTGACATGGTATTTGGTCTCCGTTTTGGGCCGGAGACGGGAGACACAAAAAACCCCGTCCAAACCGGCGGGGTTCAAGGCGATCCTCAAGAGCTTTTAGCTAAAGCGCGTAATGATCCTTGGTCCCCACGGGTGGGAACCGTTTCGACTTCTTGGATGTGAAGCACGCATGGATCATGAAATGTGTATCGCAATAAATTCTGTCGCCGTCAATTGGCTTTCAGGCGATAACAGTTCATCGGTTCGGCAAACCCGGAAAGCATGACGGATTCGCTGTCGGGCATCCGGTCACCCAGCAACCCGGTGACCAACGGGTCCTCGATCATGGCTTCCGACAGCACGATTTCGCCACCGAGACTCTGTGCCTGCAACCGGGCTGCAAGATTGATCGTCGTTCCGAAGTAGTCGAGTACACCTTGGGTTGTAACGGCAATGCAGTGGCCTTCATGAATGCCGATCTTCAGCTCGATGCCGGCACCCTCCCGTCCGGCATTGAACGTCGCCACGTCCTTCTGGATCTCAAGTGCCGCGGCCAGCGCGTCCACGCCTTCGGGAAAAGACGCCATGACCGCGTCGCCGATGGTCTTTACAACTGCGCCGCGCCATCGGCGCACATGATCGTTGATGAACTCGAAATGCTCGCGCACCAGTACGTAGGCACTGCTGTCTCCGATTTCCTCGTAAAGCGCGGTCGATCCTTTCAAATCCGAGAACAGAATTGCAACACTGCCGATCGCGACATCGTCGCCGGGACGCAGGAGTTGTTCTGGGCATATTTTCCGGAAAGCCTGGCAAGCGATGACCTTCGGACCGGTCAGGGCGATGTCGCTCCAGAGTGTCGATTCGACGACGAAGGTGCGGCGGCGAGCATCAAGGTTTCGAAGGATAATCTGCCCTGGGTTTGAGTCGGAACCAAACTGCACCATATCCGGGTGGACGGAGACTTCGGGAAATGCACCGCCGTCATAGTCAATTTCGCTGGAGCCGCCCGCGTCCAGCGTGCGAACACGGTATCGACCTGCCGGCAACTGTACCTCTTCAACCCGAACATCGCCCGGTTCCACATCGCACTGGACTTTCACGTGGGGCGTGGTGGCGGCTCCCATCATGCAGAAATCGCCATCGGGGAGTTTTCGCAACCAGGGCTCCGGGCTGAACACCAATTCCACATTGTTCGAGAAGTCCCGCTCGTAGTCGATGTTGCATGAGTCGCAATGAACCTCATTTTCAAGGTCTGACAGAACGTTGGTGCGGGACTTTCCACCACGGCACCGAGGGCACATGATTTCCCACCGCATGGCCAGGAGTCCGGCTGCATGGGCGGCAACGCAAAGCTCGATGACGTGTTCGGACGGAACCTCCCAGTTCTCGGCCAGTTCGAGAGGGCGAAGGCGCCTGAGATCGAGCGGGTTGGCGGCAGCCAGATGAACAGCCAGGCGATGGGCAAGTCCGTGTCCGTAGGCGCTGCCGTTGATCTTGGAGACGGCATCGGCAATACGGCGGCTCACATCGTGGGACTTGGTTTCCGGAGCCGGAGGCAGAACCGGTTCTGCATCGGACCCTTCGTTCTCCATGGACTCTGCTACAAGCCTCTCAATCGCCATGACCACCGGCCGGGTAATTTTCTCATAGAAGCCGACTTTTGCCAGCAGATCACCAAAAATGGAGGACCAGCTTGTGAGGAACTCGTACTGGACGTCAGTGCCGTCACCGTCGGGCGACAGGCGGATGTCGAGTGTCATCTCCCGGATTGGGCCGGAGTCGAAGTGACGTTCCTGACGAACATGGCGATGTTCCACCCACTCGCCGAAGCCCTCCCGCCACCGAAACGCGAATGGACCGAAACGGCGATGCGCGTGGCGGATGATCGATCCATCGGCCTGAAGAACATCTTCCGCGGTATAGGGGGTAAAGACCGTGCCGACGGTCTGATTCAGCCGCTCGGTATCACCAAACACCGTCCACAATTGTTCCGGCGTTCGATCGAACCGCGACTCGTATCTGATGATACGGCGCCGATTCATGAATTTGTCGAATGCTGAATCATTACAGGGGGCGACAATAAATTCAGTTGCATGACGGGTTGATCACCTCTCATTTTGCCAGACATCGCACGTGACGTGATACCAGTCCATGGTTGTTTCACTGAGCCCAAGTCGAAAGGATTCCTGGACCCTGGTCGTGACAGTTGCCGGATCAAGTGTCTGACAGTCGGGGCGTTCCAGCGCCGCAGTGCGGAGCGTATCTTCGGTTTCCCCACGGTTCGCGACACCAAGGCTGACAATCTGCCCGGCCTTGTAGGGCGCCTGAAACAGAAGATCTGAAAGGTCCATGCACGTGCCGTCGCGCAGACGCCATATTTCATAGTCCAGCACGTCACAGGCCAGATCGGGATCAGGCAGGAAGCCTGCGAAAGACATGGTGCCGCGCCGCGTCATGCCAAGTTTCTTCGTGACGCCAATGGACCCAGGATTGAGTCGGGCGAATATGATCGCGGAAACGCCGTCTGCGATCCGATTGTCGAACAACCATTTGATTGCACCATGGGCGGCCTCGGTTGCCAGCCCGATCCCCCAGTGTGCCCGAGACAGACCGTAGAGGATTTCGGGGTCGGACCCCACGTCCGGTTCACCGAATCCGCACCAGCCGAGAATCCCGTTCTGTGATGCGACCGTGGCCTTTCTGTCTCGCAAGGCCCATACTCCGTAGCCGTGGGTCTCCCAGGCACTGTTATGCCACGCGATGCGCTTGGCGGCACAGGCCCGGCATTGTTCCGGCGTGGTCGCCTTGGCTGTCAGGCTGCGGGATACTTCCGGATCCGACAGAACCAGCGCCAGGCTTTCAACGTCACTGTCGGTGAAACGGGAAAATTCGAGACGCGGCGTGACCGGTGGGTCGGGCGGGACAATCGTCTCAGACATCTCGATTGTCCCGTGACGGATTCAGTGCTTTCAACGACTCCATCGATTTTTTGCCGGGTCGCGGGCCCAGGAAAATCTCGACGTCACGTGTCGCAAGCATGCGGAATTGTTCAATTGTATCGTCAGCCATGGTGCCTTGAAGAAACTCAACTACGACCATGTTGCCATTAGCACAAATCGCCGGACGACAGATCAACCGGTTTCTGCTGTGTCCGCTTCATGTTTGCAGGAATTGAAAGATGTAAAAAAGGAGCAGGCACCGGGGGCACTGCCTGCTCCTTGGGCTTGATCTCCGAGCGAAACGAGTGTTGCTCACTCAGAGATCAAGACCGGGGAGGGTCGTCTTGACGAATTCAGCGGCCAGGACCGTAACCTTCTCTGGAGGTGTCGCGGACATGAACCCCAAAATTCTGCCGCTTGCCGGCACGAGCAGGACTGACAACAACGCGGTTCGACTTACGCTTGGTGACGTGAACCTTTTGGGTCGTATGCTTCTTGAAGGTGTTCTGCGAATTGACGTAGCTGTCCGCCTGAACCGTGAAAACGGACGACGCTGTGAACAGAGCAACGGCCGTAAGGCCTGCCTTTAAGTAGGAATTCATTGTCGATCTCCTTTGGTTGGCTTGTCTGGAACTTCAGATAAGCGTTCAACGGAGAATCGAAAGGCCGCTCGCGGGCAAGTGATCAGGGAGTGATCGCGCAAGATTGGTGCATCCGAATGCGGCGCCCCCGTTCCGTGCGGTCAGCGATCGAGGAATCGGGCAAACTCGTCAACCGGCACCCGGTCGGTCTGCAGCGTGTTTTCGATTGCGGAATGGTCGGCGTAGCCAAGCGACATGCCACAAATGACAATTTCGTCTTCGCTGATCCCCAGTTCCTGCCGGATGATTTTATGATAGGGCGCGAACGCTGCCTGCGGACAGGTGTCCAGCCCGCGGCCGCGCGCGGCAACCATGATGTTCTGCAGAAACATCCCGTAATCGAGCCAGCTGCCGATCTCCAGGCTTCTGTCGATGGTAAAGATCATGCCGACGGGCGCATCAAAGAAAAGATGGTTTCGGGCGTGCTGTGCATGCATGCGTTCGGAATCGCCTTTGACGATGCCGAGCAGGCCATACATGTCCCAGCCGACTTTTCTGCGGCGGCTCTGATAGGGCTCGGGAAACCTGTCGGGATAATACTTGTATTCCTGCTTGTGATCGTCGCCGCCGGCGTTAAACGCCTCCAGGACAGCGGTGGAAAGCCTGGCCTTGGCATCGCCCGTGACCACCGTGACTTTCCACGGCTGCATGTTGGTGCCGCTGGGCGCGCGGCTTGAGACGCGCAGAATGTCCTCGACAGTCTCGCGTGAGATCGGATCGGCCTTGAAAGCACGCAGCGAACGCCGCGATGTTATGGCCTCGTCCACGGCATCGGCGGCAGCCGATGCGTCAACACGTGCGTCCATGAATGTGGTTTCCGCTTGTCTGGGAAGGATTTCTGGAAAGTCTCGGTTTCAGGCAAAAATTACGCTTGATCAGCCGCCCTTGTTCCGGTCACGTTCGAAGCCTTCCTTGCTGGTATCCCGGTCGCCGTCGGTGGTGAAGATGATGTCACCGTGAACGGGATAGCCCCAAACGAAGCTGCGGGTTCCCTGGCCGTACTGGGTGTCGAAGGTTTCGACCTTGAGCAGAGGTGGTGCTGTCCTGGGAAGTTCCTTTGCCTCGGCAAACACCGGCCCCGCGCCGAGAAGCGTCAAGGCCAATGCGGTAAGGGCGGCTTTGGGCATTTGCATGGTACAATCAACCTTCCAAGTGTGGATCGGGAAACTGGACGACATTATACATCAAGTCTGGTCATCTGGCAGGCTCTTTTTGCCAATATGGTGCAAAATGTCCCGGCGCATGAGTTTGCCGGTTGCCGTCCGGGGAAGCGACTCCAGGTAGATGATCTTACGTGGATATTTGTAGGGCGCGATAATCGTCTTGGCGTGATCCTGCAAGTCGGCGGTAAGGCGGTCGCCCGGCTTTGCGCGCGACGTCGTGACGACGACAGCGGTGACGATGTTGCCCCGGTCCGGATCCGGCGTGCCCGCGACGACGCATTCGCTGACGGCGTTATGGCTCAGCAGGGCGTCTTCCACTTCCATGGGGGAAATATTGTAACCTGCGGACACGATCATGTCGTCACGCCTGCCGGCAAACCGGAAATATCCATTTTCATCGCGGGTCACAAGATCACCGGTGATCGTCCAGCCATTGTGAACCTGGTCGGTTTGCCTCGGATCATCCAGATACCGGCACCCCGTGGGCCCACGAACCAGCAACATGCCGGGCACATCGTCGGCCAAATCATTGAATTCATCGTCGACCACGCGCGCCTCGTACCCGGGAATTATCTTGCCGGGAGATCCCGGAACGATATCGTCACCGGCAGCCCCAATGAAGGCGTGCAGCATTTCCGTGGATCCCAGCACCTCCGTGAGCAGATGCCCGGTGCGTAGCTGCCAGTCTCGGGAAACGGTTGCCGGCAGATGTTCGCCCGACGACACGCAAACCCGCAGGCTTGAGATATCCTGGCCATTGAGGCTGGCAAGAAGACTGCGATATCCCGTTGCCGCGGTGAACAGGACGGTAACCTGGTGTCGCTCAACCAGTGTGAGCAGGTTCGCCGGTTCCCTGTCCTGGGTCAGTACTGTCGTTGCCCCGTAACGAACAGGAAACAGCAGGAGCCCTCCGAGACCGAACGTGAAAGCAAATGGAGGTGTGCCCGCAAACACATCTGCGGTCGTCGGTTTCAGAATGTGCCTGGGCATGCATTCGCAGATCGCCATCACATCTCTGTGGAAATGGATCGTGCCCTTGGCGGCGCCCGTCGTACCGGACGTAAAGCCGATCAGGGCAGCATCATCGCGCGATGGCTGAAACACATCGAAACAGGCGGGTTTGAACTTTAGGCGATGTTCGAGGTGTGCAGGGTCGTCTCCTGTTTCGCCGAAATAAACCACGTGTTCGAGAATGGCGTTGTCGCAGGCCGCCTGTTTCATTTCATCAGCCAGGGCGACGTCGCAGATTGCATGTGTCACTTGAGCCTTCGTGACCACCGCCGCCAGTTCGCCTGCCCGCAAAAGGGGAACAGTGACAACCGCAACGCCGCCGGCCTTGATGATTGCAAACCAGATGGCGGCAGCCATGGCCGTGTTGGGTGCGCGTAACAGCACGCGGTTGCCTGTTTTCATCCCCAGGTCGTCGATCAGCACGTGGGCGATCTGGTTCGACCGTTCGTCCAGTTCGCGAAACGTCCACCGGATCTCGCCGTCGATGATCGCTGTCTTGTCGGGCCCACCGGCTTCCAGTCCTGACTGCAGGGTGTGTCGAGCGGCGTTGATATCCTGCGGAAACTGAAGATGTGGCAGGTCAAACCTGCAATCTGGGCTGCTGGTGGCAGGCGGGAGATTATTCCTGACAAAGGGATCGTCGTATCGCGACGGCAGCAGATCGCCTCGGTCGCTCATGTGTCCTGGCTCGTGTCCGTACCCGGCCAGTGTGGTGCCACGAGTCTTCTCCTGCCGTCCTTTGATTTCGGAACGCCGGCTTCATCAAGTTCCTTGCGGTCCCATAACTTGCAAGTGACTTGTTTGTGTTTCTGGTCGAGCCCTTCGCAATAATTGGTGTATTCGCAGGAACGCACCTGGGCGCCGCACCCCTGGCTCAGCTTCAGGAACCAGTCTGGGTCGGCCAGGCTTTGGCGGGCAGATCCGATAATGTCGGCTTCTTCGTTGCGGAGAATGCTCTCCGCCTGGTCGAAGCCGTGAATGCCGCCGGCAACCACCACGGGTGTCTCGTGGCCGGCCGCCCGGATCGCTGTCCTGATGCGGGCCGTCGGCTCGATGTTGCGGCCGAAGGGCCCGAATGAATCGGAGATATGACCGGGCATGCACTCGTATCCGCTCGGCCCGGTATAAGGGTAGGCGGCCTGGCCAACGCCCGGTTGCTTGGCATCTTCGAAGCGTCCACCGCGCGACAGCGATAGAAAATCCATACCGGCTTGCGCGAAGGCCGTGCCGAAATAGGCAGAGTCTTCGACGCTGTTGCCTCCGCCTATGCAGTCTTCGCTGAGAAACCGGCATCCGACGACAAAGTCCCTCCCGACAGTGGAGCGCACGGCCTCATAAACCTCAAGCGGCAGCCGCACACGGTTTTCTCGAGGCCCCCCGTAACCGTCGCTGCGTGTGTTTCGTGCCGATAGGAAAGATGCCATCGTGTAGGCATGAGCGTAGTGCAGTTCAACACCGTCGAAGCCCGCGGCGTGGGCCCGGCCGGCGGCTGAAGAAAACAGTTCCGGCAACGTTTGGGGCAGGTTGGCGATATGCTCAAGGTCAGTGTCCGTCACCCGTTCGCGATACCCCATGCGCAGGGACTCGAGCTCGCGTTCGTCCAGAATGCCTTCGAGTTCATTATCTTCAAGAGAAAGCAAATGCTGCCGGATCTGGTTTCCATCGAGATCGGGGAGACCGCGCAGGTCAAGGGTTGCGCGATGCCGGTCCGTGATTTCCAGAAAGCGGTTGAAGTACTTTTCCCGAACCGGGCGCCGTTTGATAGCGAGAAAGTCGATGAGCTGGATGAACAGTTTGGTCTGGCCGTCGCTTTCCTTCCTGACGCGGTCCGTCAACCGGCACAAGCCGTCCAGAAAACGGTCGTCTCCGATCCGCAACAGAGGCCCGCTTGGCACATCGCGAATTCCGGTCGCCTCAACCACCAGTCCACCGGGTCGTCCTCTGGCAAATCGTCCGTACCAGTCCAGCACGTCCTCGGTCACCCAGCCGTCATCGGAGGCCCGCCAGGGGACCATGGCAGGCACCCAGGTCCTCTGCTTGAGCGTGACCGGCCCGACTTTCACCGGCGAAAACAGCAATGCGTGCCGCGCCGATTCCCGGTCTGGAACCGTGCCCGGACGGGGCTTGTAGATTGTTCGTTCAGATGGCTTCCACATGGAAACGAGTATAGGCGATTTATTTTATATGTAAAATAGATTGCGCATGTCGTTCCCCTTCGAAATGCCATGGGAAAGATTGTGGCCGGCTCGGCAAGGTGGCAGTATGCGCCGTTTGCGTCAGTCGGAAAACACCATGTCAGGAACCGGAGCCATTCAGAACAGGACGACTTCGCGTAGCGCCCTCGTGGCTCTTGTGTCTGCGGCCTGTCTGGTTTTTGCGGCAACACTGTGGAAATCCTACGATCTCGCAGGCGCTTACTACGAAGGTCAACTTCGCGAAGACTCCGGGCCTAAACTTGAACTCTATGTGTCCAGTCTGAATGGCGTGCTGGACAAGTATGGCATCCTGCCGGAGATCATATCCCGTGACCCGGCTGTCCGTGCTGCTTTGGTAGATCCCGGTGACCGGCCGACATTGATGCGTGCCCACGCGGTGTTGAAGGAGTTGCAGAAAAAGATCGGCGCCCTGGACGTATACGTAATCGATCGCTCAGGGTTGACGATTGCCGCTTCAAATTACGGATTGCCCAAGACGTTCGTCGGCAACAATTATTCATTCAGACCCTATTTCCGCCAGGCAATCGAAGGCGGCCAGGGACGTTACTTCGCTGTTGGAACGACCACCGGAAAGCGGGGGTACTTTATGTCGTCGGCCGTACGTCTGGATGGCCGGATTGAAGGAGTCGTTGTCGTCAAGGTCGATCTCAGCCGGTTCGAAAGTAGATGGGCGCCGACAGAAGATCAGGCCGTATTTGTCACCGATGAACACGGCGTTGTCATCCTCGCGGACAACTCCGACTGGCTCTACCGCAAGATCAGGAACCTGACGCCGGCGGAAGTCAAACGTATTGACAAGGAGAGAAAATATGCCGGCAAGAAATTGACACCCCTGCCGGTCCGGATGAACGACCATGTTTCTGTCCAGGCGACATTGCCGGATCACAGATTCAGTTTGTATCTGCTGACATCGAAATCGCGCATCGCCCGACAGGTCTGGAACGTGATGTTGACCGTTTGTCTGACCCTGCTCCTGCTGGCGGTCGTGACGTGTGCCCTCTATCTGTGGCAACGCCACCACCTCCGGGAACTGAACTATCAGACCCAACTCAACAGCGAGCTCGAAGTCAGGGTCGGCGAACGAACCCGTGAACTGCTGGAGACCAACGTCAGTCTTCAACGCGAGGTCGTTGACCGACAGGCTGCCGAAGCAGACCTTCACAGGGCCCAGGATGAACTGGTACAAGCCGGCAAGCTGGCTGCACTTGGAACCATGTCTGCAAGTATCTCCCATGAACTGAACCAGCCTTTGGGGGCCATTAATTCCTTTGCCGCGAACGCAAGATTGCTCCTGAAACGCGACAAACCGGAGGACGCCCGGCGGACTCTGGAACACATCAGCGATGCCGCCGGGCGTGCGGCGAGGATTGTTGAGAATTTGCGCGCCTATGTTCGCCGGGAGCGAAAGGCACCTGTGGAGGTGGACCTGTCGGCAGCGTTGCAAAAGGCACTGACCGAGGCTGCACCGCTGTTGGATAACCACAACGTCGATGTGAATTGTCAGGTTTCCCTAAACCCGTTGCCGGTGCGCGGCGGTCCGGCCCGAATTGGCCAGGTCTTTGGCAACGTGATCACCAATGCTGTCCTGGCCATGGCCGCTTCAGAGCCCCGGGTATTGAATATTTCGTCACAGGTCGAGGACGGGTTGGTTCATGTGCTCGTTACGGATAGCGGTCCCGGGTTCTCCAACGAAGCGCTGCTCAGGGGCAAGGAGCCATTCTTTACGACCCGCGCGCAGGCTGAAGGCCTTGGTCTCGGACTTGCCATCTGCGAAAACATAATGGAAACGCTGGATGGTACCATCGACATCAACAATTCAGTCTCGGGCGGTGGCTGCGTTCGGTTGACGTTCAAGGGCGTTGAGCGGAGACCGCTGTGAGTGTGCAGCCGACAGATGACGCGATCGGGGCGGCCGGGCCCGAGCAACAACCGGACTCCCACAAACCCGTGATCCTCGTAGATGACGATCACCTGCAGCGAGTTTCGGCAGCACAGACACTCGAGCTTGCGGGATTCGACGTGGAAGCGTTTGCCGACCCGCAACTGGCGGTGCAAAGGGTTGAGCGCAACTTTTCCGGTGTGGTTATCACCGATATGCGCATGCCCGGGCTTGGCGGTATGGAGGTGCTGGCAGAGGTCCGGGCGAAGGACCCGGACTTGCCCGTGATTCTGGTGACCGGTTATGGCGATATTCCCCAGGCCGTTGATGCCATGCGCAAGGGCGCGTACGATTTTCTGGAAAAACCGTTCCGGCCGGACCGTCTCGTGGAGATCGTGACCCGCGCATCGGAAAAGCGCGCCCTGGTGATTGAAAACCGCAGTCTGCATCTGGCGTTGAGTGCGGCCAAGTCGAGCACATCCTTTCTGGTTGGCGTCTCTCCCCAGATAGAGCGACTGCGCAACCTCGTGCAGGAAGTTGCGGCAGTCCCGGTGGACATTCTCATACGGGGCGAACCCGGAGTGGAAGGCGAACAGGTGGCGCGCGCAATTCATGCAGCATCACCAAGCCGGGAAGGGCCGTTTGTGGCCGTGCATTGCGCGAGGTTGTCGGAGGGCCAGGCCAGTCTTGAACTGTTTGGCAGCGTTCGTCCCGGTTCCTCCGGAAGTGCCGGGTGCGTCGCCCAAGCCGCGGGCGGCGTTCTCTATCTCGAAGATGCCGACCATTTGCCGGACTCCGTTCGTCACCGGGTCGAGGGAGCGAGCCGGGACGGCAGCCTGAACGCCCGCCTCGTCATGTCCCGGATTGACCGCCGTTCAGGTCATGGCGACGATGAAATTGAAACGCCGTCAGGCATCGGCGGGACGATATCCTGTGCTGTCGTGGAAGTGCCGCCCGTGCGGTTGCGCGGTCAGGATCGCATTCACCTGTTTCAACATTTTCTCGACAAAGCGGTAATTCGATTTGCTGTGGATCCGCCCCCTCTTTCCGAAACGGAAACCAGAGAGGTCCTGCTTTGCGACTGGCCGGGAAACCTGCCGGAGATCAAAGCGCAGGCAGATCGATTGGCGCTGGGCATGGGGCTGACGATTTCACGCAGTGAATCACGGCAATCAACCGGTGAAGCCCTGCCGGACCGTGTTTCAGCCTTTGAACGAACCCTGATCGACCAGGAACTGCGCCGCAACGGCGGTTCGATCAAAGCCACCTATGTGGCTCTGGGCATCCCCCGCAAGACGTTACAGGACAAGATGAAGAAATACGGTCTCAAACGCAGCGATTTTTTCCTTCAGGGATGAAGTGAAAGGGTGCCCATTGCACAGTCTTTGGGCGGAATTCCATCCATAGCATGTTTTGGAGGTTGTGAAGTTTCAGTATTGTTGTTTTGCTTCAGATAGTTGATCCATATCAAGAAAGGCTTGACCCTTGTGGGGTCCTTATAGAGTATCCGCATCAAGAGATGCGGGCCGCCAAGTGTACGTCAGATGCAAACGGGCAATCGTGTCAAATTGGAGGGAGTGAAAGCGGCAAATGCCGTTATAATTCTCAAATTAGTATGGCGGCTGATGTCGTCTCCATCTGCAACCGATGACTGCCGTAACATTTCATCGGGGCGCAGTGTTAGAAATGGCGGGAATGGATGCGCGCAGTCGTAAACGTTGCCGTTTGTAAACAATCGTGAAAACCGTGGGAGGAATCATGAAGTATTTCACAACGAAACCAACTGGAATGAACAAGGTCCTGTTTGGCGCGAGTTTGGCGCTGGCCCTTGCTGTGCCGGGCACAGCGTCGGCCATGGACTGCGAGGAGTTGAAAATCGGTTCGGCGATTTCGTTGACCGGTAAATATGCCACCAACGGCATCCATGCCAAGAACGGCTACGAGTTCGCGATCAAGAAGATCGACGAAAACGGCGGCGTCAAGATCGGTGACAAGTGCTACAACTTCAAAGTCACGTATTACGATGATGAGTCCAAGGGCGACCGTGGCGCCACCCTGGCGGAACGCCTGATCAGCCAGGACAAGATTCAATACCTGCTCGGCCCATACTCATCCGGTCTGACCAAGGCGATCGCGCCGGTAACCGAAAAGTACAAGATTCCCATGGTTGAAGCCGAAGGCGCATCGCGTTCGCTGTTCAACAAGGGCTACAAGTACCTGTTTGCCGTGCTTTCGACCTCAGAGCAGTATCTGGCGTCGGCCGTAGCGCTTGCGGCTGAGATGGCTGAGAAGGAAGGCAAGAAGCCTTCATCGGTCAAGGTCGCGGTTGCCGTCGAGAACGATCCGTTCTCACTCGACATCCGTGCTGGTGTTCTGGACGATGCCAAGAAATATGGCATGCAGGTCGTGCTCGACGAAAAGCTTCCCCGTGATCTTTCCGACATGAGTGCGATCCTGACCAAGGTTAAGCTGCTGAAGCCTGACGTGTTGATTGTCTCCGGACACTCTAAGGGTGCGGCTACTGCCGTGCGTCAAATCGGTGAGAAGAAGATCAATGTGCCGATGGTCGCCATCACCCATTGTGAAGCGGCCGACGTGACCGGTAACTTCGGCGCTTCCGCCAATGATATCCTGTGTTCCACCCAGTGGGCGGAAACGCTCAAATATGAAGACCCGATCTTCGGCACGGCGGCGAACTACGAAAAAGAGTTCAAGGCTGCTTTCACTGAATATGCCGAAAAGAAGGTTCCCTATCAGACTGCACAGGCATCTGCTGCGGTTTATGTCTTCAAGGACGCCTTCGAACGGGCTGGTTCGCTTGACAAGGACAAGGTCCGTGACGCCCTTGCGGCAACTGATCTGAAGACCTTCTACGGCGGCATCAAGTTCTCTGAAGCCGGCAACAACATCGCCAAGCCGATGGTGCTGCGCCAGATTCAGGACGGCAAGTACAATGTGGTAGCCCCGTCTGCCTTTGCGTCGCACCCTCTGAACTGGCCACGCAAGGCTCAGTAAGCCTCATTCGAGACAAATCCGTGTCCGGACATTCCCGTTTAATGTCCGGACACCCACCATCGGCACCATTGCCGGCAATCCTGCCGCAGTGAACGCCCCCGGCCAAGGGAGGGCCGGATAGAATGGACCAGATCTACGGAAACATATCCCTTCTATTTGAATTTCCAGTCGTCAACCTGAAAATCATTCTTGATGGCATCATGATTGGCGCCCTGTTCGCAGTGGCAGCCTACGGACTGGCGCTCGTCTGGGGGGTGATGAATGTAAAGAACCTGGCCCAGGGCGACTTTGTCATCGCTGGCGGCTATGTGGCCTGGTGGCTGTCGAAGCAAGGCCTGCCGCCTCTGCTCGGCGTCCCGATCGCATTTATTGTTTTGTGGGGCATCGGTTGGGTCATCTACAAGACCGTAATTGCCCGAGTCATCGGCCGTGATCTGTTCACGTCGCTACTGGCGACGTTTGGGTTGGCGATCATGATTGCCCAGATTCTGAACCTGATGTTCGGTTCTGACACGCAAAGCATCAAGCTCGATTACCCGACACTGTATTTCTTTGAAGACTTTGTCGATGTCCCCATCGCCAAATTGATCGGCGTCATCATGGCTTCCACCCTGGCCCTCGGGGTCGTTATTTTCATGAAACGCAGCCGAATGGGACAGGCGATCCGTGCGACCGCCCAGAATGCCCGCGCGGCAAGGGTCATGGGAATTGATACAGAAAAAGTCTATTCCTTCACTTTCTCTCTCAATGCCGCAATCTGTGGGGCAGCCGGTGCGATCATCGTCATGGTCTGGTTGATCCAGCCGTTCTACGGGATCACCTATTCCATCCGCTCATTCGTGATTGTGACAGCGGCAGGCCTGGGAAATCTTCCTGGTGTTATCGCGGCCGGACTTGGCATCGGTGCGCTTGAACAATACGGGGCACACATATTTGGCATCGGTTACCAGCAGGCCATCGCCGTGCTCCTGCTTCTTCTTGTGCTGATGATCCGGTTGGCGCAGCAGCGTCGTTCCCGACAGGTTCTGCAATAGGGAATGATGCGATGAAATTGAACAAATCCATTCTCTACACGGGCCTTCTGGTGATCTCGTTCGCCGCGCCTTTTGTCTTCCCCGACTACGGAACACAGCTGGCGACATTGTGGCTGATGATCATTGTGGCCCTTACCTGGGACATCACCGGCGGCCAGATGGGCTATAACTCGCTCGGCAATATCTTCTTCTACGGCACGGGCATGTACGTCACAGCCGTCGTTGCCATTGGACTGGTCTACAACGTCGCCGATTATACCAACGCGGCTGGCGGTGGCATCTTCAAGTTCACGGAAACGCAGTACTTCCTGGGTATGTTCCTCGGGTCGATCGCCGCAGGGGTATTCTGTGCAGTATGCGCGGTGATCATCGGTTACATCACATTCGGATTGCGCGGTCCGTATTTTGCCATCGGTACCCTGGGCGTCGCGATCGCCGCAGGCGAACTGGTGTCGAACTGGGACTGGGTTGGCGGCGGTCAGGGCATAGCCCTGCCGGTGTTTCCCGGCGATCTCGATGATGGCAAGATATTCTTCTACTTCGCCTTTGCAATCCTCGGTGTCCTGCTCTTCGCCTTTGTCAGATGGCTCTATCAAACCCGTTTCGGGGCAGCCTTGAATGCCATTCGCGACGACGAGGAAAAAGCCGAAGGCATGGGGATCCACACCCTGACCTACAAGCTCATCGCCTGGGCAATCGCGGCGTTCTTTGTCGGCATCGCCGGATCGATTTCCGCCTTCCAGCTGATTCATTTCGAGCCGCTTGAGACGGCCTATCAGACTATCAATCTGGGGATTTTCATGGTTGTCTGCGTTCTGCTCGGGGGCAAGGGCACCTTGTGGGGCCCGGTGATCGGCGCCATCATGTTCCATGTCTTCAAGGAAGTGACCTGGAACTATTTCCTGGGTTGGCAATGGGTGGCGCTGGGCGCGCTGATCGTCGTCACCGTTGTCTATTTCCAGGACGGCGTTCTGGGATGGTTGAAGCTCAGGAAGCCTGAGTGGTTCGGTGTCCGTGTCGATCAGAAAGACCTCAAAGCGGAGGCCGCAGAATGACCGCTATCATCGAAGTCAAGAACACCAGCAAGGCCTACGGCGGAGTTATCGCCAACAAGGATGTCTCTCTCGACGTCAAGGAGGGCGGCATTACGGGTCTGATCGGTCCGAACGGATCGGGCAAGACCACGCTGTTCAATTCAATAGTCGGCTATCACCCGATCGATGCCGGATCGATCAAGTTCCGTAACAAGGAAATCTCGAAACTTCAGGTCCAGGAAATTGCCCGCCTGGGATTGCTGCGCACCTTCCAACAGACCCGCATCTACAGCGCCATGAACGGCGTCGAGAACATGCTGATCTCCATGCCTCACCGCAAGATGGGCTATTCGGATATGTTCAGCCGCAACACCAAGGAAGACTACGAGCGTGCAGACCGGCTGCTGGAATTCGTTGGCCTTTATGAAAAGCGTTTTCTGCGATCCGGTTCATTGTCCTTCGGCCAGCAAAAGCTGCTGGAATTCGCCATGGCGCTCATGAACGAGCCGACCGTGCTCATGCTCGATGAGCCAACCGCCGGCATCAACCCGACACTGATCAACGGCCTGATCGATCGCCTGAAGAGAGCCAACGAGGAATTCGGAATCACCCTGTTCGTGATCGAGCACAACATGCGCGTGATCATGAATCTGGCTGAGCACATCTATTGTCTGGCCCATGGCGAGATGCTGGCAAATGGGTCACCCGATGAAATCCAGAACGATCAACGCGTCGTCGACGCCTATCTGGGAGCGCATTGATGGTTGAGGAAAACGACAACGGCACGCAAGGCGAAGCCGAGAGTCGGACCAGCGGCTATGGCGGTGGCGGCGTTTCCACCGTTCTGTCGGTCGACGATGTCGCCCGCGAGGCCCAGAAGATTGCCGGCGATGCGCCAACCCCAGCCGAGCTGGAAAAACTCGTCAAGGGCGACACGTTCCTGTCGATCGATGGCCTGCGTGCGGGTTATGGGGCCATGGAGATCCTGCACGATTTCAGTCTGCGGGTAGGGGCCGGACAGTCGCTGTGTCTGATCGGCCCCAATGGTGCCGGCAAGTCGACGGTGTTGCACTCGATCTTCGGTTTCACAAACATCTTTGGCGGCGAAATCACCGTTCAGGGACAAAAGGTGACCACCAAGAAGCCCAACGAGAAGCTGCGCGACGCCGGTATTGCCTACATCCTTCAGGATAATTCCGTCTTTCCCAACATGACGGTCGAAGAAAATCTCTGGATGGGCGGCTTTCTCAAGGATCGTCCCGATGAGGCCAAGGAAGCAGCCGAGAAGGTTTTTCAGAAATACGACCGGCTGGCCAACCGACGCAATCAACCGGCAAAGGTCCTGTCGGGCGGCGAGCGCAGGCTGCTGGAAATTTCCCGCGCGCTGGTGATGAACCCGGAAGTCCTGCTTGTGGACGAGCCTTCGATCGGTCTCGAGCCGCGTTACATTGACATGGTGTTCGAGATCCTCGACGATCTGCAGAACGCGGAAGGCAAGACAATTGTCATGGTCGAACAGAACGCCAAGAAGGGCCTCGACTTTGCCGACATCGGCTATGTGCTGGTTTCCGGACAGTTGGCGAAGGCGGGACCAGGCAGTGAACTGCTCGATGACCCGGACGTCGGCCGCCTGTTCCTCGGCGGCTAAACCAGGCGCCTTGATGGTCCCGGCTTGTCCGCTGTTCCAGACCGAAAGGCGAAAGCAATGCACATCAGTACCGACCGGGATGTCTGCACCGTCATCGTTACTGTTGATGGTGAAGGCGATGCCATGAATGAAGCCCTGACGCATGCCGCTGCCGGGCTGGAGGATTTTGCACAATTTGACGGCTTCGTGTCCGGGGCAACACATATCAGCACGGGTGGGTCACGGATCGTTCAGTACCTGCAGTGGCAAACACAGGCGCATCACGAATCCTGCATGCAGGATCCACGCTGGGGAGAGTCGGAGTCGAGCCGGCGGTTCATGGAGCTTGTGGGCGACGGGACTTTGACGATCTCAGTGAACGTCTTTGATGTGGTTGCTGTACGATAAAAGTCCGGGTTGCCAAACCGACTATCCGTCATCCTTGACCTTGTCAGAGGTCGAGGATTCCTTCGCATATGCTTCAACATTGCGCCCTCGCCAATGGACCCTCGACCCTGCAAAAGCAGGTTCAAGGGTGACGAAGAGGGCGCAGATATTTCGTTGAAAATCAAGGTCTGCGATCTCCAACCTGTCGTTCATGGTTTCATTCCTGTCGGCATGGGTTGAGATCGTGCCTGAAAAATGGCGCGATATCGCGGTAACGTCCGGTTTGACTCCCCTTATTGCCGGACAAACCCAATAGTGAGGTCCGTCATGACCGCCAGTGTTTTCGATCTGTTCAAAATCGGTATAGGCCCGTCGAGTTCCCATACGGTGGGGCCCATGGTCGCCGCTGGGACTTTTCTGCGTGATCTTCAGGCTGCGAACACACTCGAGAGTGTGGATCGTGTTGTGGTCTCCCTGCATGGCTCGTTGGCCTTTACCTGCAAGGGGCACGGCACCGACCGGGCCATTTTGCTGGGCCTGTCGGGCGAGAAGCCCAACGAGGTCGATCCAGACGACGTTGAAGTAATCCAGGAACAGATCAGGTCGTCGCAGAGCCTGCGGCTGTTGGGCGGACGCAAGATCGGCTTCAACGAACGCGAAGACCTTGTGCTGGACTTCAAGAACTTTCTGCCTGCCCACTCCAACGGCATGAGATTCAAGGCTTTTGATACGACGGGTGCCGAACTGGCTTCCGAGGTTTTCTACTCGATAGGCGGTGGCTTCATCGCAACCGAGGAGGAGCTTACATCGGTTGCGCCGATGATCCAGGACGAGGTTCGCCTGCCGTTTCCGTTCAAGAGCTCGACTGAAATGCTGGAGATGGGGCAAGTGTCCGGCAAGACCATCACGACGATGATCATGGCCAACGAATGTGCCCGACGCAGTGAAACGCAGGTTCGCGATGGCATCATGGCGATCTGGAATGTCATGACCGGATGTATCGACCGGGGCCTGAAGGGCGAGGGCAAGCTACCGGGTGGGTTGTCCGTGCGTCGGCGTGCGGCAGGCATCCATCGTGAGTTGATCACGGACGCCGGTCGCAACGCCAAACTCCCCCACGACTGCATCGACTGGACCAGTCTTTATGCGATCGCAGTCAATGAGGAAAACGCCTCGGGAGGCCGCGTTGTCACGGCGCCGACCAATGGCGCTGCAGGGGTGATCCCGGCGACCATCCGTTATTATCGCGAGTTCTTTCCGGCAAGTTCGGACGACGGCATCATCGATTTCTTTCTGGCCGCAACCGCCGTCGGCAGCCTGATCAAGCAGAACGCTTCCATATCCGGTGCTGAAATGGGATGCCAGGGTGAAGTCGGGTCAGCCAGCGCCATGGCGGCCGCAGGCCTGGCGGCAGCTCTGGGCGGGACCAACGAGCAGGTGGAAAATGCCGCCGAAATCGGTTTGGAACATCATCTCGGCATGACCTGCGACCCGGTTGGCGGACTGGTCCAGATCCCGTGCATCGAGCGCAATGCCATGGGAGCGGTCAAGGCCATCAACGCAGCCTCCCTTGCGCTCAAGGGCGACGGTGAGCACCACGTTTCGCTCGATGCAGTAATAGAGACCATGCGCCAGACCGGATGCGACATGGCCAGCAAATACAAGGAAACCAGCCAGGGCGGTTTGGCGGTCAACGTTGTCGCGTGCTAAGGATTTGCCCCGATTGCAATCAGTAATTTGGTGAGGTTTTCATGCCTGACAAGAACGAACTGCCGCCTCTTGTACCGGAAATGGTCCGCTCCCTTGGCCTGCTGAAGGCAAGCCACGAATTCTACGCCGAGATTGTCGGCGCGTTGCGGGACAATATTTCCGAGAATGGCGATCCGGACATTCCACAAATGGTCATACGTTTCAACAAGGCCCTGACCAGTTTTGCACCGAGAGACCGCGAGATCAGACAACTCCTGACCCATTTTGACGCCTGAGCGCGAGACTGCATCCTCCGGCACTGGTCTTATACGATCCAGACGATTATGGTCATCGGCCTGCCTGTGCAGGCGAATCCAACAAACATGTAAAAGCGGAAGTTAGCGAAGATGAGCGACGACATTGCCCCGGTTCTCGATCACATCGATACAGGTCTCGAAAACAGCCTGGAGCGCCTTTTCGATCTGGTACGGATCGAGAGCATTTCCACCGACCCCGACTATGCCGCCGGCTGTCGCCAGGCCGCCGATTGGATGAAGAAATCACTCGACGGTCTGGGCTTTGAAACCACTGTTCGCGATACCCCTGGGCATCCGGTGGTCGTTGCGCACTACAATCCGCCGAACCGGGACAATGCCCTGCATGTGCTTTTTTACGGGCATTACGATGTTCAACCCGTGGACCCGCTGGAGTTGTGGGACGCACCGCCGTTTGAGCCGCGCCTGGTCGAAGTCAACGGCGCGAAGCATATCGTCGGCCGCGGCGCCTGCGATGACAAGGGCCAGTTGATGACCTTCGTCGAAGCCTGCCGTGCGCATCTCGACATTCATGAATCGTTACCGGTCCGCGTGACCATGGTCCTGGAAGGTGAGGAAGAATGCGGCAGCATAAATCTGGATCCCTTTCTGGAAGCCAACCGGGACGAATTGTCGGCAGATGTGGCACTGATCTGCGACACTGGAATGTGGGACGCGAAGACGCCTGCCATAACAACCATGCTGCGGGGACTGCTCGGGATCGAGGTGATTGTAACCGGTCCCGGCCTGGACCTGCACTCAGGCATGTTCGGTGGTGCCGCGCGCAATCCGATACGCGTTCTCAACCGAATGCTGTCCGACCTTCACGACGACGATGGCCGGGTTCAGGTGCCTGGATTCTACGACGGCGTCGAGGAACTGCCCGCTGCTGTTCGCGAACAGTGGGATAACCTTGATTTCTCGGAATCGGAATTCCTGGGCGATGTCGGCCTTGGCGTGCCGGCAGGGGAAACCGGACGCAGCGTGTTGGAACAGATCTGGTCACGGCCCACATGTGAGGTCAACGGTATCATTGGCGGATATACCGGCGATGGCACCAAAACCGTCATACCGTCGCGGGCGACAGCCAAGATATCCTGCAGGCTGGTTGGCAAGCAGGATCCTTTTGCCATCCGTGACGCCTTCAAGCAGTTCATCCGGGACCGGTTGCCGGCCGACTGCAAGGTCGAGTTTATCGATCATGGGGCAGGGGCCGCGATCCAGGTCGATGTCACGACCCCCTACCTGTCGAAAGCGGCCACAGCCCTGAAGCAGGAGTTCAACCGCGATGCAGTCCTCATGGGCTGCGGCGGATCGATTCCGGTTGTGGAGAGCTTTCGTCGGATTCTAGGAATGGACAGCCTGCTGATCGGATTTGGTCTCAACGACGACCGCATCCACA
>JAJFHC010000130.1 GCA_021775835.1 Hyphomicrobiales bacterium | reverse complement strand
GACGCCCATGATGTCGGCTTCTTTCATGATCAGCAGGTCTTCGCCGTTGATCTTGACTTCAGTGCCGGACCATTTGCCGAAAAGGACTTTGTCGCCCTTCGAGACATCAAGCGGGCTGATGGCTCCATCTTCGCCTTTGGCGCCAGGGCCGGTTGAAACGATTTCACCCTGGGATGGCTTTTCTTGAGCCGTTTCGGGAATGATGATCCCGCCAGCGGTCTTCGTGTCTTCTTCGACGCGACGTACAAGTACGCGGTCGTGGAGAGGACGGAAATTCATGTCTGATTTCTCCTCAGTACATATGTTGGTTAGGTTGGTTTTCTAAATCCTCTTGATCTAGGACGGTAAGTCCGAAACCAAAGGTGTGTTAGCACTCATTCATGTCGAGTGCTAACAACTGGGATGGGATGTAGAAAATACAGCGGAAAATGTCAAGCGAATCGCGGAAAAAACTTTCCCCGTATTGTTAACGGCGGTTAATCGTACGTGCTGCTTCGCGGATTACGCGGCGCCCGCTGCCCAGCTTTGACGCTTGCGGTAAATCGTAGAAGGATTGACGCCAAGCCTTGCAGCGGCCTGCACGATGTTGCCATTGCAGGAGGCAATGGCAGACTCGATGATGTCGCGCTCCTGCTCCCAAAGCGGGCGAACCTGTCCGGTGTTACCGTGTGGAAACGAGGCAATTGAATGATCCCTGCTGCGTTCGACGGGAAACGCGATGACCTGTTCCCCTCCTGCAACCGGATCGGGCAAGCGGCTGCCATGGGCAAGCGCCAGAGCGAACATGGGTCCGGTTACGACGTCGTCGTCGTTCATGACAACCACATTGCGAAGCACGTTGAGAAGTTCACGGACGTTTCCCGGCCATTGATAGCTGCCAATAAGCGAGCGAGCGCTTTCGTCGATCCGATGAAACCTCCGGCCTTCTTCGCGGGCGATTGACGCCAGCGTCGACTCTGCGATGGCAACAGCGTCGCCGCAGCGGTCCCGTAGCGGCGGCAGGGTTATGGGCAGGACGTGCAGGCGATAAAACAGATCGGCGCGAAACTGGCCTGACTGCACCGCGGCTTGTGGTGACTTGTTGGTGGCACAGACAAAACGCACGTCGACCTTTCGCGGCGTGTTGCCGCCGACCTTCGTCACCGTCCCGGTCTGGATGAAGCGCAGCAGCTTGGCTTGAAGGGACAGGTCCATTTCACAGATCTCATCAAGGAACAACGTGCCGCCGTCCGCCGCCTGTGCGGCGCCGTCCCGGTTCTGCGATGCGCCGGTGAAAGCGCCTTTTTCATGGCCGAATATTTCACTTTCCATGAGATCGCGCGGTATCGCGGAACAATTGAGCGAGATCATCGGACCCTGAGACCGCGGGCTGAGAGCGTGAATTGCCTCCGCGCACAGTTCCTTGCCCGTACCGCTCTCACCCTGGATAAAGACGCTTGCCGTCGACGATGCCGCCTTACGGATTGTTCGGTAGACCGTTCCCATGACGTCCGACCCACCGATGAAGGCCTGAAACGATGCCTTCCCGTTCTCCTCGGCGCTGGTGGTTTCTTCCCGGGATTGAAGTTGGGGGGCTAACTGGAAGTCTTCCAGGGTCTCTCTCAACCGTACATCTGAAACCGGTTTGACGATAAAATCGTTTGCCCCATGACGCATGGCATCGACGGCCAGACTCACGGACGCACTTGATGTCACGGCAATAACGCAACGGCGGGGCAGGGCGGACAAGGTTTGGAGCATTGCGAACGGGTCGTCCCGGCTGTCGTCCAGGTCCACGATGACAATGTTGCTCTCGCACGCCTGATCCTTCAATTCCGACAGGGCGCAAGGTATCGGTTCAAGGCCCGGCAGAGAGGCACATACCCGCTCTACCTGGCGGGCGAAGGCAGCGTCTTCGCCTGAAAGAACAATCCGTCCGTTGGACAAGGTGGAACCCGAACTATGATCCACGCATCGACCCCTTTGTATGTGTGATGTGCCTCAAGCCGTTGAGGCGCGACGGGTTGATGATTGGCAGAACAGGGTAAACAAAGTTTTAGCATCGGCGAGGCAAGTCGGGTTTTTCCGATTTTCTGCTGTGTTCCTGTTGCACGGGCCCCTGTTGTCAGGTGTCGGCAAGACAAGCGGCAACACTATGGTGATAAGGGCCGCCACAATTGCGTTAACGAAGAATCAAGGTTAACGAATTGTCAACAAATTGCCTCGACTCTGTGGTCCAGCAGTTGTCTGGGGAGCAACATCAAATGAAGCACGAGTCGTGGCTCAGGAACGAGACGCCGGTCAAGCAGGCCGTGCGCCGTGCCAGCAGCCGTGAAGGGTTTGGAGAAACCGCCGGAATGAAGAATATGGCTAATGTCCTCGTGACGGTAGTCGTCGCCGTGATCGTGTGCCTCGCTGGCATATTGCTTTATCGGGTGGCCGGGTTTTCGCGTATTGAATCCGGCTTGACGGTCGTATGTCTGATATTGGGCATCGCACAGATCGTCAGTATGATTGAAAGAGGCAAAAGTGTTCCGAATATGGAACCGCTGCACGAGCAGATTTCCGATCTCTCGCAAACCGTAGTTGTGCAGGCCCGTGACATTGAGAAAATGCGTGCAGAGCTTGACGTTCTCGGTGAGCAACACCGGGAGGAAGCTGACAATCGCAACGACCAGATGGCGTCCCAGATGGGAATGCTTGAAACACTGGTCAAGCAGCTGGCGGAAGGCGTCGGGCAAAAGCGTGTTGGCGAAAACGATCGGGAAGACGGCGACCTGATGCTGGTCGACCTAGAAGAGGCAAATGCCACGGCCATCGAAGATGCAGCCCTCCTGGCGAAAATCAGGAAATCGCTGGATGAGAACAGAGTCGATCTTTACCTCCAGCCGATCGTGACGTTGCCCCAGCGCAAGACCCGCTACTATGAAGGGCTCTCCCGGCTCCGCGCGGCGGACGGGGAGATCATTCTTCCTTCTGATTATCTCACAGTGGCGGAAAACGCCGGCATGATGCCGATCATCGACAATCTGCTGCTTTTCCGCTGTGTCCAGGTTGTCCGCAGAATGGTTGAGCGAAACCGTGAGATCGGTGTTTTCTGCAATATCTCGCCCCATTCCCTTCTCGATGCGGATTTCTTCTCGCAATTTGTCGATTTCATGCAGCATAACACCGACCTCAAGGACGCACTGGTCTTTGAATTCTCACAGCGAATGGTCGAGGCTTTTGGGCCGCTGGAACTGGAAAGCCTGGATGCTCTCAGAGAGCTTGGATTCTCGTTTTCCATGGACCGGGTCACCAACCTTGATATCGATGCGGAGTCGCTTGATGCCAGGGGTTTCAGGTATGTCAAAGTGGATTGCGAGATGCTTCTTAACCGGGAGCGTTCCGTGGGCGCACAGATACACCCCGCGGATCTGAGCGAACTGCTCAAGCGCCGTGATCTGGAGCTCATCGTGGAAAAGGTCGAATCCGAGAAATCGATCGTCGATCTTCTGGACTACGGTATCAATTTTGCGCAAGGCTATCTGTTTGCGGAACCACGCCCCGTGCGAAGCGAGGTCCTGAGCACTCCTGTGGCAGGACGTACCGGAACGCTCGGTTGAACGGCCGTCACAAACGCCTCTTTGCCTGACAAGACTCGTATCGGGCGTATTGACCGACAGGCTGCATCCGTCTAGTCAGTCGTCTTCTTGGCCCGGAGACGACATATGGAACTGCTCGACAACGCCGAACCCATGCTCAAGCAGTACAAAGGTCTGCTGTGCGACATCTGGGGTGTGGTGCACAATGGTGTTGATGTATTTCCCTCTGCGGTCGATGCCCTCGAGGCTTACCGTCGTTCGGGCGGCAGTGTCGCCCTGATAACCAATGCGCCGCGGCCTTCTTTGAGCGTGCAGGCTCAACTTGCGCAGATTGGCGTACCTGAAACGGCGTGGGACATTATTGTGACCTCGGGCGACGCCATCCGGGCACTGTTGACGCGCCATCCCGGGTCGAAGTTCTTTCATCTGGGGCCGGACCGCGATCATGCGCTGATCGAAGGCCTGGATCTCGAACTGGTCAATCTGGCGCGCGCGGAATATGTGCTGTGCACAGGCCTGTATGACGATGAAACCGAAACTCCGCAAGACTACGTCAGTCTTCTGGGCAAGATGGTCGACAAGCAGATTACTATGTACTGCGCAAACCCCGACAAGGTTGTGCATCGCGGTGAGAGGCTGATCTACTGCGCCGGAGCGATCGCGGATCGGTATCGTGAAATGGGCGGACGCGTGATTCTTGCCGGCAAACCTCATGAGCCGATCTATCGTCTTGTCTTCGAGCAACTCGAACAAACGACGGGTTCCCGTCTCACTTCATCGCAAGTCCTGGCAATCGGCGACAGTATTGCGACTGACCTGTCGGGTGCTGCCGCAGCCGGTCTCGATACGCTGTTCATTTCCGGGGGTATTCACGGACATGAAGTCGGGACGGCCCTTGACCGGCCTGAAGAGGCCATTCTGTCCGGGTTTTTGGAAAACTTGTTTCGCGAATTACCCAGCCTTCGACTGGTCGGTGTCCAGCCGCGCCTTGCCTGGTGACACAGGTTCACTCAGATCCGGGGCAAAAAAAGAAGGGCGGGAAATAGTCCCGCCCTGTCAGTTTGTTGCTCTGGCTTTTTTTAGGTTTTAATTCTAATTACGTTGCTGGCTTCGCCAGTTTCAAAAAGATTGTCAGCAAGATCCTGGGATATTGCGTCTTTGAAGGACTGCGGGCCATGCATGAGCGGATTGTCGGCTCTTTCGGGACGCTTGAGATGCGCCCCTCCCTGACCATTGATGACGTCGGTGACGTACGTAATGTGCTCGCTGATAAAGCCAAGCGTCTCGGCCACCCGGCTTATGCGCTGGCCCGTCATATCCTGAAAGCAGCAGGCCTCGAATATCGACATGACCGCGCTGTCGACAGTCTGGCGGTAGTCTTCCAGGTCGTCCGGGTCGGCGGACATGATCGTCTCTGCAGAATCCAGTATTGACTGGGTCGCTGTTTCCGTTGAGGCGACGACTTCACGAAGATCTTCATCGGCCTTTGGAATGGAGTCGAATGTCAGTGCACCGGGCGACAAGGCGCCCAACTCGATTTGTGTCTTTTCGATATGCCGGGCAATGGCGTTGACTTCCGTACCCAGATCACCGTCTTGTTCGTCGACGATCGTCTGCAGGGATGCCACCATGTGTTTGGCGAGACTCAAGAGCTCAACGAGTGATATCTCACCGTCATTGTCTTGATTGATGCAATCGACAATTTCGTCGATACGCTCAGAACTCACATCACCCACAGTGCCATTCCTCAAACGAACTCAAGAATCAAACAATTCATACTAGAACCAACGCCGACCGCCCGGTCCATGCCCCCGGGATGCAGCAGATGTGATCGTCGGTTAAGAACTAAAAACCGATTCGATCTTGCTCTGCAGCGTCGTCGCGTTGAACGGTTTGACGATGTAATTGTTGGCGCCGGCTTTCTTTGCCGCAATGACATTTTCTGTCTTGGCTTCTGCAGTCACCATGATGAAAGGTGTATGCGACAGATTTTCATCTCCACGGACTTCCTGAAGCAGGTCGTAACCTGTCATCGGCTCCATGTTCCAGTCTGAAATCACCAGACCGTAGCGCCGTTCCTTCAGCCGACCGAGAGCCTCTTGCCCGTCGTTGGCTTCATCAATGTCGGAAAATCCGAGCTGGCGAAGAAGATTTGTGATTATGCGAACCATTGTCTTGTAGTCATCGACCACAAGCACTGGCATTGAACTATCTACAGCCATGTCCTGTATACCCCCGTCAGATTTACTCATAAGTCGCCTGACCCCCAGGCGAAACTCAACTTACTCGGTGACTTCGTCGCAACACGGACCTCGCATCCGAACTCCTTGCGCCCTCAATCTGGAGCCAACTTAGTCCAAGGCGCTGAAAATACCGTTAACGTGTCGAAATTCCTTTCGGCAGTATTTCTGTTAGTGGCGAGCTCCGTCTTGCTCCTTTTTCGCCAGTCGAATAGAGTGCGCGGCCAATCGGGTGGCAGCGCTATTCAGGGAACGAGTTTATGGCAACACAAGAGGGCTATTTCATCGAGGATCTTGAAGTCGGCATGGCCGCCACTCACTCCAAGGAAATCTCCGATGGTGACATTGTTGCGTTTGCCGAAGTTTCCGGCGACAACAATCCGCTCCATCTCGACGACGAGTACGCGGCGTTGACCATGTTTGGAGAACGGATTGCGCATGGCATGCTCTCGGCCAGCCTTTTGTCCACAGTGCTCGGCACCATGTTGCCTGGTCCCGGATCGATCTATCTGTCCCAGACCTTGAAATTCAAGGCTGCTGTGCGGATAGGGGATACCGTGCATGCAACAGCAACCGTGGCCCAGCTCGACACCAACAGGCGTCGCGCGACCTTGTCTTGTAGTTGCACGGTGGGCGATGTAGTCGTTATAGACGGTGAGGCCGTCATCATGGTGCCGTCCCGGCCGGCATAGGCGCGAACTCTCTGGGTTCGACGTCTTTTCAGTACAATGACTATCTGCCACGGGTGGGGTGATGGAAGTTCTCCATAACGGATCTAACGGTTCAAATGCCTGTCGGGGCAATGTTCTGGCAATTGGAAATTTCGACGGGATACACCGTGGACACCAGGGCGTCCTGGAAGTTGCAGGAAATATTGCCGGTGAAAAGGGTGTGGCCGTCGCCGCGATGGTTTTCGAACCTCATCCACGTGCTTTCTTCCAACCCGACCGCAACTTGTTCCGGTTGACGCCCCTGCCTCTCAAGACGCATCTCATGGAAGCATTGGGTTTCGATAATCTCGTGGTCATGACATTCGATGCCGGTTTGGCGGCCTTGACAGCCGAAGATTTCATTCGAAACATCATCGTATCGGACCTCGGTGTCAGCCATGTTGTGGTGGGATACGACTTTCAATTCGGCAGAGGCCGTTCGGGTAATGCGGATATCCTGCGCGAATTTGGAGAGAAACTGGGATTTGGCGTCACCGTGGTCGATGCCATCAGCCCGGATGCTCCCGGGGAGGCTTACTCGTCGACGGCCATAAGGAATTATCTTCGCGACGGCGAACCTCGGAAAGCCGCGGAAGGGCTAGGTTACTGGTGGACTGTCGCCGGCACAGTGATTCCCGGAGACAAGGTCGGACGGACTCTTGGATATCCCACGGCGAACATCAGCGTCGACCCGTCTTGTGAACTGCATCTTGGCATTTACGTTGTCCGGGTACGGCAGGCCGGAGACACCCGTGGCCCGGTCTGGAAGGGGGTCGCAAGTTTTGGCCGGCGGCCGACCTTCGATAAACAAGACGTTCTTTTGGAAGTGTTTATATTCGACTTCGACGCCGACATTTATGGTGTGGAGCTTTATGTGGAAATTCTGGATTTTATCCGGCCCGAGGAGAAATTCTCCGGGATTGAGGAGTTGAAAGCCCACATTGCCCGTGACTGCGTCATCGCCGGGGAATTTCATGACCACATGGAAACCGACGGCGATCCCTTAGTGCGCTTCACTCTGGGTCGGCGATTCGAAGGTTGATCCGGCCACGGGTTGAATTCAAAGGCACTACGACGCTTCGTGACATTGCCAAAAAACCACGCTAGAAGACGCCAGATTTCAGTTTACCTCCCGGACACTATCATGAGTGATCAAGACACGACCGCCGACGAACGCGACTATCGCGAGACACTTTTCCTGCCGCAGACAGAATTTCCCATGAGGGCCGGCCTGCCGCGTCGCGAGCCGGAAATTCTCGACGTCTGGGAAAAGAAGAATATTTACGCGCGCATGCGTGAGGACGCAAAAGGCAGGGAGAAGTTCATTCTTCACGACGGACCACCTTATGCCAATGGCCATCTCCATCTGGGCCACGCGCTCAACAAGATTTTGAAGGACGTCATCACGCGTTCTCAACAGATGATGGGCAAGGATTCAAACTATGTTCCCGGTTGGGACTGCCACGGACTGCCGATCGAGTGGAAGATCGAGGAACAGTACCGCGCTGCAGGTCGCAACAAGGACGATGTCCCGGTTGTCGAATTTCGCAAGGAATGCCGGGAATTTGCCGAAGGGTGGATCGATGTCCAGCGTGAAGAATTCAAACGCCTGGGCGTGGTCGGCGACTGGCAGAATCCCTACATGACCATGAGTTATGGCGCTGAAGCCCAGATCGCACGGGAAATTATGAAGTTTGCCGAGTCCGGCCAGCTTTATCGCGGTTCCAAGCCGGTCATGTGGTCGGTTGTCGAAAAGACCGCGCTGGCGGAGGCCGAAGTCGAATATCACGACTACGTCTCCGACACGATCTGGGTCAAGTTTCCCGTGCTTGAAGGGCCTGATAGTCTTGACGGTGCAAGCGTCGTAATCTGGACGACCACACCGTGGACCATGCCGGGCAATCGGGCGATCTGTTTTTCATCGCGGATCGAGTACGGACTCTACGAGGTGACAGAAGCGCCAGAGGACAACTGGGCGGTTCCCGGGGACAGGCTGATCCTTGCCGACGCGCTGGCGGCGGAGGTTTTTGGAGCGGCCCGCGCAACAGCCTACGAACGAAAGGCCACTGTCGATCCTGCAGCGATCGTGCGATGTGGTCATCCCTGGCGCGGCCAAGGTTATGACTTTGACGTGCCCATGCTCGAAGGTGAACATGTAACGGACGAAGCCGGAACCGGGTTTGTTCACACTGCGCCGGGTCATGGCGCTGACGACTTTGAAATCTGGACAGCGATGGAAGCTCACATCCGGAGTCTCGGTATTGATGTGCGCATACCGTTTACCGTCGATGCGGACGGCATGTTCACCAAGGACGCTCCACGCTTCGAGGGCCGCAGTGTCATCACGTCCGTGGGCAAGAAAGGCGATGCCAACGCGACCGTCATCGAGGCCCTGGTCGAGGCCGGAGCATTGCTGGCGCGGGGCCGGCTCAATCATCAGTACCCACATTCCTGGCGTTCGAAGAAACCGATCATCTTTCGCAACACACCGCAGTGGTTCATTTCGATGGGCGACGGCCAGGGCGGCGATGCATTGCGCGCCAAGGCCCTGAAAGCCATCGACGAGACCCGGTTTGTGCCCGCATCAGGCCAGACAAGGCTGCGATCCATGATTGAACAGCGGCCTGACTGGGTGATCTCGCGCCAACGTGCCTGGGGCGTGCCAATCACCGTGTTCGTGAACAAATCGAGCGCTGAGATCCTGTGTGACAGTGAAGTCAATGCCCGTGTTGCCGACGCCTTTGAGAGTGAAGGTGCGGATGCCTGGTTTGTCGAAGGGGCCAAGGAACGGTTCCTGGGCAATGCCTACGCCGCGGATGACTGGGAGCAGGTCACCGATATCCTGGATGTGTGGTTCGATTCCGGGTCGACCCACTCCTTCGTTCTGGAACAACGTGACGACCTGCAGTGGCCGGCATCGGTCTACCTGGAAGGCACTGACCAGCATCGCGGCTGGTTTCACTCGTCGTTGCTGGAGTCCTGCGGAACACGGGGCAGGGCACCATACAATGCGGTGGTAACGCACGGTTTTCTTGTCAACGAGGAAGGCAAGAAAATGGCCAAATCCGAAGGCAATGCTGTCGCGCCTCAGAAACTGATTGATGCCAGCGGAGCGGATATTCTCAGGTTGTGGGTCATGAGTTCCGACTATGCCGAAGATGTTCGCGTTGGCCCGGAGATCCTGAAAACCAACGTGGACGCCTACCGCAAGTTACGGAACACTATGCGGTTCCTGCTCGGCAACCTGCACGGTTTCGACGAATCCGAACGAGTGGCGCCCGCCGATATGCCGGAACTGGAGCGCTACATCCTGCATCATGTATCCGAACTCGATGAGGACGTGCGGCAGGCCTACAATGACTTCGAGTTCCGTCGGATATTTACACGGGTCTTCAATTTCGCCACTGTCGATCTTTCGGCCCTTTATTTTGATATTCGCAAGGACGCACTTTACTGCGACGCGGTTGACGGGCATGTGCGGCGGTCCTGCCGCACCGTACTGGATACGTTGTTTTCCGCGTTGACGGCTTGGCTCGCGCCGATGCTCTGCTTCACCATGGAGGAAGTTTGGCTGTCACGTTTTCCCGATGATGACGGCTCGGTCCACTTGCGTCAGTTCCCCGAGATTCCGGCCGACTGGCAGGACGCTCAACTTGCGGAGAAATGGAAGAAGATCAGAACACTGCGCCGCGTTGTGACAGGTGCTCTGGAACTGGAACGCCGCGAAAAGCGGATCGGATCGAGTTTGGAAGCATCCCCCAGCGTCTTTGTATCGTCAAAAGAGTACGTCGACGCGATGGAGGGAGTGGATTTGGCAGAAATCGCTATCACCAGCCAGGCGGAACTGATCATGGGAGAGTCGCCGGCATCAGCGTTCGTGCTGGAGGAAGTCCCCGGAATTTCGGTTGTTCCCGGAATGGCGCAAGGCCGCAAATGCATGAGATCCTGGAAAATCCTGCCTGAAGTCGGGAGCGATCCTGAGTATCCGGATCTGACGCTTCGTGATGCACAGGCCGTGCGCCAGTTCGACGCACGTGAACAAACCGGTACCTGATGAATGAACCTGACACCCAGGTGACAACGCCCCGATCCAGACCTTGGAAAATCGGGGTTGTCATCGCCATTGTCGCTCTGGTGATCGACCAGGGACACAAGTGGTGGATGCTGAACGTCTATGGAATTGCCACTAAGGGGCTGACCAAGGTGACATCGTTCCTGGATCTCGTGCTGGTCTGGAACAAGGGCATCAGTTATGGCCTTTTTGCACAGGAAACGACCGCTGGCTGGGCTGGCTTGCTTGCTGCGACACTCTTGATCATCGGCATTTTGGGGGTGTGGCTGTTCCGTACTGTCAAGTTGCTGGTGGCGACAGCGCTGGGGCTTGTTATTGGCGGAGCGCTTGCAAATGTGATCGACAGGATCGTGCATGGTGCGGTCGCTGACTTTTTCAGCTTTCATGCCATGGGGTACTACTGGTACGTCTTTAACCTTGCTGACGTTGCGATTGTTGCCGGAGTGGCGTTACTGTTGTATGATTCAGTGTTTGGAGAGACCAAGACGGAAACCGGTTGAAAAACCTGGCGCGAGACGGCTTGAGAAATTGCCGTATTGAAGCCACAAAACCGTCATTTGTTGGTGAAGACACAAGAATATATTGAATGCGTCGGACTACACGATTGATGCCGCCGCGAAAATTGTCAGTTCTAAGGAGACCAGGGGTACTGTTGTGAGAATATTATCTCTTGGAATTGTTCTATCAGCGGCGTTGCTTTCGACCGGCTGCGGCGGTGTGAGTGAAACACTGGGTTTGGCAAAAAATTCGCCTGACGAATCAGTTGTGCCCACGAGCCGCCCGCTCGCTGTACCGCCGGACTATGCCCTCAATCCTCCACAGGCACCGGGCACGGTAAACAACGACAACATCCCGAACCCGCCCTTGCCGGCGGCGTCGGCTCCAACGACAGTGCCGTCTCAACCTGTCGCCAGCAATGCCCAGACGATTACTCCCAGTGTAGCGCAGACGCCAGCCAGCACGGCACCGGCGGCGAAACCCGACCCGAACACAATCGCCGGTATCAGCAAGACCAATCCGGACGGTACGCCGAAATCTGACAAGCAGATCAGGGATGAACTCCGGAAGAAGCGTCTTGAAAAGAAGCGTGCGGAAAATCCGAGCTACGGTACCTGGCAGAACCTCTTCAACTGGTAAGTCCCGACTGTATTGCGCGCGGCCTCTGCAGGAAACCGCTCACTGCAAGGTTACCAAACTTTAAGACCGCTTCCGGTTTCCCCGGTGTATTATCATCCTATATTGTGAGACATCTTTGGTTGGGTGTGGGGAGATCTCTTGCGCCTTCGTTGATGCAAAGTTCATAGCAATCAGGAGCGATTTCCGCATGAAAACAGTGAGCATGCCTGAAGTGGCGGGTCTCGTTGCGAGATTTATGGGTCGACGGACGGCGGCAGCGGCGATCGCTGCGGCTATGGCGGTGTGGATGGCGTCGCCTAGCCTGGCATTCGGACCGAAAGTAAGCACGACAACACTCGACAACGGCATGCAGGTGGTCGTGATACCGGATCACAGGGCACCGGTTGTAACCCACATGGTCTGGTATCGCGTGGGCGCGGCCGATGAAACGCCTCGGAAATCGGGCATAGCGCATTTCCTCGAACACCTGATGTTCAAGGGCACAAAGGATGTTAAGCCGGGTGAGTATTCGAAGATCATTTCGCGCAACGGCGGTAACGACAATGCATTCACATCGCTCGACTACACGGCATATTTCCAGCGGGTTGCCAAGGACCGCCTGCCTTTAGTCATGAAGCTTGAAGCCGATCGCATGGCCAACCTCGTCCTCACGGACAAGGAAGTCCTCCCTGAAAGAGATGTCGTTCTTGAAGAACGCCGGTCGCGCACCGACAACAATCCCTCAGCAAGGCTCAACGAGCAGATGAACGCGGCCTTCTATTTGTCGCATCCCTACGGCAAACCGGTGATTGGATGGCCAAACGAAATTCGCGCCTTGAACCGCAAGGATGCGTTTGAGTTCTATCGTCGCTACTATGCACCAAACAACGCAATCCTGGTCGTTGCCGGTGATGTGACGATGGAGGAGTTGTTGCCGCTGGCCAAGCAGCACTATGGCGCCATTCCGGCTCAACCGAATTTCCCCGAACGCATCCGTCCACAGGAACCACGCCATCAAGCGGCGTTGCGGGTGACACTGAAAGACCCCCGTGTGACGTCGCCGATTCTGCAGCGGATCTATTTGGCACCCAGTTATGCGACAGACGAACCGGGCGAGGCCGAAGCGCTTGATGTCATGGCTGAAATTCTCGGCGGCGGCACCACCAGCAGGTTGTACGAGGCGTTGGTCGTGAAACAGAAATCGGCAGCGGCGGTCGGTTCCTACTTTTCTGGTGATGCCCTCGATAGTGGCAGCATCAGTGTCTATGCCGTGGCATCGCAGGGCCGCAAGATTGTGGACCTCGAAAGCGAAATGGACGCCGTTATTGCCAGGCTGCTGAAAGGCGGCGTCACCGACGCGGAGCTCAAGCGTGCCAAGAACAGCCTCATCGCCGAAGCGATCTATGCCCAGGACAGCCAGTCCCGGCTTGCGCGGATTTACGGTGTTGCCCTGACAACCGGACAAACCGTCCAGGATGTCCAGGAATGGCCAAAACGGATTGAGGGCGTCACGACGGAAAAAGTACTCGAAGTCGCCCGCAAGTATTTTGCACTTGAGCAGTCCGTTACGGGTATCCTGCTCAAACGAGAAAAACAGCCTGCATCGCCTGGTCAGAAATCCTGAGGTAACCCATCATGACACGTTCACTTTACGTTGCCGCATACAGTGTGGCTCGACTGGTCTTTGCAGGTTTCGTGGTCCTGGTTGTTGGCACAGCATGGCAAGCCCGCGCCATGAACATCCAGGAAGTGCGCTCGCCGGGCGGAATCGAGGCCTGGCTGGTGGAAGATCACTCCATCCCCATCATCTCCCTCAGGTTCGGATTTGTCGGTGGTACCGCTCAGGATCCTGCCGACCGTCTGGGGCTGGTCAATATGCTGACCGGACTCCTTGATGAAGGCGGGGGCGATCTTGATTCACATGCTTTCCAGCGGCGCCTTCAGGACCTTAACGTCAAGATGAGTTTCGATGCTGGTCGTGATAATTTCACAGGTGCTTTTCAGACTTTGGCGAAGAACAGGGACGAAGCGTTCGACCTATTCCGCCTTGCCCTGACCGAGCCGAGATTCGATCAGGAACCAATCGATCGGATCCGACGCCAGTTGCTGGTCAACCTGAACCGCAAGTCTCAGGATCCCAATTCAGTTGCTTCACGAGCCTGGATGAAATTGGCGTTCGGGACACATCCGTACGGTAACCCGTCGGATGGTACCGCCAATTCGCTTGCTTCCATCACCAGGGACGACCTGAAGGCGGTCACCGCCAAACTGTTTACTCTGGAGGGATTGAAGGTTTCGGTCGTTGGTGACATCGACGCAAAAACCCTCTCCGGCCTGTTGGACAAGACCTTCGGCTCTCTGGGCAAGGAGCTCAATACCACGCCTATCGCCGACGCATCGATTGCATCTGGTCCCATCCAGAAGACGATCGACATGAACATTCCTCAAAGTGTTATCCAGTTCGGGCATTCCGGCCTGAAGCGCGACGACAAGGATTTCATCCCGGCCTATCTCCTCAATCATATTCTGGGCGGCGGCGGTTTTGGTTCCCGTTTGACAACAGAGGTCCGCGAAAAACGGGGACTGAGCTATTCGGTGTACTCATATCTTTCGCCGCTTGACCGGGTCGGCCTGTTCATGGGCGGCGCGGCGACCAAGAACGATCGGGTCGCGGAAAGCCTGACCATTATCCGTTCCGAGCTGCAACGCATGGCAACCGGCGGTCCAACGGAAGAAGAACTGAAGAATGCAAAGACCTACCTCACGGGTTCGTATGCCTTGAGATTTGACTCCAGTTCGAAAATCGCCGGCCAGCTCCTCGGAATCCAGTTGGAGGGCCTCGGAATCGACTATCCGGTCAAGCGAAACGGTTTAATCGAAGCTGTCACGATTGAGGATATCAAACGTGTTGCAGACCGATTGCTCAAACCAGGAAATCTGATCGTGACCATCGTCGGCCGTCCCGAAGGCGTCTGAAGCCGGTCGGGTCGAGAACGAGGGCCGGGCATGCAGGTTCAATCGAGGCAACATATTGTCCGGTTCGACGAGGGGCGTCACCCGAAAGGCAAGCTCGGTTTTGTCCTGCTGGCGACGGAACAGACAATCACTGACGACATGGTCCGGATCTGTCCCGACGGTGTTGGCCTTCATTTTGCGAGAGTCCACAACCCCGATAGCATCACCAACGAGAACCTGGCAGCGATTGCGCCTGAACTGACGACTGCCGCCCAGACCCTGTTGCCGGACGGCTCCCTGGATGTGGTGTCCTACGCCTGCACCTCGGGCAGTCTCGTGATCGGCGCGGAAAGGGTAGAGGAACTCCTCAAGGCCGGTGCACCAGGCGCCCGGGCAAGCTCGCTCATCGCTGCGGTTATCAGGGCGCTACGGGCCGTCGATGCCAGGAAAATCGTGGTTGCCACGCCCTATCTTGACGAGGTCAATACCGCCGAACGGGATTATCTGGAAAAAGCGGGATTTGAGGTTTTGGACATCGAAGGACTGAACCTCGAAAAAGACAGCGATATGGTGCGCGTGGCGCCTGAATTCATACTCGAGTTTGCGGCCAGTATTGACCGGCCCGACGCAGATGCCATTTTCATCTCCTGCGGTGCGCTGCGCTCGATTGACATAATCACCGACCTGGAGGCGCGTTGTGGCAAACCGGTCATCACCAGCAACCAGGCGATGGCCTGGGACGTCCTCGCTCTGGCCGGCATTGACGAACCGGTGGATGGCTTCGGCGGTTTGCTGATACAGCCCGATCGTTCGCTCAACGTTCAGCCGTAACGGCCAATCCCCATGTGCCGGCCGTCAACAGCCCATCACTGGCGCAGCGGATTAATTGCAAGCGGAAAGCGTATTGATTTGGTATCTTCGGGATCCCAAACGATTCTGAGTCCTGTATGCCCTATTCTCACAACATTGACCTCTGCCTGCATCCGGGCATTGGAACAGGCGGCCTCGACCGGCAGGACCTGGATGCCGTTCTGAACGATAGCGTCGCCATACTGGATGACCTGCACGCCGGTGCCCGGGACGGGTCCATGCCGTTTCTGGCAATGCCGGGGAAATCGGACGATCTGCGGCAATGCCGGCAGCTGGGCGGGGATCTGTTGCGTGGTGCAACCGACATGGTGATCATCGGTACAGGCGGGTCGAGCCTGGGAGCACAGGCCCTCGGTGGCCTCAAGGTCTGGGACACAAGCGGCCTCGGCCACCCCGCAAGCGATGGACAATCGGACCCGGTTATCCACTTCATGGACAATCTCGACCCCCACTCAATGACGGGACTTCTGGCCTCCCTTGATCTGAAAACAACACGTTTTCTGGTGATCTCCAAGTCCGGCGGCACGCCGGAAACCCTGATCCAGATGCTGTCCGTGCTGGATGCGCTGAAAGCCTCGGGGCTCGAATGGAACGCGGAACACCACATCCTTGCAGTCACCGAACCTGCTGACGGTGGCTCAAACCCGTTGAGGGAACTGTGTACACGTCATCATGTGCCTGTCATCGATCACGAACCGGGTCTGGGCGGGCGTTATTCTGTCCTGTCGAACGTCGGGCTGCTGCCCGCCATGTTCATGGGGCTGGACGCCAGTGCTGTGAGGCAGGGTGCGTCGGACGTGTTGAACGCAATGCTGGGCGCTGGACACCCCCGTGACAGCGCCCCTTTCGTTGGTGCGGCCCTTCATCATGCTTTCTGCAAGTCAGATCGTATCTCGTCCGTGGTCATGATGCCCTACGCGGACCGATTGCGTCGTTTCTCGAACTGGTTCGTGCAATTATGGGCGGAAAGCCTTGGTAAAGGCGGACACGGTTCGACGCCGATCGCCTCCGCCGGTCCGGTCGATCAGCACAGCCAGTTGCAGCTTTTCCTCGATGGTCCGGACGACAAGCTGTTTACGTTGATCACCCTGGATGTGGCCGGAACAGGTCCCAGAATTCAGGAAGGCTACCGCAACGACTCCGGCCTTGGTTATCTGGCCGGCAAGTCCATCGGCGATTTGGTGGATTGCCAGCAGCGCGCCACCGCCGAGACGCTGGCGGGCAGGGGACGACCTGTTCGTGTCATCTCGTTACCGGAACTGAACGAACATGCCATGGGTGCCCTGCTGATGCATTTCATGATCGAAACTGTAGTTGCAGGGCGATTGATGGGTGTCGACCCTTTCGACCAACCGGCGGTCGAAGACGGCAAACGCCTGGCCCGTGAATACCTGGCACAGATGTAGGGCGCACGTTGGCGCAAGGACATCAGGAGCGTCCGCACATGACCATAAGACGACTATCGGAAGGGACGATCAATCGCATCGCCGCCGGCGAAGTCATTGAGCGTCCCGCCAGTGTCGTCAAGGAACTGGTTGAAAACGCGATCGATGCCGCCGCCGAACGAATCGAAATCGTTGTCTCAGGCGGTGGACGGGATCTGATCCGGGTCGTCGACGACGGCCACGGCATGAGCCGCGACGACCTGTCTTTGGCGATTGAGCGGCACGCCACGTCCAAGCTTTCAGATGACGATCTGGCGTCGATTTCCACCCTCGGTTTCCGCGGCGAAGCTCTGCCCTCGATCGGGTCCGTCGCCAGATTGATCATTGTATCGCGACCGCCCGGATCTGACACAGGTTTCGAAATCCGGGTGGAGGGCGGCGCCAGAAGAGAGGCCCGGCCTGCCTCCGGACGGACTGGCACGCAAATAGAAGTCCGGGATCTGTTTTATGCGACGCCGGCGCGTCTGAAGTTTCTGAAATCAGAACGCTCCGAAAACATGGCGATTGTCGATGTCGTACGCCGCATCGCCATGGCCAATCCCACCGTTGCATTTTCGCTGGTGACGGGTGAAGGCCGCGGTCATGATTTTCCAGTACGCGGTGATGGCACTCAAGGGTGGCTCGACCGGATCTCCGATGTCATGGGCCGGTCCTTTGCCGACAATGCGTTGCGTATCAATGCAACGCGGGAGGGCGTAACGGTCACCGGTTTTGCCGGTGTGCCGACGCTCAATCGTGCAAACGCCCAGATGCAGTTTCTGTTCGTCAACGGCCGACCGGTGCGCGACAAGCTGCTGGTCGGTGCGGTCAGGGGAGCCTATGCCGATCATCTTGCCCGCAACCGTCACGCCGTGCTGGCCCTGTTCGTGGACCTCGACGCCCGCCATGTCGACGTCAACGTCCATCCGGCCAAGGCCGAGGTTCGATTCCGCGATGCAGGTCTTGTGCGTGGCCTGATTGTCAGCGCCCTCAAGCATGCCCTGGCGGATGCCGGCCACCTGTCATCGACGACAGTGGCCACGGACACGATCCACGCGTTTCGAAGCGACAGCCCACCCGGATCACCCTATGCTCCGGGCCCATCCCATACCTATCAATATCAAACCATGCAGCGGACTGGAGGCCCATCATCCGGTGATGGGTTCGCGGAGCCCGCGGCGTCTTATCACGCGCCGTTGCCCGGTATGGCTGGACCGAGCGCTGATGCCCGGGCCACCCAGGCGCCGGTTAGCGACGACGAACTTGAGCGTCCTCTGGGCGCTGCCCGGGCTCAGCTTCATGAGAACTACATCGTTGCGCAGACCGCAAGCGGCATGGTCATCGTCGACCAGCATGCGGCCCACGAACGGCTCGTCTACGAGCGCATGAAAGCCCAGATGGCGGCATCGGGTGTTTCAACCCAGATGCTGCTGATCCCCGAAGTCGTCGAACTGGACGATGTCGACGCCGAACGCATCGGCGCCCGAACCGCAGAGCTTGCAGTCTTCGGTCTTGTGGTCGAACGTTTCGGTTCCGGCGCCGTCGTCGTTCGTGAAGTTCCAGCCCTTCTGGGCGATGGTAATGTCCAGAGCCTGGTACGTGACCTGGCGGACGATCTGGCAGAGTTCGATGAAGCCATGGCGCTCAAGGAAAAGGTGGACCATGTACTGGCCACCATGGCGTGTTATGGCAGCGTCCGTTCAGGCCGCCGCCTGGGGCCGGAAGAAATGAATGCGCTCCTGCGGGAGATGGAAGCCACGCCCCATTCAGGACAGTGCAATCACGGTCGCCCGACATATGTGGAACTCAAGCTCAGCGATATCGAGCGGTTGTTCGGGCGGCGATAACAGCTGTCACTGCCGCCGCATGATCAGGATCCGGGTATCGCCATACTTCCTGTCGTCCAGTATCTCGAAACCCTCCGGAATCTCGATGTCTGCGTCCGCCATTTCCTCAAGCACCACCACCGCATCCTCGTCGAGCCACCCTCCGGCGCGTGCTGAAGCGATCGCCTGCTCTCCCAGGCCCTTGCCATAGGGAGGATCGGCAAAAACCAGGTCAAAAGTCCCGTGCTGGCCGTTGTCTCCAAGATTCGTCGCGTCCCGGCGAAAAAGCTTCGCCGATCCCATGCAGTTCAGCGTTTCAAGATTGCGCCGCACGAGGGCCCGTGACTCCACATGATCGTCGATAAATACACAGAACTCGGCACCCCGAGACAACGCTTCAAGACCCAGAGCGCCTGTACCGGCGAACAGGTCCAGCACGCGTGCGCCACTTATCTCGAAGCCGTCTATGCCGTGACTGAGAATGTTGAACAACGCCTCCCGGGTCCGATCGCTTGTCGGTCGAACGCGGGGGGAGTCCGGCGTTGCCAGTCGCCTGCCCCTATGGGTTCCGCCGACGATGCGCACGTTGCTTGCCTGTCTTGTTTTGTTTTGATCTCAGTCGGGGCTTTTCGCCGCGTTTTTCGCCTTCCTGTGACGGCTCCATCCCGCCAAGCTGGTCGAGCACGACCCTACGGGGGACTTCCCTTACTTCTCCTGTATTGAGATCGCCCAACTGGAATGGCCCGTACGACGTGCGGATCAGACGGTTCACCCTCAGACCCAGATATTCAAGAATTCGCTTCACTTCACGGTTCTTGCCTTCCCGAAGCGCGAACTTTATCCAGACGTTGGCACCTTGTTTACGTTCGAACTCAGCTTCCACCGGGCCATAGTGGATGCCGTCGATCGTGACCCCGTCACGCAAGCCGTCCAGCGCCTTCTGGTCCACCAAACCGTGCGCGCGGACCCGATAGCGCCGGAGCCAGCCTGTTGCCGGAAGCTCCAGCTTGCGGGCAATGCCGCCATCATTGGTCAACAACAACAACCCTTCGGTGTTGATATCGAGTCGTCCAACGGAAACCACCCTGGGAAGCTCCGGTGGCATTTTGTCGAATACCGTTGCCCGGTTTTTCTCGTCTTTGGCGCTGGTGACCAGGCCTGAGGGCTTGTGGTAACGCCAGATCCGACTCGGTTCGTTCTTGGGCAGAGGTTTGCCGTCAACGACGATCGTGTCCTTGGACGTTACGGTCAGTGCCGGTGATCCAAGTTTCCGGCCATTGACGTAAACCCGCCCCTGTTCGATCCAGCGCTCGGCGTCCCTCCTCGAGCACAATCCAGCCCTCGCTATGACCTTGGCGATACGTTCGCCGGTAGGCGTAGACTCTTCCTTCGGTGTTTCGGTCTTCGGTGTGTTCATGGCCGTTTCATATCAGAGTGCTTGACGCAAAGCATGCGGAATGCACATCGTGGGTTCATGAAAATTTCAGACCAGGTTACGCCGGATCTGTCGCCAATGGCGATTGCCCTGGAGGAAGCCAGCCAAGCCTTCGACCGCGGCGAAGTGCCGGTGGGCGCTGTCATCGTCGATATGGATGGTGGGATTGTGGCGCGCGACGGCAACCGTACCCTGGAACTCAAGGATCCCACAGCCCATGCCGAAATGCTGGTTGTTCGCGAGGCTTGCCGGACGCTGGACACCGAACGGATCGGCGGCCTCGATCTTTATGTGACACTTGAACCCTGCCCGATGTGCGCCGCGGCCCTGTCCTTCGCCAGGATCAGGCGGATTTATTATGGGGCACCGGATGAAAAGTCTGGCGGCGTCGATCACGGCCCCCGGATTTTTGCGCAAAGTTCGTGTCATCATGCACCGGAGGTTTATGGCGGCATCCGGGAAACGGAATCAGCGGCCCTCCTGAAGCGATTTTTCAGGATGCGCCGGTGATGATGCCGTCAAGAGCCCGTTTCAACTCATCCTTGGCGGGTTCCGCCGCCGCCATGATCTCTGCAGCCTTGAAAAACTCGAGCACGCGGAACCTGTTGATGTCGGGCGTGATCAGTATGTCCACCGGGTGATCCTTCAGATTGGCCTGCACAAGCTGGTGCTGCATGATCTGCGTACTGCTGAACAACAGTTCGGCTCGTGACGGCATTTCGGCACCATCGCCCACCGGACCACCCGTGACATCAATGGCCACCACAACGTCCGCGCAGTCAACGATCTGATCGAAGGGCAGGGGATTGACCATCCCGCCATCGATCAGCAACCGTCCGCCGATGACCTGAGGGGAGATCAGACCAGGTAGCGCGATGCTTGCAGCGATTGCTGGAACCAGAGGCCCGGAGGAAAGGACGGTCTGACGGCGCCCATAGAAGTCCGTCGCGACCGCGGCAAAGGGGATCGAAAGGGAACCAAAGTCTTCCGGGACCCCGTCTGGCAGAGCCAGGTTGAGCAGGGGAATACCATCGACGATCGCCGAACCGAAGGGGTTGAGGCTGAACAGGTCGAGCACCCCACCGGCACCCTCGGAGAATATCCGGCGCAGTGCCTGGCGTCGACTGCGCAGAGTGTCATTAACGTGGACCCGGATGTCGGTGGCAGAGAGCCCGGCGGCGTAAGCTGCCCCGACCATGGCGCCGATGCTTGTCCCGGCAATGGCAACAGGCTTGAGGCCCAATTCATCAAACGCTTCCAGAACAACCACATGCGCTAGGCCCCGCGCTCCGCCGCCGCCCAAAGCCAGACCGATGGATGGTTCGTTTCCCATGACTCAGTTAGCCCCTGCGCGCCTGGCGTAGGCCCATGCGGTTTCAGCCAGTGGCCTTACCTGAGCGGCCATCGCCGGCGCATTCGGACTCGTCGCCGTGCCGTCCCGGACGCGTCCGACGATCCCCTGAAGGATGGCGGCCAGCCTGAAGAAATTATAGGCGAAGTAGAAATCGAGGTTGTCGACGCCATCGATTCCGGTGCGCCTGCAATAGGAGTCGACATATTGATCGAGGGTCGGAATGGCGAGGCCTTCCAGGTCGAGCCCGACCAGGCTTCCGGTTCCCGCACCGGTCTTCGAATGCGGCATATGCCATTGCATGAGATGATAGGTGAAATCGCCGATCGGATCCCCGAGCGTTGACAACTCCCAGTCAAGCACGGCGATCACGCGCGGCTCCGCCTTGTCGAAGATCATGTTGTCCAGCCGGAAATCGCCATGCACCAGCGTCGTCCTTGTGTCGCTGGGACAGGCATCGGGCAACCACGACATCAGGCCGTCCATTTCCCTGACCGTTTCGGTCTTCGACTGCTCGTACTGGCCCGACCACCGCTTGATCTGGCGCGCCACATAACCGCCTGTCTTGCCGAAATCGTCGAGGCCGAGGGCTGCTGGGTCGAAACTGTGCAGGGCGGCAATCGTTGCATTCATGGCATCGTAGATAGCGGCGCGTTCGGTGTTGTCGGAAGCCGGTAGGTCCGGTTCCCAGAACACCCGGCCGTCGGCAAAGGCCATAATGTAGAACATGGTTCCGACCACGGCGTCGTCTGCGCACAGGCAATAAGGCCTGGCGACAGGAAATCCCGCGTCGTAAAGCGCGCTGATGACCCGGTACTCCCGGTCGACCGCGTGGGCCGACGGCAGCAGTTTGCCCGGAGGTTTGCGCCGCAGTACGTATTTTTCACCCGGCGTCGAGACCAGATAGGTCGGATTGGACTGTCCGCCCTTGAACTGTTCGACTGTGATGGGCCCCGAAAATCCGTCCACGTGACCAGACATATAAGTTTCAAGTCGAACATCGTCGAGTTCATAGCCCACTGTCACCGCCCGCGTTCCGGAAAACTCCGCCTGTCTGTTGATTCTGCTGTCGCTCATGGTGCCGGCAGGTTTACGCAATTTGGACGTAAGGGCAAGAAAACTCGAAACTGTTAGGCAAAGTGTCCTTGCCCCTGACCAAGATCGCCGGATGCAGTAGCCAGTTCAGTCGGCTCGAGCAAGCGCAAGGTCATAGGCTTCGATCACGGCTCGGGCGTTGTGGATCACATCGTCCGCTGACATGGATGGCGCATAGAGCACCGAGCCCAGGCCGAATGCAGATATGCCCACCTTCATATAGATCGGAAAATCTTCCAAACCGACACCGCCAACGGCGCAAACCTCTGTGTCATCCGGCAAAACCGCCTGTATCGCGCGAATGCCGCCGGCACCCAGAATCGATGCTGGAAAGAACTTGAGCGCGGTCGCCCCTGAAGCCACGGCCAGCAAGGCTTCGGAGGCCGTGAACACGCCGGGCAAGCTGACCATGCCGGACGAAACGGTTTCCCCGATGACTGCCGGATCGACGTTCGGGGAGACAACCAGGTTTCCGCCGCACGATTTAACCCGACGGGCATCCTCCGACGAAAGCACGGTTCCTGCACCAATCAGACAGGAACCGGGGGTCAGTGGTTCGCCGGCCCTTACGGCCGCTTCAATCGAGCGGAACGGATCCGGCGAATTCAGCGGCACTTCGATAGCCCGGAAGCCGCTCTCAATCAGGCCGGACACGATGTCGGGGACCTCATGAGGCTGGATCCCGCGCAGAATGGCCACGAGCTTTCGGTCAAAATTCCGCCATTCAGTCGACTCAGTCATCGGACATTTCCTTTGTCATGTCAGTGTGTCGCCCCATAGCGCGTGCGCGGCATGACACAATCCAGCAAGGGCCATGGCATCGGCGTCGTAAAGATCAATTTCTATGCCCGCAACAGCCAGGGCAGCGGTATAGTTCCGGGCGAGGGTGCCCTTGGAAATCAGCGTGACACGGCTGCCGGCTCGTTGCTTCATGCCGGCGATCTCCAGTCCGATGAGCAGGCCGGAAAGCCGCGCCGGCATGGTTGCTGCCGTCTCTCTGCCCATGAGCAAAGGGGTGGCGCGGACGGAAAACAGCATTCCCAGAATTGTCTCAGGCGCAGCAATGGCGTCGCGGACGGCACCGGCAAACACCGGATCAAGTGCCATCGCACCGTGCGTCAATGGCAAGAAATGAGCGAGTGTCGAGTGTTTCGCCAGCAGTGCATACACCTCACCGGTCATGGCCGTCCGGAAACCCGTAACAGTGCCGGCATCGACTTCGGCCCATTTGGAATGGGTTCCGGGCAGGCATATGGTGCCGTGCACAGTCTGCTGCAGGATCGCCCCGAGAAGCAATGTTTCCTCACCTCTGATGACGTCGGGCGCAGAGGCGTCGCGTTGTGCAAGCCCGGGCAGTATCCGCACATCGCGTCGTGCGGTCGGCACCTGCAAGGCTTTGAAGGGCAGTGATGTCAGATCTGTGGGCAGGTCGGCATACGGGGCCTCCAACCAGCCTTGTGCTGCTCCTGCCATGCCGCAGATCACGACCGGCAGATTATGGTTGGCGGTTGCCTCGTCCATTTGGGACAGGGCTGTCTCGAGCACGTTTTCATAGTCGGCGGACTTCAATGCCGACATTCCCTGGTCACTTCTGTGCTCTGCCAGGACCTCTCCACCGGCCGCGACCGACCAGAGGCGGAAGCTCGTCGTGCCCCAGTCGGCGCAATGAAATGCCGCGCGAGTCATGGTTTTCACATCCCCTTCGAGCGATCGATCAGGTGTCGATTGCAAAATGTTTGATGAACGCAACGTCCGGTTCGATACCAAGGCCCGGACCTTCGGGAACGGTCGCAAACCCGCCGTTTCGGGCAACCTGTCCCTGAATATCCAGAGGCTTGGTCAACAAGTCATCACGGAACTTGTTGTCGGTCGTGTCGAACTCGAGCAACGGCTCACGGGAAAACAGGCCGCCCGGCAACGGCGGCATCGCCGCCAGCAGATGGAGGTTGGTGGCGACCGCCACAGCCGATCCCCAGACATGGTTCACAACAGGCACGAAATGCGTGTGCGCAAGCGCCAGAACCTTCAGGTACTCGGTAATCCCGCCCAAGGCACAAACTTCCGGTTGGGCGATGTCGAGGCACCGCCCCTCCAGCAGATGGCGCCAGCCCCATCGGGTAAACTCCGCCTCGCCGCCGGAGATGTTGATCTTCAGGCCCGCCCTTAACTCCCGGTAACCGTCAAGGTCCTCCGGCGCGACCGGTTCCTCGAACCAGTAGGCATCCAGGTCTTCCAGGGCGCGTCCCACATAAAAAGCATCGTTGGTCGTGTAACAATGATTGGCATCGACCATGAATGGAAAACCGTCGCCAACGCCCCGGCGAACCGCTTCGGCGAGCTTGACGTCGTCTGCAGGGCCCAGACCCACCTTCATCTTGGTCGCGGCAAATCCTGCGGCCTTGATTGCGGCGGCTTCGTCAGTGAAACGGGAAACCATGGAAGCTGCATCTTCACGACGCAGCATCATGCCGTAACCGTAAACCGGGACGCGGTTCCGGTAGGCGCCGCCTATGAGCTTGCAGATCGGCAAGCCGGTGATTTTGCCGGTTATGTCCCACAACGCGATATCGACGCCCGAGAGCGCTTGCAGCGGCATGCCTTTCTGACCGTGATCGCGCAGCAGGTTGTACACCTTGTGCCAGATGACATCGCGGTCGACGGGGTCGTGACCGACCACCAGGGGCTGAATGACTTTTTCGACGATGTCCTTGTTGGCGCGCGCCACATTGCCGGGACCGAAACACTCGCCCCAGCCTGTCACGCCCTCGTCGGTGCGTACCTCCACGAGGTGAGCGGTCCGCTTGGCGTAGTATTGTTGGGAGTATCCGAGTTCTTCCGGCAGGTCGTACTGAAGCACATGGCTGATGATTTCGGTAATTTTCATGGGGTTACTGACAATTCAAAAGACTGGCTGGAGACAAGGTTGTTCGAACCGCGTAAGGTATGGCCGCGCGTATGCATAAGTAATCTATCTACAGCGAAAGCGGCAACCAAGCAGTTTGATCGTGTTGCGGGCCAGGCCCAATCACACCACTCGATATTTTGAGCTGACCAGACCTGACGCAAATGTCGTGGTCTCCAGATGGACGAGGTCAACGTCTGCATCCAGAGATCCGAACAGCGGAATGCCGTCTCCCAACAGAACAGGTATTCTCGTAATCAGCATGTCAGCGATCAGACGATCCCTCAAAAAGGCCTGGATGATCTTTCCGCCATCGACGTAGACGCGCTGCCAACCTTCATCCGCCACCATCACCATGATCTCGTTGGGCGTCGCGTCGCAAATTCGCACACGGCCGGAGAGGTCGTCGCGAAGATCGTCCTGTGTCAGTGTCCGGCTCAATACGATGACCGGTTTGATGTAAGGCCATTCGCCGAACGTAAGCACTTTCTCATAAGCGCCCCGGCCCATGATCAGACCGTCGACCGAATTCATGAACTCGTCATAGCCGTGTTCTTCGCCGTCAGTCGGTTGTTTCATCAGCCAGTCAAGGTCACCGTCTGGCCGAGCGATGTATCCATCGATACTGGAGGCTATGAAGACGTGTCCTGTTGTCATGACCTGGTTCCTGTTCTTGAGCCGCTGGCGTGCCCTCAAACCTCGCCCTTCGTCGATGCCTCGCGTTCAATCGCCCGCCATCCAATGTCCCGTCGGCAAAACCCGTCCGGCCAGTCGATAGCATCGACGGCGTTGTAAGCCGCGGACTGTGCGTCGGCGACCGAAGCACCCAGTGCCGTGACGTTAAGGACACGGCCACCAATTGCGCGGATGACGCCGGCGTCATTGCGGGTTCCCGCGTGAAAGATCTCGATGTTGCCGGGGGCGTGCGCCTCGATCAGGCCGTCGATTGCCGTATCCTTCTTGTAACTCCCCGGATATCCCTTCGCTGCCAGAACGACGGCCAGGGCCACTTCATCACGCCACTGCAGGTCGTGGGCTGCGAGGTTGCCATCCGAGGTCGCGATCAGGGCGCCCAGGAGATCGCTTTTCAGACGCATCATCAGCACCTGGCATTCAGGGTCGCCGAAACGCACATTGTATTCGATGAGTTGCGGGCCGCCGTCCGTGATCATGAGGCCCGCAAACAGCACCCCTTTGAAAGGCGTGCCGGCCTTGCTCATGGCGGCAACTGTCGGGTTTATGATCTCGGCCATCACCCGGTCGCACATTTCGTCGGTCATCACCGGGGCGGGTGAGTAAGCGCCCATGCCGCCCGTATTTGGCCCCGTGTCGCCATCACCGAGCCGTTTGTGGTCCTGGGCGGTAGCAAGGGGCAGGGCGGTTTCACCGTCAACCAGGGCAAAGAAGCTGGCCTCTTCGCCATTGAGGAATTTTTCCACGACCACCTCCGCACCGGCGTCGCCGAATTGCCCTGCAAGAATGTCATCGATGGCGGTATTCGCCTCCGCCTCAGTGCCTGCGATGATGACGCCCTTGCCGGCGGCCAGCCCATCGGCTTTGACGACGATGGGCGCACCATTGGCTCTGACAAAATCATGGGCAGGTGCTGCTTGTGTGAAACGCCCGTAACCGGCGGTGGGAATACCGTGCTCGGCGCACAGATCCTTCACGAAGCCCTTTGAGCCTTCCAGCCGCGCGGCGGCGGCATTCGGTCCGAACGACCGGATTCCTCGCGCCTCCAGAACGTCCACGAGGCCCGCCACAAGTGGCGCTTCGGGCCCCACGACGACAAAATCGATGGCCAGGTCACGGCACAGTCCGACGATTGTTTCATGGTCGTTGATGTTCACATCGGGCAGGCATTCGGCGACCTGCTCGATTCCGCCGTTGCCGGGTGCACAATAGAGTTTTGAACACAGGGGGCTGGCGGCGATCGCCCAG
>JAJFHC010000129.1 GCA_021775835.1 Hyphomicrobiales bacterium | reverse complement strand
AGGCGGGCCACCAGGTCTGCTTCGGGCATCGGCTTCGCGAACAGAAAGCCCTGAACCAGTTCGCAGCCCGAATCCCGCAGGATCTGGGCCTGGGACTCGGTTTCCACGCCTTCCACGATCACCTTCATCTTGAGCGATTTCCCAAGCTTGACGATCGACTCGATGACCGATGCCACATTGGCGTCGTCCTCGATCCGCCACAGCAGGGAACGGTCGATCTTGAGTTTCGTGTAGGGGAAACGTGTCAGGTAGGACAAGCTGGAATACCCCGTGCCGAAATCGTCCATGGCAATGGAGACACCGAGCTTGCGCAGCCGGTGCAGCAGGCTGAGGGCTTCGTCGGTGTCGTGGAGGGTCAGGCCTTCGGTGATTTCAACCTCCAGGCGTTCTGCTGGCAGTGTGGTGGTTTCCATCACGTTGGAGACAAGGGTGGCCAGGGCATCGCCCGTGAATTGTGCAGGTGACAGGTTGACGGCGACCGTGATGGGTTTGGGCCAGGTGACGGCGTCCGAACAGGCGCGCTCCAGGATCCATTCGCCCAGTTCCGTGATCGTGCCCAGTTTTTCAGCCAGCGGAATGAACCGGTCCGGCGCGATCGTGCCCAGTTCAGGATGCTCCCAGCGGACCAAAGCCTCGCAGCCTATGAGTTCACCGGTCTGGAGGTTGAACTGCGGTTGGTAGACCAGCGCAAACTGGTCGAGATCGAGGGCTCGGCGCATGTCCATCTCAAGGGTCAGGGACGCCTTGACCGCCTGATCCATGTCTTCATGGAAGAACCGGACGCGATTGGAGTCTTCCTGCTTGGCCCAGTTCTGCGACGTTGTTGCATTCTTGATCAGCATGGACGCCTTCCGGCTGTCTCCCGGGGCGACCGATATGCCGATGCTGACGCTTGGACACAGGTAGTTGCCCTGAATGTCGAGTGGCTCCATGAGCAGGTTCCGCAGATCGGAGGCAAATGCGGCAAGTTCGTCACTTGACCGGAAACCGGGTGCGATCACGGCAAACTCGTCGCCGGTCATGCGGCCGACCACATCGGTTTCGCGTGTATAGGCACGGCACCGGGCGGCCATTTCCTGGAGCAGGGCGTCGCCGACGGCGTGCCCTAAGGAATCGTTGACGTGTTTGAAACGGTCAATGCCAATCGAAAGGATGGCGACTTCGTGTTGCTGCAGATCCGTGCTCGAGAGGATGGCAGTTAATTTGCTTTCAAACGATTTGTAGTTCGCCAGGCCAGTCAGGCTGTCATTGTGCGCGAGAAAGTCGACTTCGAGCTCGATCCGACGCCTGGCATGGGCATGGTGCCAGAACAAACCACCCGGGATGCCGATACCCACGGCCAGCAGGGCAACTGTCACAATCGCGCTGATCTTGAAAACCCGGTCGAAACGCTCGGCCTTCTTGGTCTGGTTGATGTTGACTTCCAGCACATGGCCTGCCTGGCCGTCCGTCAGGATCGGCAGGAAGACGTCTGCGCGTGTCTGGTTGGCGCCGTCGTTCTGGCCGCGGAGAATGCGCACGAAGGAACGGCCGCTGAGCAGTTCCGCCCAGGACGACGGTTTCAGCTGGGCCTTTTCGCGCTGTTTGGCCGGGGCGTTCTGCGGCTGGCTGCTGTCGTGCAACAGGTCGCCCTGAGCGTCGTAGAGGCGGTACTGGATTTTGGCTTCCGGATGCGGCAGTGCCTTCCCGGGCAGATCGCCGGACGCTCTGTTGTTGGCAACCTTGAGGTCATGCTTGCGTTCGAGGAACGTGGTCCAGCTCTTGGCCGCTTCAAGAGCATCCTGCTGGAGCAGTACGTTCTTCATTTTTTCGCTGGTGCCGATACCCGTGGTGATCGCTGCGATTGCAAACAATCCAAGCGCCACCAGCATGGGCACGTCGCGGTTCAGGATACGCGTTAACATAGCCACCCTCATTTGTTGCCGAGGAAACACTAGTTCATCGACCCTAATTTTCTCGAAAGAGATAGGGTTAAGAGGGGGTTAAGACCAGTTCCTGAAGTTTATGATAATGCCGTGGATTCCGCAGGAAACCAGGGAAATCGTCAGTACTCGTATCGTCCGGACACGATGACCTCCGACGCCTTGCCCGGCAACAGCCCGATGCCGTCGACCAGGCCTGGAGACGAGCGGAAATTGTACCCGAGATTGACCGACAGACCCCGTGCGATGTCGTAACGCGATCCGGCGGCCAGGCTGTAGACCTCGTCTCCGTCGATCGACTCCAGATGTCCTTCTGCCGAGGCGGTCAATTGTCCGACCTTGTAGTTCAACCCTGTAGAAACAGAGTAGCGGTCGGCGTCGACGATGGCCCCGTCCAGGTGCTCGTAGCCGACGCCGAGGTCGACCAGAAGCCTTCCCCGGATGATCTCGCCGACCACGCCTATGGCATCGGTCTTCATGTGGTCCCGCCCGTCTTCCGAGCGGTATTCGCCGCGTGTATAGCGTGCGGTGATGCGATGGTCGACGTAGCGGGACGGTCGTTCATAGGCCACGCCGACATCGAAGTTCCCGTCCCGGTCGGCAGCACCGGTCACGGTGAACGCACTGTATCGGCCGCGATAGGCGACACCGGTCTCCTCCAGGCCCCCCAGGGCATCGTCGCCGGCGAGTGCCGCATTTCCGGTGCCGCGCATCCGACGCGTGTTTTCGCGCACCATGCCTGTCACGTCGCCTGCGGCCACCGTCCCCCAAACACCGCCCACACTGACGCCGAACCGCTCTTCGAACGACCGTTCTTCGCCGATCGAGTAGGAGCCGTGAAATGTGGCGCCCACTGTCAGGGCATTGGGAAGCTGGGTTTCGGCAGCCACTTCGAGGCTGCCGCGCAGCTTAACTTCGCTGTCCTCGTCCGTGAAGTTCCGCGCCGCCGAGACGTCGATCAGATGATTGTGGTTGACCGTGGCGCCGCCGATGTCCACCGCCAGCGGTTCCTCAAAAAACGAGAGTGTGTCGTAGTTGAGAGACAGGGGTTCGGCCAGGCCGGAAACGATACACCCGGCATATGCCGCCGATCCAGTCAGCCCCGCCAGAAGTGTTCTTGCAAGCCGGGTGAGAGGGCGCTTGTTCGTGATTGTGGGGACAGTCATGTTCACACGCTCCGGCCAATCGAATGCGCGTGAATATGATCGGCGATGTCCCGGCCGACTTTGAGGGCCACGACATTGTCCACGTTCCAATGGACGCCGCCATAAATGCGGCTCAGGCCGTTTTCGTCCGCCGCCGCCGACAGGCTTGGCCAGTGACGCACGGCATTTTCGAGGTGCTTGGGCCAGATCACCAGGTCCGGCGACCTGCCGGAAAACGCGATCCGGTCCCGGCCCAGGATGTGGGCGAGCATGCGCGTGGCGGCCGCGCCGAAGCAACTGTGGCCGGATGTATAGGTCGGGAAGGGTGGCGTCGGAATGAAGCTTTTCCAGGTGTCCTCGGACCGCACCCGTGGGTCCGGGTTGCCGAAAGCCGCGGCACGGTAACGAATGGCGGTTTCGGGCCTGATGATATCGTGGGCAAACTTGCTGTCCCAGGTGGAAATCCCAGCATCCGCCATTGCCATGCTGATCAGGGCGAAGGCCCGGGCCTGCTCGGCCAGCGAAAGGTTTCGATGTTGCAGGAGCTGTATGGCGATCAGCGTGAAATGACCGGGCGGTGTAATGCCCCAGGGGCCGTCTTCCCAGAACAGGGCGATCTCCGATTGGTCACGGGTGCGCGACCGGCTGTTAGATGCGCCTATTTCCCGGATTTCTGAGAACTCCTCGGCAAACTCCGGGCTTGCCGGATCGAGAAAGGCCGGTGCCCGAAACTGACTTGAAGTGCTCATGCCCCACGGCTTGACCGCACCGAAGCCCGGCAGCAGAGCCCGGTGAAACGTGGGCGAGAAGGCGGGACCTTCACCGGCGTCGTATAGCGGCCCGGTTGGCGTCCAGCGCAAGGCATCGCGCCGTCTTGGGTAGCGGTCGAGATAGAAATTCACCTTGCTCGGTTCCGCCCCGTCATTGGTGCGCAGCCGAACAACGTGGGCGGCGACTTTTTCACCCCAGGTCACGGCCCGGGATTTCGCATCGCCAGGGTGGTATCTCCTCAGAAAATTGGCCCGGTCCAGCACGAATGGTTGTTGGAAATGTTCCGCGATCGCGTCGCAGAAGGCGACACCGTAGGCCACCGCCGGATCGGCACCGGTCGGTCCTTCGAGTGTGCCAAACGTAGATTGATAGTGCTGTCCGATGCCGTTGACGGCCATGAAACCGGCGACGTGTCCCATGGCCAGCGCGCGCGTGGCAAGCGGTGGGGCAATCGTCTGGTCGCGCAGGGCCTGGAGGGCAACGTCGGTCCAGTGGAAAACCGGGCTCATGTTCCGGGGATCGACCACATCGGTGAGATAGGACTGCGGGTCGCCGAAAGATGCCGCGCACCCGCCAGTCAGTAAAGCAGCACTCGACACGGCGCCGAGCGCAAATTGTCGTCTGGAAATAGTCATCACTGTATGCTCCAAGACCTTTGCTTGCGCAAAGATGCCGTGGTGAAATCCAGTCGTCCGCATACAGAATTTCAGTGTTCACAACTTTGTGATCATCGTGGTTAATGTGAGGTTAAACTGGCCCGGAGTACTGTCTGATTGGTTATCGGGCCGGTGGCCGCACCGGAACACGACACCGTAAGACGCCGTAAAAAGAGCGTCCTGCCGTCAGGTGCTGCCCGTACTTGTTTAGTGCGGAAATGAGCCGATTCCTGTGTTCGTTGTCGACATTGGCCTCACAATATGGGACACAGGGCCTGCAAAAACGCGATCGGCGCACGCGACAGGTTCGACGCCGCCGAAACGTATTGGAAAAGCGGTGCCAATTGAGGGCGCTGCTCCATTGAACTTGTTGAACGAACAACCTGCACTTTAACGAAAGAGAGACGACCGAATATGGCAAAAGAAGAACTGATAGAAATGGAAGGCGTCGTGATCGATGTCATGCCCGATGCGCGGTTTCGCGTAAAGCTTGAGAACGACCACGAGATTGTCGCCTACACGTCAGGCAAGATGAAGAAGAACCGCATCCGCACCCTGGTCGGGGACCGCGTGACTATTGAAATGACACCTTACGACCTGGACAAGGGGCGTGTGACCTACCGGCACAAGGACGAGCCTTCTCCGGCTAACCGTTCCCAGGCACGGCGGAATTTCCGTCGCCGCTGATCGCTTCACCGTGCGGCGATCCCGGTTGCCGCCAGCACACCGCTCAAGGTCGCATGATCGACCGAGCGCACCGTCGCATCCTTTTCATGAATGAACCGGAAGACTTCGCGTTCCTGGGCGTCGAGCACGAACATCGTCGGGATGCGTGCCACGCCGCCGAATAGATCGCGAAGCCTCTTATCCCCTTTGACGACGGATATCCCCGGATCCGCCCGCTTCAGGAACCGCTTGAGCCTGAAACCGCCGGCATCGTTGCCGAAAGCCTCATGAACATTAACGGCAACCAGTGTCACGTCGGACGATTCGTATTCGCTTCGGATTTTTTTAAGCACCGCGAACTCATGAATGCAGGGCGGGCACCAGGATGCAAAGAAGGTAACGACGACGACACGGCCGGAGAGCTGTGCCGGGGACAGCGCCGGTCCTTGCATGTACGGCGCGTCAAGCATATGCAGGCGCCGGTCGGCCGCCAGTTCATTGGAACCGGCAGCACCGCAGAACAGCACAACAAAAACAATACCAAGCCAAATCCTTGTCATGGCACGCATCAAACACAGTTGGGCGGACACCGGCAACTCACAGTTGGGCGATGACGACAACCAGACTCCAGTTCAACCGTCAGTCACCGAGAGTCAGGTCCACCTAAAGGGTCAATCGGTGTGAGAGCCTTCCGATGCTGCTCGATGGCTTCTGCAGCAGACAGACAGAGTTCTTCGTGAAACCTCGGTCCAATCAATTGGACCGTCTGGGGCAGGCCGTTGGTTATTTGAACGGGCACAGCCACGCTCGGTAGCCCGAGCAGATTACAGACCTCGGTCAGCCGGATCGAGCGCACGAACCGATAGAGCTCATCCGGGCCTTCAAGGTCGTAGCCAACGTGAAACGGCTGCATGGTAGATATCGGCCCCAGCACCAGTGGAAACTTGGCCATGAACAGTGACCACGCCCTGGCTATTCGGTGACGGTCGCCAATTGCTGTCATGTAGGTTGCAAGGTCCGGTTCGAAATCATCGATGATCCGCTTGAGAATGGTGCCGTTGTCGCTGGACATGCCCTCCAGCATTGCCGGCAGGTAGCTCACAAATTCCGTATTTGCGATCCGCTCCAGCACCAGACCGGATTCCTCGACCGATGGCGGATCGATCTCTTCGATCACGTAGCCCGCATCGGCCAGTACATTGGCGGCCTTGTGAACCGCGTGTTCAACGTCACGGTCGACCCCGTGCCCAGCCGGATTTGTGGTCAGGGCAATCCTGATGGGAAAGGCCATGTCCGCGCTTGGATCGAGGGCAGGTATCCACAACGGATCGCCGGGATCGGCCTGGCTCATGACCTGCAAGGCAAGCCGGAGGTCTCCCACATGCCGCGCCATCGGTCCATTGACCGCCGCCATCTGGCTGTAGAAAAGCGGCGGTTCGGTAAATATCGACGTAGCGGTTTGGGAAATCCTGCCCAGCGACGGTTTCAGGGCCGCTATCCCGCAACATTGTGCCGGGTGGCGCAGGGAGCCGCCCATGTCGTTGCCGACCCCGAGCGGAGACATGCCGGTGGCAATCGCCACAGCCTCGCCACCGCTTGAACCGCCGGGCGTCCGGGACGGATCCCAGGGGTTGAGCGTGGCGCCCCTGAGGTCGTTGTCGGTATGCCACCGCGCGCCATAGTCCGGCAGATTAGTCCGGCCGATGGGAATCGCGCCGGCGCGCTTCAGGTGCGCCACCACCGGCGCGTCGGCTTCCGGAAACGTGTCGCGCAAGCCAACCACACCCATCGTCGTCGCGGTACCGACCACGTCGAAGTTTTCCTTCAGCGTTATGGGAACACCGTGGAGCGGTCCCACGCTGTCGCCCCGTGCTACCTGCCGGTCAGCTTCTAGGGCATCCCGCAGGGCCTGCTCTCCCATGACCACCGTTACGGCGTTGACCGCCTCATTGACCTCGGCAATACGGTTGAGATGGGCCTGCACCACCTCCTGACTGGAGACTCTCTTGTCACGGATCGCCGCAGCCATATCCGCAGCACTCCATTGGTAAAGGGGAAGTGTCATTGTCGTGAATCCTCATAAAGCCTATTGCGTTTAGTCGACCTCGAACCCTGCCTGCTGTCACTAAACCTCGTTTCCCGGATTTGGTCCGGACCGTTCCGAACGCAGGCGCTTGCGTGTGGGACGGTCCCGTGTCTGCGAAGCAGCACGAGCGTGCCGCGTCGCGCACGGGAAACGGGCGTTTTGAACAAGCAAAGCGCGATCCGGTCACATGAAATGTCGGTAGATGTGCACGTGCCAACGCCAGGCCCGTAGGGCCTTTGAAGGGGGTGGCCAAATCTTGGCACCCGATGTGGGAGGTGCTATCGCATGGGGGCAGAATAAGTCATGCCGCCGCGGTGATCAAGTTGGCGGCGTCCGGCGTGATGATACAGACTCCACGGAAAGGCAAGGCTCAATGATCGAAGGGATCAGCCACATTACGTTCGTGGTCTCCGACTTGGAGCGCATGACCGACTTTCTGGTGGGCGTTTTCGATGCCCGGGAAGTATACGCAAGCGGCGACGACACCTATTCGATCTCGCGCGAAAAGTTTTTCGTGATCGGCAGTACATGGATCGCAATCATGGAAGGCGACCCCCTTGCGCAACGCTCGTACAATCACGTGGCCTTCAAGGTCGATGATGCCGCTCTCGACGCCTACGAGGACCGCATCAGGGCGCAAGGCGTGGACATCAGGCCGCCCCGGCCGCGGGTGGAAGGAGAGGGGCGGTCGCTATACTTTCACGACCACGACAATCATCTGTTCGAGCTGCATTCCGGGACGCTGGAACAGCGGTTGGCCAGATATCAGGACACCTCAAAAAACTGACTGGATATCAGGCGGCTGACCGCCGTCTGCCGCCGCGCCGCCGCGTGCTTTCTGCAGGCGCGCTGCCGTCGAGCAGAGACTTTGTCGAACCGGTCAGCAGCCCGAGACGTTCCACCACATCGTGGATCGTCGGCGGCTCGCCTGGCGGGGTTGTTTCAAGGGCGGTCTTCATGGCGCGGACGTGATCGGGTGTCGTGCCGCAGCATCCACCGATGATACGGGCGCCGGCATCTCTGGCGAGCACGGCGTACTGGGCCATCAATTCTTCTGTGCCCGAGTAACAGATCTCACCGTCGCGGAATTCCGGGATACCGCAATTGGCCTTGGTAACCAGAATGTCGCCATCGTCAAGCTGACCGCGCATGCTGAGCAGGCCTGCCAGCAGGTCCGGTGCACCGGTGCCGCAATTGCCGCCAAAGGCCACGGGTTTGATGTCGGCATCGTGAATCATGGCGACAAAGTTTTCCGGGCTGATGCCCATCATGGTGCGCCCGTTGGTGTCGAACGACAGGGTACACACCGCCGGCAGTCCGACATTCTCCGAGGCGATCAGAGCGGCTTTGACTTCATCCTCAGAGGACATGGTTTCGATCCAGACCACATCGGCGCCACCGTCCTTGAGCCCCTGGATCTGATTGGAAAAAGAGACAACGCCGTCATCGATTGTCAGCGGGCCGATCGGCTCGAACAGATCGCCGGTCGGTCCGACAGAACCGCCGCAGATGACAGCCTTGCCCGAATCTTCAATCTCGGACTTCAGGAGCGAGGCTGCCGCCTTGTTGATTTCATGGACCCGGTCGTCCGCGCCATGAAGCTTGAGACGGTTGGCCGTGCCGCCGAATGTGTTGGTCAGGACGATGTCGGACCCTGCGTCGATGAACGACCGGTAGTGATCGCGAACCTTTGCGGGCTCCTCGAGATTCCAGATTTCCGGCGCATCGCCATGCTGCAACCCGCGGGCGAACAGATTGGTGCCTGTAGCGCCGTCTGCGAGAAGCCAGCCTTTTTCAGCCAGGCGTTTGGTAAGGATAGAGGTCATGGGTCGAAACACTCGAAATCATTGAAACTCTGGAAACGGGGTCCTTGAATAGATCAACGGGTGGCCATGTGCAATCTTCTAATCGACAAAATTACTGTAACCATAAAACTGGATAATCATGGCGTGTGCCCTTCTTCCAGCATCCCCAGCAGCGTTTCGAGGCGATCGGCTTCCGCGACCGGTTTGTCCCATCTGATGCGCCGGATACGAGGGAATCGCATGGCAACGCCCGATTTGTGCCGTTTCGACCGGTGTACGGCGTCAAACACGACCTCCAGGACGAGACCGGTCTCGACCTCCCGGACCGGGCCGAACCGGTTGACCGTGTGGTTTCTGACCCACTTGTCGATCTGCATCAGTTCGTCGTCGGTGAAACCGGAATAGGCTTTGCCTACGGGAACCAGTTCATCGTGCCCGTCTTCGTGTCGCCGCCAGGTGCCGAAAGTATAGTCGGAGTAGAAGGACGACCGTTTGCCGCTGCCCCTTTGCGCATACATCAGCACCGTATCGACCGACAGAGGATCGCGTTTCCATTTGAACCAGGGCCCTTTCGGCCGGCCCGCGATGTAGGGACTGTCGCGCCGCTTGATCATCAGCCCCTCAATGTTGCGCGCCCGCGCCTCATCACGAAGCCGCGCCAGATCGTCGACGTGGGCAAAGGTCACGATTTCGGACAGGTCGCCGTGGGCCGTTTGCGTTGTCTCGTGCCAAGCCTCGAGGCGCACCCTGCGCTGGTCGAGGGTCAGGGGCCGCAAGTCCTCGCCGTTTTCGAACAGGATGTCATAGAACCGCACGTGGGCTGGATGTTTGCGGATCATGGCAGCGCTCACGGATTTCCGGTTGAGGCGCTGCTGCAGGTCGTTGAACGGGGCGATGACTCCATTGCGCATCACCAGCAGTTCGCCATCGAGGACGGCATCGAACCTGAAATGATCGACCAGTTCGGGGAAGGCGGCCGAGATATCGTCCCCGGTGCGCGAATAAAGCCGGACGCTGCCTTCGCTCGCGGTCACCTGCACGCGGATGCCGTCCCATTTCCATTCCGCCGCATGAAGCGCCGGATCGATCCTGCCGATTTCGGCGTCTCCGATCGGGTTTGCCAGCATCAGCGGGTGAAACGTCAGCCGCAGGTCGATTTCCGGGCGGGGTGCGCTTCCTTCAAGCCAGGCGAACAGGGGCTCGTAGGGGGACTCAAGCCCGTGCCAGAGTTGCTCGATGTCGGCGACGTCAACCGAACCGAACTGGGCCAGGGCCTGCTTGGCAAGCCTGGCGGATACCCCGATCCTCAAACCCCCGGTGACCAGCTTGAGAAGCGCCCATCGTTGCTTGGCATCCATCCGGTCCATCCAGGTCTCAAGCAGACCCAGGGCATCGGGGCGTTTTGCAGTGAGGAGTGCCGTCACCACGTCGGCCAGACCTGGCGCATCGGCTGAGGCTTCTCCGGATGGCCAGATCAGGGCCGCCGTTTCCGCCGTGTCGCCGACAAAGTTCCGCGACAGTCGGTAAAGCTCCGGATCCACCCGCAAGGCCACCAGTTCGCCGACCACCGATCGTTTGACGGCGGGAAACTTTAAGTCGCCACACAGGGCGGCAATCATGTAGCCACGGTCGGGATCGGGCGCTGACCGAAGATAGTCGACGATCAGCGCAAGCTTGCCATTGCGCGACGGCATGAAGACAAGCCGGTCGAGCACTTCGCCGAACCGGTTCATGTTTCGGCCTCTTCCTCGCGCCCGATCAGGGCCAGTGCCCGGCCGCGCAGCCCCCGGGTGCCAAGGTAATGGACCAGGGCATCTTCGCGCCCGTGGGTCACCCAGATTTCTTTTGCCTCGACCTCGTCGATTGTGGCCAGGAGTTCATCCCAGTCGGCATGATCGGAAATGACGAGCGGCAGTTCGACACCGCGCTGACGCGCCCGCCCGCGCACCCGCATCCATCCTGACGCCAGGACGGTCACCGGATCGACCAGCCGCCGTGACCATCGGTCGGCAAGCGCCGACGGCGGCGCCAGGACGATTTCACCGGCAAGATTCTGATCGCCGGCATCGGCGACAGAACGCAACGGGCCGAGAGCGACACCGCATTCCTCGTAAAGGGCGCAGAGGTTCATCAATGCGCCGTGCAGCCAGATCGGCTTGTCATATCCGCCACACCGCAGCTCGGCGATCAGGCGCTGGCATTTCCCCAGCCCATAGGCGCCGATCAGGTGGGTTCGTTCGGGAAACAGGGTGAGCGATGTCAGAAGCCTGGCAATTTCCACGCTCGCGGCTTCATGGCGAAAGACCGGTAGCCCGAACGTGGCCTCGGTGATGAAAACATCGCAGGGCACCACTTCGAAGGATGCACAGGTCGGGTCCGGCGCGCGCTTGTAGTCCCCTGAGGCAACCACCCGGACGCCGTGCCAGTCGAGCACGACCTGGGCCGACCCAAGCACATGCCCGGCAGGCACCAGCCGGACGCCGACGCCGTTGATGTCGAGCGCTTCGCCATATCTGAGCGGCTGCAGGGTCTCGCCTGCCTTTTCTCCATAACGTACCTGCATGATGCGCAGGGTGTCCGGCGTCGCCAGGACATGCCGGTTGCCCGGCCTGGCATGGTCGGCATGGCCATGGGTGACGACGGCACGATCGACGCTGCGGTGGGGATCGATGTAGAAACCGCCGGGTTCGCAATAAAGACCGGAGGGCGTCACCTTGAGCCAGGTTTCGGGATGGTAGGGGACTGTCATGGTGATATCGAATGTGACGCATCGATGAGCAAGGTCAAGCCTACCCCTTCACAAACACTTTCCGGGCCATCGCCTTCAGGTTCCCGATATACCTTTCCTGCGGCCAGCCGCAGTCGATGGTCAGGTGTTCCCAGTTGCGCACGGACAGCATCGTCCACAGAATGTCAGTCGCCTGGTCCGGGGAAAAGTCGGAAGACAGAGTGTCGTCATCGTCCAGTGCGTCGATGGCGGCGGCACAGCCCTCTCGCATGTCTTGCATCCGTTCGTCCCAGGCAGCAGCGGCCGCCTCGTCAGTGTCTCTCATGGCCAGAAGCGCCTTCGCAATGGCGTAGATTTCCGGAATGTAGCTGCCCCAGGCCTCGATGAAGGCATCGAGACGTTCAGTCCCGCTGGACGCCGTACGGCTCGCCACCAGTCGCTCTTCGCTGCCCTTGAGGTCGTCAAGATAATGGGTCACGGCAATCAGCAAGTCGGCCCGGGTGGCAAAATGCAGATAGAGCGCCTGCCGGGTAACGCCCGCCTGTTTGGCGATGTCGGTCATGCGCACATCGTTGCCCTGGCTCGCTTCGAGCAGCTTCAGTGCAGATTTCAGAATGCGTTTCCGGGTTTCCGGATTTCCACTTGACATGGTGTCTAGTAATGCATACTTGACACGATGTCAATTGACACTGTGTCAAGTGATCTCACAAAGGACATGACAATGAAACTGACGATATTCGGATCGACCGGCGCCGTAGGGCACCATCTTGTGAAGCAGGCCCTCGACGGCGGCCACGAGGTCGCAGCGTTTACCCGTGACCGGGAAAAGCTCCCGCAATCCCATCCGAACCTGCATGTACAGCAAGGCGACGTTCTTGATGCGGACGCAGTGAAAGACGCCGTTCAGGGACGCGATGCTGTGTTGTGCGCCCTGGGCATGCCGCTCAGAAACAAGGAAAAGCTGAGAGCAAGAGGCACCAGGACCATAATCCGAGCAATGGAAGAGACTGGCGTGAAGCGACTGGTTTGCTTGTCCGGGCTGGGGGCGGGCGACAGCCGCGACCTGCTGCCGTTCCATTACAAAGTTCTGATCTTCCCGCTAATCCTGCGTCATGTTTTTGCCGACCATGAAGAACAGGAAGGCCACGTCAGGAACTCATCTCTCGATTGGGTGCTCGTGCGGCCCGGCAACTTTTCGAAAGGCGGGCACACAGGCGCCTACAGGCATGGATTTACCGCCGCCGACAAGCCTTCGGCCCTGAAGATATCGCACGCCGATGTGGCCGACTTCATGCTGAAACAGCTTTCCGACGACACCTACCTGCGTCGGCCGGCAAGCCTGTCTTACTGAGGGAGGGATACAGACATGACATCGACTTGGTATATGGTTCTGTGCCAAATTTCCGTCCTGGCCTTCGCGCTGGTTGCCGGCGTCTTCCTGACGTTCAGCGACTTCGTCATGAGATCGCTTAGGCGCGCCAAGACCTCAGCCGGAGTCGAAGTCATGCAGGGCATCAATCGCGATGTCATGGCCTCAGTGTTCATGGCCCTGCTCCTGAGCATGTCGGCGCTCTCGCCGTTTCTGGTCGGTTATGCCTGGATGTTCCTCGCAGGGCCAGCCTCAATGGCCGTCATCGCCGGCGGCGTTCTCTATCTCGCGGGCGTGTTTGTCGTGACGCTGGTCTTCAACGTGCCCATGAACAACCGCCTTGCGGCGACGGAGCACACTGGGCCCGATGCCGCAGCGTACTGGAGAGATGTGTATCTGCCACGCTGGACATTTTGGAACACTGCGCGCGCTCTGTCATCAGTAGGGTCGGCTGTCTTTCTGCTTGTGGCTTGTGTACTGCTGGCGCGGGCGGGCGTCGCCATCAGGTGAAGCTTTCCTCGTTTGACCGTACTTTTGGCTGAGCACACAAGGATGCCCGCTACATTCAAAGACTGTCATGTACGTGCACCGACACGTACATCTCCCGCATAACAGCACAGGAGGTCCTCGTGTCGGTGCACGAGGAAGACAGGTTTTAGGGGCATTTCAGCGTTACTGTGGAGGGCTGCGGATGAGCTGCCTGAGTGCATTTCATCGATTGCAATATGATATCGGGAAATGAAAACTCAACAGGCTTAAACACATCAAACAGAGTCGCGTCCTCCAGCGCGTGAGCGATGATGCCCGCCCGAACATTCGATTGACACTCGCTCACACGCTGCGCAATTTGGCTCCCGCTGGAGAGCAACTCGTCAAGTCGGCAGCAAAATGAAAAAGCTGATCGTTATTGGGATTATCGTAATTGTCACTGCCTACGTGATGGCACCCTATCAAGCTATGTACATGCTCATACTTTCGATAGAGCAAGGTGATAGCGAAAGATTCAATTCTCACATTTCCTGGCCTGAGATAGAGGGCATTCCAGAAACCATCTTCGACGCTTTCGTTGTTAGTTTGGGCGAGCAGAAAATGAACTACGCTATGTTCGAGAGCCTGACTTCCTTCCGTTTGGATCTGGACGCATGGTCCAAGGCGACTGAAATCGTAAGTTGGGGGCATGGGTCCAGATCCGCTGGCCCGAATGCGCGGCTGCCTACTTCGATGAAAACGGAGAGGTGAAGGACATCTCGCCGGAAGATGGCGTTGATATCCTAACGTCATATCAAGATCTCAATTTCGACGAAGCTTGGGACCGTGGAAAAGACTGGTACGACGGACCTATATGTTTGAGGTTGATCGCGATTGATAGCGTGCGAATCAAACAGTCCTAATCCCAACAACAATCGGGCGCAATACCGGCTTTCAGCGTCCTCCGGCACAAAACTTCAGATGAATAGCTGTCACGGCCCCATCAGCCCACCGCTTGACCGTCTTTTCCCCACGATCATACTTTTGCGCCAGTCGCCACCACGATATGTATAGGGCCGGGAGTCGGCATTTCAATCCGTACTCCCGAATAGTTCGGCTTCCACATCGCGGTACGTTGATCGGCTTACATGCGGTCGAACAGTTTCACGTAATGCAAATCGGGTGATGTGCCGGCGCGGTAGGCAATGCCGTCGAAACCGGCTTTGCGGGGATCCGGCTTGCGAACCACGGCATCCGGGCTCTCCAGATGCTGCAGTTCCAGAAGCGCGTAGGGCCGGGCCCACAGCCATTCCCGGTTTTCGACCGCTTCCAGGTCCGCGTTGGGCAGGGCCTCATCGCTCCAGCCATAGAAGTAGAGGCAGAAGCCGCGCCCGTGGATCGGCTGTACAGACATCAGGCGCATGCCGAGATCGTCTTCACAGTGGGATTTCGCCGTCTCAAGGTCCGTTACACGGACCGTGATATGGGCCAGGGTCGCCTGGGCGCCCACGGCGTGGCCCTCTGGTGTCGGCAGGGCGCTGCCTTCGAAACCCTGTTGCAGAAACTCGATGGGGAAGCCTTGCGGATCCTGCAGATGGGTCATGTAGCCAATGTCACCGAACTGATAGGCGGGAGGGATGTTCAGGCCGCAGTGCTGCAGATGGGCCATCGCCCGGTCGAGGTCACGCAGCGTGATGCCGATCTTCCAGTAGAAGTCGTCGCGCTGCGCCTCGATCGGCTCTACCGCACTTTCCCGCAGTTCCAGCAGACACTGGTCCGCGTCATAGCCCAGCAACGGCGCCGCCGGCGTGCCGAAATCGCGCATGCCCAGCACGTTTGTGTAGAATTCAACGAGTTCAGCGGCATTTTGGACCCGAAGGCAGTGGCGGGCGATTGTCATGGCAGTTCATCTCGTGTCGAGTGTGTATGGATCACTCTATCATCGACCGGTTTCGTCCTGCTTGCAAAGGGCACCGTCAACACCATAAGATCCGCACCGGCAACCGGAAGAAACGTCGTGCCGTGTTCGGCTCTGGCCTATCAGTTTGGGGAAGCATGACGGAAAAGCAATTCGATGTGGTGATCGTTGGGGCGGGCTTCGCCGGGCTCTACCTGCTCCACCGCCTGCGCAAGATGGGCCTGTCTGCATGCGCCCTGGAAGCCGGCAGCGGTGTTGGCGGCACGTGGTACTGGAACCGTTATCCCGGTGCCCGCTGCGATATCGAGAGCATGCAGTATTCCTATCAGTTCTCCGACGAGCTGCAGCAGGAATGGGAATGGTCCGAACGCTATGCCCCCCAGCCGGAAATTCTCAAATACGCAGAACATGTGGCCGACCGTTTCGACCTGCGGCGCGACATCGTGCTCAACACAAACGTCAAGTCCGCCCGCTACGACGAGGCCCAGGCGCTCTGGATCCTGGAAGATGGCAATGGCGGCGAGACCAGGGGCCGCTACTGCATCATGGCAACGGGCTGCCTGTCGGTGCCCAACCGGCCAAAATTCAAGGGCCTGGAAAGCTTTGCCGGCCCTGTCTATCACACCGGCGCGTGGCCCCACGAGAAAGTCGACTTTACGGGCAAGCGGGTAGGCGTCATCGGGACCGGGTCTTCGTCGATCCAGTCGATCCCGGTGATCGCCAGCGAAGCCGCCCGGCTGATCGTTTTCCAGCGCACGGCCAACTATTCCATTCCCGCCCGCAACGGACCGATCGACCGCGAGCGGGTCAAGCGCGTCAAGGCGGCCTACCCGGAAATGCGGGCTAGGGCCAAGACGACGCTGCCCGGCATCGATGCGCAGTACAACACCCGATCGGCACTGGAAGCCACGCCCGAAGAGCGCGAGACGGAGTACGAGAGGCGCTGGCAGGAGGGCGGGCTGACCTTTAACGGCGCCTTCGGCGATCTGATGCTGAGCACGGAGGCAAACGAAACCGCGGCAGAGTTCCTGCGCTCCAAGATCCGCGGCATTGTCAAGGACCCGGACGTGGCCGAACTTCTGTGTCCCAAGAACATTTTCGGCGGTAAACGGCTTTGCGTCGACAGCGGGTATTTCGAAACCTTCAATCGCGACACGGTCACACTGGTCGACGTGAAAACCAACCCGATTGAGGAGATTACTTCCAACGCCATACGTGTTGCGGGGAACGACTACGAAATCGACGCGCTCGTGATCGCGACCGGCTTCGATGCCCTGACCGGTGCCATCCTCAATGTCGATATTGTCGGGCGGCACGATCAGCATCTGCGCGACAAATGGGCCGAGGGTCCGCGCTCTTATCTGGGACTTGCCGTATCGGGCTATCCGAACCTGTTCACCGTGACAGGTCCCGGCAGCCCGTCGGTTCTGACCAACATGCTGCCGACGATCGAGCAGCATGTAGACTGGATCTGCGACTGTATCGGTTACATGCAGGCGCACGATCTGGCTGTTATCGAGGCCGACCAAGCGGCAGAGGAAGCCTGGGTCGAACACGTACGCGAGCTGGCCGAAGCGGCTCTCAAGACGACCACCAATAGCTGGTACATGGGCGCCAACGTGGAAGGCAAGCCCCGGGTCTTCATGCCCTATCTGGGCGGTTTCCCGGAATATATCCGCCGCTCGGAGCAGGTCGCCGCCGACGGCTATCAGGGTTTTCGCCTCCGTTAAGCCGGGCACTGCCGGTTGAGCAAATATATGGGACGATCAACCAACATCGATAAGCATGAGCATGATTGCTCGTTTGATATTACCGCTCATCTTCCCTAGAGTGCTGGCGAACTAACATCGGGGGCGGTTCGGAACGTACATGGCTTCAGGGCGCAGGCGGGTGTTTCAATTCGTCATGATCAAACCGTCGCATTATGATGACGACGGTTACCCGATTCAGTGGATGCGATCGCTCATTCCTTCCAACACGCTCGCGGCAGTCAATGGTCTGGTGCAGGATTGCGCTGAACGTCAGGTGCTGGGACCGGACATTGACATTCGCCCTCTTGCCCTGGACGAGACCAATCTGCGTATCCGGCCCTACAAGATCATTCGCGACATCGCGCGCTCCGGCGGGAGTGCCGTGATCTGCTTCGTCGGCGTCCAATCAAATCAGTTTCCTCGTGCCGTCGACCTGGCGCAACCCTTTCTGGCTGCTGGACTTCCCGTTGCCATTGGCGGATTTCACGTATCGGGATGCATAGCGATGCTACCCGAGCTGCCGGTCGAGATTCAAGAAGTACAGAAGATGGGAATTTCCATTTTCGCCGGTGAGGCAGAGGAAGAACGGCTGGATGAAGTCATCCGAGACGCTCATCAGGGGACTCTGAAGCCGATGTACGACTATATGAATAGTCTGCCGTCGATGCAGGGTCAGCCAGTACCATTTCTGCCGCCCGACAAGATTGGTCGAATTGAAAAGAACCTTGCGAGTTTCGACCTGGGTCGTGGCTGCCCGTTTCAGTGCTCGTTTTGCACGATCATCAATGTGCAGGGCCGAAAGAGCCGATTCCGTTCGGCCGATGATCTTGAAAAGATCGTGCGCAAGAATGCCGAGCAGGGCATCAACATGTTCTTCGTGACCGACGACAATTTCGCCCGCAACAAGGACTGGGAAGCCATGCTGGACCGCCTGATCTGGCTGAAGGAAAGTCAGGGGGTCGCGGTTAAACTGGTCATACAGGTGGACACGCTTTGCCACAAGATTCCAAACTTTATCGAGAAGGCATGCCGTGCCGGCGTCATGCGTGTCTTCATTGGTCTCGAGAATATAAACCCCGACAATCTTCTGGCTGCCAAAAAACGCCAGAACAAGATCACCGAATACCGTTTGATGCTTCAGAAATGGCGTGATCATGGCGCAACGAGTTATGCCGGCTACATCATCGGTTTTCCGAACGACACCAAGGAATCGGTCCTCCGGGACATCGACATCATCAAGCGGGAATTGCCGGTAGACATGCTGGAATTCTTCTATCTGACCCCGCTCCCGGGATCGGAAGATCATCAGAAACTCCTGGCCCAAGGGGTCTGGATGGATCCCGACCTGAACAAATACGATGTCAATCATCGCGTAACCCATCACCCCCTCATGACGGACAATGAGTGGGAAGAGGCCTATGAAGAGGCCTGGGCCGCGTTTTACAGTCCCGAACACATTGAGACGATTGGGCGGCGATCTGCGGCTTGGCCAGGCACGGGCGTGGATGTTTTCGGCGTCTTCGAGTTCTACTTGATCCACAAGGTTGAAAAGCTTCATCCGCTTGAAGGTGGGATTTTCCGGTTGAAGTTCCGGCGCGACAGACGGCCGGAAATGCCGATCGAGCACCCTGTGAAATTCTATCCGGCATACGTTTTTGAAACAGTGGTAAAGCTCGCGAGATATGGCCTGGGGTTCCTCCACGCGCACTGGCTCCATTGGCGGATCAACAGCAATCCGAACAAGCGTGAGTACATCGATGAAGCTCTGACGCCGCCCAACGAAGACGAGTTCGAGACAATGGGCCTGTTCCAGAATACGTCGGGGGGCAGCGCTGCGGTGGAGCGCAAGAAGCTGGCGGACCGGTTGCGTTCGAAAGCCCAGGCCTAATCAGTTGAACTATGCCGAACGAATTGTAGACCCGGTGTCCGCCGCTACTCGCCGGCATTGCTCAGGGTGGACTGGATGATTGGTGGGATTCCGCCGGCCGGGTGCAGATCGTCATCTCCGAACCGCGCCAACAATCTCACCTCAAGAACACTCAAGGGGAACGGGGAGTTGTTTTGCATTGCTCGATAATGCATCTCCCGCCCTTGCCCTCCGGTAAATTGTGTGGAACATTACGTGAACAAATAAATCCAGACAAAGGCCGCACCAATGGATGACATCTCCCCCTACCTGTCCGGTATCCTGCTTGCCTACTCCGCCTTTTTTCTCAGCATATCGAGCCCCGGGCCAAATGTTCTGGCCGTTATCGGAACATCCATGGGGGTCGGGCGCCGGTCGGGCCTTGCCCTGGCACTAGGGGTCGCAATGGGATCCCTGTGCTGGGCGTTGCTGACCGTCACAGGGCTTTCCGCATTGCTTGCGGCTTACGCCCAGGCGCTGGTCGTGATCAAGATTGTTGGCGGCTGTTTTCTTCTGTGGCTCGCCTACAAGGCCTTTCGGTCGGCGGCCTCTGCCCATGACATCGACGCCCAGGCGCTGGCAGGCGGTCAACGGACGCCGGTCGGCTATTTCGGCAGGGGATTTGTCATCCAGATGACCAATCCGAAAGCGGCCCTGGCGTGGATCGCGATCATCTCGCTCGGCCTCCAGCAGGGCGCGCCGCTCTGGGTTGGTTTCGTCATCGTCGGCGGCACCGCCTTTTTGTCGATCGTTGTCCACTGTCTCTATGCGGTGGCCTTCTCGACACCGGTGATGGTGCGCCTGTACGGCAAGGCCCGGCGGACCATTCAGGCAACACTGGGTGTCTTTTTTGCCCTTGCCGGGCTCAAGCTGTTGACCAGCAGAACCTGACGGCCAGGCACTGAAACCCGGTGAGGATTGTCGTCTGGAACTGCAATATGGCCTTCGACCGCAAGGCCGCGGCTCTGCTTGATCTCAAACCGGACCTGGCCGTCATCTGTGAATGTGCTGAACCCGACCGTCTTCGGACCCGCGGTGCCGGTGACTGGCTGCAGGCGGATCCGGTCTGGGTCGGCAATAATGTCAACAAGGGGCTGGGGATATTCGCCTTCAACGGCTATTCCGTGAAACTGGCGGAACCCCATTTCCCGACCCTTCGCTATATTGCACCGGTTGTCGTCTCCGGGCCGGTCGATTTCAACCTGCTGGCCGTCTGGGCTCAGAATGCCAGCGGCGGCGTCACCCGCAAGAACCAGTCCGGGCCGCTGCGCCGCGCCTTGTCGAAGTATCGCGGCTTCCTGACCGAACGCCCGACAATTGTCGGTGGCGATTTCAACAACAATGCCATCTGGGACAAGCCCGGCTGGCGCATCAATCACATGACCAAGGTCAAGAAACTCGAGGACCTCGGCCTGGCGAGCGCCTATCACGCAGTGCGCGGCGAGGCGCAGGGCGAGGAGTCCGAACCGACACTCTATTGGCGCGACCGCAAACGGGACGGGCCGACCTATCACATTGACTATATCTTCATGCCGGTATCCTGGCTCGGCCTGGTTGAGCGGCTGGAAGTGGGTTCCTTCGACCAATGGGTCGGCAACGGTCTCAGCGATCACGTGCCGCTTGTCCTCGATATCAAGGGCGATCAACGATCCCGTTGACGGATGCCGTCAAAATCGTTTAAGGAGTTTGGGCTCGCGGCGATGGCGTCGCCGCTCGAGAGCTTGTGACGTGCCGCAACCGTATTACGGAATTCATTCCAGCGGCACATCCATCGTCCTGAACGCCCGGATATTACGCCGGGTGCTTCTTGTCTCACCCGGCCCAGGAGAGACAGATGTTGGATCAACCGAAACGACCAGACTCATTTACCTGCCACAATGGCGAAAAGGCCCCGTTGCCGTTTTCAGGCGCTGAATACGAACGGCGGCTGGCAAACCTGCGCGGCATCATGACGGTGCGTGACGTGCCGGCCGTGCTGCTCACGTCCATGCACAACATTGCCTATTACACAGGCTTTCTTTACTGCAGCTTCGGTCGTCCCTACGGCTGCGTCGTCACCCAGGACGCCTGCACAACCGTTTCCGCGAACATAGACGGCGGCCAGCCCTGGCGCCGGTCCACCGGTGACAACATCATCTTCACCGACTGGCAACGGGGAAACTACTGGCGTGTCGTCGCCCAGTTGATCGGCGGTGCCGGTCGCCTCGGTGTCGAAGAGGATCACATGACACTGGCGGCCCGGAAAACCCTGGTCGACCTGCTCGGCGAGCGTGAACTGATTGACATCGCCGACGACACGATGGCCTCGCGCATGATCAAGTCGGCAGAGGAAATTGCCCTCATCACCGAAGGCGCCCGTGTCGCCGACGTGGGTGGTGCCGCCGTTCGCGACGCCATCAGGACCGGCACCCGGGAAATCGACGTCGCCATGGCCGGCCGCGATGCCATGGAACTGGAGATCGCAAAGTCCTTCCCTGACAGCGAGATGCGCGATTCCTGGGTATGGTTCCAGTCCGGTCTCAATACCGACGGCGCCCACAACCCGGTCACGACACGCCAATTGCAGGACGGTGACATCCTCAGCCTCAACACTTTCCCGATGATATCCGGTTACTACACCGCCCTTGAACGCACCCTGTTTCTGGGTGAGCCGGACGCTGAATCCCTGCGGATCTGGAAGGCCAATGTTGCCGCCCACGAACTGGGCCTCTCCCTGATCAAGCCCGGCATCTCGTGCGCCCAGATCTGTGCCGAGATCAATGCCTTCTTCGGCGATGAAGGGTTGTTGCAATACCGGTCGTTCGGTTATGGCCACTCCTTCGGCGTGCTGTCGCATTATTATGGCCGCGAGGCAGGCCTGGAACTGCGTGAGGACATCGACACGGTTCTGGAACCAGGCATGGTGGTATCGATCGAACCGATGCTCTGGGTGCCGGCGGATCAGGCTGGTGCCGGTGGCTATCGCGAACATGACATTCTGGTGGTTCACGACGACGGTGCTGACAACATCACGGGCTTTCCCTACGGGCCCGAGGCAAACATCATCTCCGCATAAATGGGTGCTGGGACGCAGGCCGGGACATCGTTCCGGCCTGCGTCGGCCGTCCATTCGCCAGGGTCGACTTGGAAACCGAAATCGGTACACACCATGTTTGACACCACGGTCGTGGCACGTGACGGTGTGGCGTGATGAAAAGCACGTCAGAGCCATACCGCGTCGATTTTCTGCTCATCGAAAACTTTTCGATGATTTCATTTGCCTCCGCCGTGGAACCCCTGCGGATTGCCAACAAACTGTTGAGGCAGGACAAGTTCGTCTTTCGCTGCATATCGATTGACGGCGAGACGGTCGCCGCTAATGGCGGTTTGTCGATGCAGGTGGAGGAAAAACTGAGCCATGTGCAGGCGTCCGACCGGCTCGTGGTATGCAGCAGCGACGAGGTCGAAGGGCTGGACCTGCCGGACAGCCTGGGCGCGGACCTGCGTCGGCTTGAACGCCACGGCACACCGCTCAGCGCGATCTGCACCGGCACATACATTCTCGCAAAATACGGGCTGCTTCGCGGCAGGGCCTGCACCATTCACTGGGAATACGCGGAAGTTTTTCGGGAACTGTTCCCGGACGTAGACCTTCTCTCCACGGTGTGCGTCGAAGATGGCGCCTTGCTGACCTGTTCCGGCGGTACCGCACCCCTGGACATGATGATCCAGTTGGTCCGCAACGTCAGCGGCAACAAGATTGCCCGCAATGTGGCCGACATCGCCATTCATCACAACATGCGTGACGATAGCGTCGACCAGCGGCTCGACATCCGCTCCAGGCTGAGAACTTCCAACCCGGTTTTCCTCAGATGCGTCCAGCTCATGGAGGCTCACATCGAGGAGCCGCTTGAAGTGGCCGAGATGTGCCAGAAGCTGGGCATATCCATCAGGCAGTTGCAGAGGATTTTCAGGAGTAACAGCGGCGTTGGGCCGCGGGCATACTATGAAGGCCTGAAACTGGAACGCGCCCGGCAGATGCTTAAACGCACCGCCCTGGGAATCCCGGAGATTGCCGTCGCCAACGGCTTCCCGAACACATCGACGTTTTCGAAGGCTTACAGGAGGATCTACAACGTAGTCCCAAGTCTCGATCGCGAAGACTGACAAAGACTATCGATCAAAAACTCAGGCGGCGGCGTTGGTGCGTTCTTGTTCCCGGCGGTCGTGCACGACCGTGATTCGGTTCATGCACCGGTACTGCGGCAGGTAGTCGGCGACCGCGTAGTGCATGGTGCAGCGGTTGTCCCACATGGCCAGGTCCCCGGCCTGCCAGCGCCACCGCACTTGATCTTCGGGTTTGTTCATGTGGTTCGCCAGGTAGGTCTTCAGGGAACTGGCGTCATTGGTGGTCAGGCCAACGATATGGATGACGAAGGCTTCGTTGAAATTGAGGAACTTGGTGCCTGTTACGGGGTGTTCGCCGATCAGTGGACGGATGTTCTGGCCAAACCTCGACATGCCGTCATTCAGTCTTTGCACGCCAGATTGGCCATTGCGCCCCTCTGCAAAACTGTTGCGAAAGTCGCCCATGTCGTGGACCGCCTCCAGGCCCGCCAAATCGCGCTTCATGCCGTCCGGCAGACGTTCATAGGCGGCATAGCAACTCGACCACATGGTGTCGCCGCCAACCGGAGGCACGTGGCGTGCCACCAGAATCGAGGCAAAAGGTTGCTCGGCCTTGTATGTCAGATCCGTGTGCCAGCTGTTGGTATCCGGCGGCGCACCGGAGTCGTTTTCCAGTTTGACGATGTTCTCGAACCCTTCTACGTGCGGATAAAGCGGGTGCGGCTCGTCGATCTCGCCAAAACTGCGGGCAAACGAGAGATGGGCCGGCGGATCGATGTCCGTCTGGCGGATGAAGATGACCAGATTTTCCAGCAGGGCCTGATAGATCTCTTCCGATTGCTCAGCGCTTATGGTCCCGGAGAAATCGACACCGCGAAGTTCAGCTCCGATTGCCGGGGTAACTTTTTGAACATCCATCATGGTTGTCTCCCAATGTCGGTCTGGGTTGAATATGACACAAAGATTTCCGTGGTGCTTTTGAAATTCAATGTACTGAACCAGTGAGGTTCGCCAATGGTCATGGAGTTCGACCACACCCCGAAACACCATGTGAAAGGACCAAGGCCCAAGCGATAGGATCCTGTATCGTTGGCAGCGGCCTATGCGGCTTCATAATCCGGCAGTTCTAAATCCGACGCAAAGCTTCCCGAAAGCATTTGTTTGCCCAGAAATGGCACTGAAACAAGATTCATCGAAAGATCTCTCACGACCAGCCAGAACCAGTTGCTCGGGGCAAAAAGTCCGGCAAATTTCAAGGCGCCGTCCTGCTTTTTGGTGACGTATGTATGCAATCGATTCTGGTAGGCCATGAACGCAGCATGATGATCGCCACGCGCTCTATGTAACTCGCCAGCCAGGACATAGGCCTCCGTCATGGCCAGCCCCGTGCCTTCTCCCGCCAGCAATGATGCGCAGGCCGCCGCATCTCCCAATAGCGCTACCCGTCCTTTTGTCCACTGGGGCATTCTGATCTGGCTTACACGATCAAAATAAACGTCACTCGCCTCATCCATACGAGACAGGATTGCCTCTGCTTCCCAACCCACATCCTTATAGATTTCACGAAGCATTGACCTCTCGTCGGCGCCGTCAACAGGGCGGTGACCCACGAAGTCACTGGACCATACAAACAGGAAGAGTGTCTGGTCATCACGAAGAGCAACGCGTGAGATCTGGCGTCCGGGTTTTGTGTGGGAAACATAAGTCAGTTCGTCACGCGGTTGGTACCCGTCCAATATGAACGCGGCCACACGAAACCCTATGTGGCTCTCGAATTGTTGCTGTGTGCCGAACGTCAGCTCTCTCACTGTCGAGTGCAGACCGTCGGCTCCAACGACGAGATCGAACGCCTCATCTGTTTCGTCGGAAAGGCGCACGGAGACTTTCTCACCTCCGTCGTCTATTTCGGCGATGGAGGTGCCAAAACGTACGTCTATTCCGGAACAGGCGTCGAACAAGTGACGCGCCAGATCGCTCCGGGCGATACTCAGGTAACGGCCATTCGTCAGATCATGGAATGCTCTCGTGCTCATTGACGATGTGGTCCAACCACCCGAGGTCACCGTCGCCACGCGCTTGATGAAGTAGGCGTCTTTCTTCAGTTTGGGCAGAACGCCCATCTTTTCGGCAATGTCATATCCGGTTCCCCAGAAATCGATGACGTACCCACCTTCACGAAGCGTTGTTGCCTTTTCGAACAGAACCGGCTCGTGCCCATATTTCCTGAGCCACCAGGCAAGTGTCGGGCCGCCTACACCGCAACCGTTGATGGCTATTTTCAAAACTCAAACTCCCGTCCCTGGGTGCCCCAAGGTTGTAGGCATGTTCCACATGGCAGAACGCCATATGTGTATGAATGGGTCCAATTGGAAGTGCCTGTTGACGGTCAATTGTCAGTGGGGGGTTCGGTCTCAACAGAAAATCTATGCACAAGAACGTTTGAGACTGGATTTGGGATGCAAATTGGAATCTTCAAAAATAGGACTGCCCTATGAGCTCTGAATTCTTCCTGACGTAGATCATCATCCTACCGCCGGGCACAGATGTGATCTACACGCTGGTCGTCGGCCTGGAACAGGGGCTGAAGCCCGGCGTCTTCGCCGCCTTCGGCTGCACTCTGGAATTTGTACCCCATTTCGAAGAGCAAGAATAAGCCTTCGAACGCCCATTGAGGTTTTCTCCCAATGTCAGTTCGAGTTGAAAATGGCATAAACAATCGCGTGATGCCGTCCGCTTCATCTCTTGGTTTTTCGTGACCTTGTTTTATCGACCGGCCGCAAGCGAATTCTCAGATGTCCTGCTTCAGACTGAATCAGTTCAAGAGAGTCAATCTTGCGCACCAGATCGCTCAGCTTTCTGAAACCGTACGTGCGCGGGTCGAAGTCCGACGACAGATTCGCGAGTTGACTGCCCACATGACCCAGGGTTACCCACCCATCTTCGCTCTCCATCTCGGAAATGACCTTGTTGAATATGCGCTTTGCATCAGCGAGAGACTGCAACGGCTTGACCGTCTTTCCTGCATCCGCTGCCTGCGCCACCGGCAGCAGGTTCTCCGTATAGATGAACCGCCGACAAGCCTGCCGGAAGCTTTCCGGGGTCTTTTGTTCTCCGAATCCGAACACGTCGACGCCTTCCTCCCGGATGCGTGCGGCGAGGCGAGTGAAGTCGCTATCTGAGGACACCAGGCAGAAGCCGTCGAATCGCCGGCTGTGCAACAGATCCATCGCATCTATCACGAGTGTGATGTCGGACGCATTCTTGCCGGTCGTGTAGGCGAACTGCTGGTGTGGAATGATCGCATGTTGGGACAAAACGTCAGCCCATGCTTTCGAACGCGTGCTGGAAAAGTCGCCATAAATCCGACGGACGCTGGCTTCTCCAATCTTGGCAATTTCTTCGAACAGGCCATCGGCGATCTTGGCAGATGCGTTGTCGGCGTCAATCAAGACAGCAAGACGAGGTGAGCGGGTTTCCGGGGCCATGGTATCCTTTGGGAAAAAGGGCAATATGTAGTGATCGGCATGATTTTGAACCAACGCGAAGACCTTCCTTTGAAAGATCCATCCCGAAGCACAAGACCGCTCGCCCACGTAACCATATTCGAATTTCCCATGCCAACATAAAATGCCGTCGGCAAAGAGTACCGTGAACGCAGACGTTGCGTGATTGTTGATGCAATCCCCGGCCGCCAAAAGTAAGATCGCCCCATGAGCATTGAGTTTTTCCTGACGTCGATTGTCATCATCCTGCTGCCGGGCACCGGTGTGATCTACACGCTGGCAGTCGGCCTGGGGCAGGGGCTGAAACCCAGCATTGTTGCTGCCTTCGGCTGCACCCTGGGCATTGTGCCTCACATTGTCGCCAGCATCATCGGGCTCGCCGCGATCCTGCACGCCAGTGCCGTGGCCTTCCAGGTGGTCAAGTTTCTGGGTGTCGCCTATCTGTTCTACATGGCCTGGAGCGTTCTGCGCGAGAAGGGGCCCTTGGAAGTGTCGGAACAGAAAACCCAGACGCCATCCGGGCAGATCGTCACCAGCGGCATCCTGCTCAATGTTCTCAACCCGAAGCTGTCGTTGTTCTTTTTGGCATTCCTGCCCCAGTTTGTACCGTCCACGTCACCAAGTCCGACCGGCGCCATGCTGGGCATGGCCGCGATGTTCATGCTGCTGACGTTCATCGTCTTTGTCGGCTATGGTGCCTGTGCATCGGCGGCGCGCGACTATGTCATCTCACGGCCTGCGGTGATGGTCTGGCTACGGCGGTCGTTCGCCGGCGCGTTCGGTCTGCTGGGGCTCAGGTTGGCGATTTCGGACACCTGATGTCGGCACGCTGACGTTTGCACCCGTCAACGATTACACGGCAGATCTGATCATGGAAGAATTGCTCATCCGTCCCTTCACCGAACAGGACGCCGGGGCCACGGCCGCCATTTTCTTCGATGCGGTACGTTCGGGTTCCAGGGAATTCTATTCAGACGCTCAAAGGCAGGCTTGGGCGCCGGCCATCCCGCCATTGCCGGATTGGCTCGACCGGTTGAAGGCGCAGACCACGCTGGTCGCTGAACAGGTGGGCGACGTGGTGGGCTTCATGACATTGGATGGCGAGGGTTATATCGACCTGGTGTTCGTTGCACCTGACCTGATCGGCAAAGGTGTCGCCAGGCAACTCTATGCAGGCGTCGAGAATGTGGCCCGCAAGGCGGGGATCCAGAAACTCTCGGTCCAGGCCAGCCACATGGCGCGCCGTTTCTTTGAGCGGCAAGGGTGGTCGGTTGTCAGGCAACAGACGGTGACGCTACGGGGTGTGGCCTTGACCAACTTCGTCATGGAAAAACACCTGGTGTGATACGGGACGGGATTGGTCGTCCGTGAGAACCATCAGTCTCCGGCGTTCCGCAGCGCCCGGCCTTTCGTCAGCATCTCTGTGAATTTCTGCTCGCCGATGTTCGATCCGCACGCAATGACGGCCACCTTCTTGCCTTTGAGCCGGTCGCGCAAGGGACCGATCAGGGCTGCCGTCGAGGCGGCGCACGCGGGCTCGGCCGCAAGCTTCAATGTGTCGTAAAGCACAGGAATCGTCTTTAGCATTTCCTCGTCCTCGATGCGGATGACTTCATCCACATTGGCCCGGGCGACCCCGAAGGAATAGGGCCGGGCCATGGGCGCGCCCAGACTGTCGGCAATCGTGTCGACTTTTTCAATGCTGACCGCCTTGCCCTGCTGGAAGCTCTGATAGAGCGAGTCTGCGCCAAATGGCTCAACACCGATGACTTTGCAATCCGGCGACGTCAGTTTGATGGCGCGCGCGACACCGCTGATCAGGCCACCGCCGCCGACCGGCACGATCACGGCGTCGAGGTCCTGCTGATCTGTGATGATCTCGAGTCCGCAGGTCGATGTGCCGAGCGTCAGCCATTTGCCCTCGAAGGGATGGATCTGGGTACGGCCTTCATCGGCGACGATCCGGTCGACCTCCGTGAAGGCGGCGGCAATATTGTCGACCAGCACGACGTCGGCGCCCAGCGCCTTGCAGCCCTCGATGCGCACCGGGTCGGCATAGTCGGGCATCACCAGCTTGGCTGCCACGTCCTCCCGGTGCGCTGCCCAGGCAACCGCCAGAGCGTGATTGCCGGCGCTCAGCGCCGTAACACCGCGGGCGCGGGTCTCGTCGTCGAGCGCGTCCATGCTGAGCAGGGCACCACGTGCCTTGAACGACCCGGCATGCTGAAACAGTTCCAGCTTGATGCTTACCTGGGCGTTTTCCGGCAGGTAGGGCTTGATGCGGTCGGATGACAGCGAAACCATCGGTGTGGCAATGATACGCCCGTCGAGAGCGTGTTTCGCCTGCTGGATCTGGTCGAGAGACGGGCCTGAAGGATCCTCAGTTGATGACATGTCTGATTCCGGAACTAATTGATTGAATTGGTATTGGGAAAGTGATCTGCGTGACCGTAGCGATGCCCGGCCGCTTCGTCCATTCCATTGAACGTCGGGTTCGCATTCAACGCACACTTCGATCTCCGTCGAAGCATGTATCGTTTTAGATCGGCTAGTGTCAATACCCCATCGCCAATCCGGATCCCGCAATGCCTCACACAAGAATGAATTTCGGTCTTGAAGCCTCGCTGCTCGCCCTGTTGGCACTCCTCTGGGGATCATCCTACCTGCTCATCAAGGTTGCGGTCGCCGAAATCCCGCCTGTGACGCTCATCGCCGTGCGGGTGACGATTGCAGCGGTATTGCTGGTTTGTGTCGTGGTTGTGCGAGCTGAACGCTTTCCCCGCGACCGGCGCACGTGGCGTCAACTGCTCGTACAGTCCTTTCTCAACAGCATTGGCGCCTGGACGGTTCTTGCCTGGGGCCAGCAATTTGTCGATGCCGGACTGGCGAGCGTTCTGAATTCGACATCACCCATCTTCGTTTTTTTCATCACAGCCTTTGTCACCCGCCACGAACCGGCAACTGCACTCAAACTGGTCGGTGCGTGTCTCGGTGTTTTCGGCGTCATTCTGATTGTAGGCTTTGACGCGCTTCGGGGACTGGGCCAGCAGGTGGCCGGCCAACTGGCCGCCTTGACGGGTGCGGCGCTATACGCGGGTGCTGCCATCTACGGCAAACGCTTTTCGCATTTGTCCGCGACGGTAACGGCCGCCTCGACCATGATCTGGGCAACGGTCTGTCTTGTGCCCCTCGCCCTATTACTGGAACAGCCCTGGACGCTCCGACCATCGGGTCAGGCGATGTTTGCCGCAGCCACTCTTGGAGTGTTGTGTACCGGCGTCGCGTTGTTGATTTATTTCCGCCTGGTAAAGACGCTGGGTTCCCTCGGCGTCGCCAGCCAGGCCTACTTGCGGGCGGGCGTCGGCGTTATCCTGGGGATGGTGTTCCTGGGAGAAGAAATCACACTGGTCATCGGGTTGGGGCTGGTAGCGGCGATTCTTGGTGTTGTTGCGATCAACCTGCCTGTCCGGCGGAAAACGGAATAGAATTGTCGACGTCCGGTTTTCAAGGAATAGTTCAACTTCCAAATCACGAATGGTTCAGTGACATAAGGGAACTGGAAGGTAGATCGTACTTTTTGGCAACATCCAATAGGACGCTGACTGTTGCATGGAAAAATGTATCTTCAACAAATTTCCTTTCTGCAAACCGCAATTTTGACATCTCCAGTTCGACGGCAACAGGAAGCTCCATGTGCCGTTTATCAATCTGCCCGTAGTCGGGTACCAAGTTTGTCACTTCACCAAATCGGATGATGATACTGACAGTTTTGAATGGAGCGTCGTCAGCGAACCCCACTTTGTCGAGTATTGGCTCGAGTTTGCTGCAAATATCTTGCATCACCAGGCCAGAATGTTTCACGTTTCCCTTGACCAAACCCACGCCCCCAATCAGTAGATTCCTTTGCTTTTTCACTTACTTTTCCAATCATATTGTTCCTTTGTTCCCCGGCAACTCACCCTGCCTTCGATGGCAGCCAAGTGTGTTATTGTGCGCGCCAGTCAAAAGCTTCCGATAACATCGCCAACTGCGTCAGCAGAACGCTCACTTTGCGATGCACTGGCGTTGGCACAACCTTGATCCGTAGCAAGGCAAAAGCCTCATTCGCAATTCGGTCCGTTTTGGATGGACCGAAGCAGTCCATCGATATGACATGGCCGCTACTCGGAGCCCGAGTTCTTTGACGACCCGGGCAACGACAGCAGCCTCGCAAGGGATGCGAAGCCCGTGTTCGTCTCGAGTGAGGCTTCGACACCGACGCAGCAGGAACTGAGTTCCCGGGCTGCCTTCATCTTCTCGATCGGGAAGACGACCTGTCCAATTTCGCGCCGGTTCTTGAGCGGTGGTTCCTTTGACTTCATGTCATGTCTCCGTGCGTTCTGGTTTCAAAAACACTGTTGCCTGTGCCGGACGAACAGGACTGCCGTGAAGTTCCGACATCAGGAAAGCTTTCGTTCAATTGCGGTCTCCGTCGACATCGTTGGCTGCAATCCGCTGCTGATCGGGCAATTCGCGCAGCAGCTTCTTCTTGATGGCCGTCTCGAAATCGTCGAATGAGGTGGCGGTAATGACGAAAGAGCCAGGCCCCCCGATTACATTATTCTGGAAATAGGCGGTCAGCTCGCCGGTTGCATCGACCGCCAGCCCGTTGATCGTGATGTTTTTGGCAAGGGCGACGCCGCGGGCATAGGACGGCGTTGAGCCGGCGTTGTAGCGATCGTCTGCAGACACATCGATGGCGCGCCGGTCGCCCGTGAAACCGTTGTTGTCGAACAGCTCCGATGAATATATGACGGCCTCGCCGATTGCCGTTCCTGAGGCCGGCAACTGATTGGCGTTGTTCAGAATGGCTTGTCCGAACGCTGCCGCACTGGCCCGGTCGAAAACGTGGGTCCACCCGACCGATTGAATTTGCCGAAACCGGGAACTCCACTCGACGTAGGTGACCGCAATGCCCTTCGGGCTCAGGGCCTCGATGGCCAGAATCACGTCGTCGTCCTGAAAGGCCTTTGCGTATCCTGATATCTGCAGTTGATACTCACGTTGGTCGACACTTGAAGACGCGTCGACCGCGAGGACAAGCTCCAGCGCGACCTGGGACTCGGCGCGGGCCGGCGGTTCGAAGCACAGTGTCATTGAGGCGGCAAGCACAGTCGTCAGGGTGAGTTTCATGGGACCTCGTCTGGATGATGGCTCAATGTCGCTGCCACCGCAGGCTAGCACGGACCGGGAAGAAAGTCCGTGCGGGCGTGCGAGCACGGGCACCCGCATCACGGAAATTTCATTGTAGGGACGTCCGTGATCTTGATCGAGATCAATGCCTGCCCGGAAGACTGTCATACTAGATGTGGAGTGAATCAATGAGGTTGATACCAATAATCATCTTCGACCAAATTAGTTTAGAATGTTTCTAAGTTATTGAAACTACTTTGTAATTTGAATAGTTCTAAATCCGACTGTTTTAGTTGGTTTTATGTTGCCAGAGTATCGAAGAAGGTGTAATGCGGTCTTGTTGCAAGTCATTCTCAGCGGTCCGCTGGGGGTTGCATGGTCAGGATTTCATCTCGGTCACGCCGTAACCGACCAGGGTGAAAAAGAGTATGGGAAAGTCATAAATGAACGTGAGCAATAGGGTTTGGTATGCGCTCGTTGGCTTGGGACTGATTGCCGGGGCGTTGGCCATCGGTGCCACAAACGGTCGGGCGGGCAGTGAGGTGAATGTCTATTCCTACCGACAACCGTTCCTGGTGAAACCGCTTTTTGAGGCCTTCGAGGCCAAGACCGGCGTCAAGGTGAATGTCATCTTTGCCAAGAAGGGGCTGATCGAACGCATGGCCCAGGAGGGCCGCAACAGCCCGGCCGACGTCTTGTTGACCGTCGATATCGGGCGCCTGAACAAAGCCATCGTAGAGGACGTTGCGAAGTCGGTAACATCGGATGTGCTGTCGGGCAACATCCCCACGGAATACCGGGATCCGAAAGGCCGCTGGTTCGGCCTGACCCGCCGCGCCCGTGTCGCCTATGTTTCGCGTGAACGGGTCAAGGAAGAAAACTTGAGCTACAGCGACCTGGCAGACCCGAAGTGGAAAGGCCGGATCTGCATCCGCTCCGGTCAACACGTCTATAATCTTGCCCTTTTTGCCTCTGTCATCGCCCATGAAGGCGAAAAGGCAGCGATCACCTGGCTCAAGGGCCTGAAGGCCAATCTTGCGCACAGACCCAGCGGCAACGACCGGGCCCAGGTCAAGGGTGTGTTTGGCGGTGAATGCGATATCGCCATCGGCAACACCTATTACATGGGCAAGATGCAGACCAACACCAAGAAACCTGAACAGCAGAAATGGGCCGACAGTGTCCGGATCATATTTCCGGGTACCAAGGAGTATGGCACCCACGTGAACCTGTCGGGCATGGTGATGGCCAAACATGCCCCGAACCAGGAAAACGCCCTGAAGCTGATGGAGTTTCTGTCGAGCGATGACGCCCAGAAGATCTACGCCGATGTGAACTTCGAATACCCGGTCAAGCCGGGCATCCCGTGGTCGGACCGCGTCAAATCCTGGGGTGAGTTCAAGGCCGACAGTATTTCGCTGGCGAAAGTTGCCGAACTGTCGGCACTGGCCAGTGAGATCGTCGATCAGGTCCAGTTCAACGAGTAAAGCTCCAGATCGGAAAGCCAGATCTGAACTGAAGGCCAAGCCGCGTCCCGATCCCCCCGGGATGCGGCTTTGTCATTTGGTGAAAAATCAAGGTAATCTGGAAGACGCTTTCCGTGAAGGGTCTGCCCGGGAAAACACTTCACAGTTTTTCAAACCCTTGATCCTTCGACCATCTGAAATCTGGATGTCTTGTCCCAAGGAAGGAAAACGACGATAGGACAGAATGGGCCTCAAACCTCTCCATCGTCATCCTTGCCCGTGTGAAACGCGAGCGAGGATCTAACCGCCGTGGCCACAACCCGCAGACATGTCCAGGGATCCTCGGTCCCGCCAACAAGGCGCGACCAAGGATGACACGATGGGACAGATTATCAGACGAGCGGATGTTGTGGGTCGGATGGCCGGGCACAAAACCCTGAGTGTGGTCGTCGTTAACCTCTTTAGCCCAAAACGAAAAAAAACGAAACTTTCTCAAATGTAGCCAGTTTTATCCTAGCGATGGCAGGTGGACGGTTCGGTCCATTCGGGCATGTCGTTACACATTGGGGCGTCTGCGAAGGTCCCGTTCGACCGAAAACACCGCGGCATCTCGAACGGGAGTGCACCCATATCCACATACGGGATTGCCGCTTTGTTGCAGGGGCAATTGTGTATCCTTTCCAGGCGAGGCAAAATTGCTGCCGCACCAACTGCGTCAGCGCATTTTCCCGAAAAAGTTATGACGGTTTGCAGGCCCACGAAACGACCGACAGTTGTTCGCCGTATTCTGTTGAGCAAGGCTGTTTCGCGAAGGCGGATCATCTGGGGAGTCAGCAACGCTACTTTGCTGCAAGGTCAACGGGTTTTGCATAAGAATCTGTTTTTTAAAGAAAAAATATTTCAAGTGTAACATTAGTTTAAAGCGCGTTCTGTTGTCGGTTCCGGCCGGTTGGCGGGTGAAGCGGTACGGGTCCGGATTGCGTCTGTCCAGGTGGTTGCCGAGGCATTGTCTCCGCCTCCCCACCGTGTCGGGGAGCCTCAAGAATTGACCAGCCAAGAAACCAGCATCAACCGGTCTCGCCCCGGTCAGTAGACGTCCACCGAGTAACGCAATGATATCCTGAGCAAATTCACGTTTTGTTTCATGCCGAGTACGGATGATGTGTCCCGTATTGGTGCGCCCGGTGGTACACCTTGCGGAACGGATCGTTCAAACGCAGAGGGGCAAGACAGCCCCGGTTTAGCGCCAGTGAACATTGTTTCAGGGCACGGTGAATCAGGCTTTTTCCGCCTTGAGGTTTCGATTGACGTTCGTTTTGTTTCGGTTAATATTTCGCCGACGCCGCGACTGGGGAAGACACTCGGTGACAACAGGGAAGGAAAATCTATGAAAACCTATAGGTCGTTATTGGCAGCCACAGCGGTGGCCGCCCTCATGGCCATCGCCAGCCCGGCCATGGCCGGCATGGACGAGGCCAAGAAATGGGCCGAAGCGGAATTTCAGCCGACAACGCTGACCGCCGCCGACCAGATGAAGGAGCTTGAATGGTTCGTCAAAGCGGCCGAACCGTTCAAGGGCATGGAAATCAATGTCCTGTCGGAGACCATTCCGACCCATGAATATGAATCGAAGACGCTGACCAAGGCGTTTGAAGAGATCACTGGCATTAAGGTCAATCACCAGCTGCTTGGCGAAGGCGAGGTCGTCCAGGCGGTTCAGACCCAGATGCAGACCAACCGCAATCTCTACGACGCCTATAACAACGACTCCGACCTGATCGGAACGCATTCCCGGTTGCAACTCGCAGTCAACCTGACCGACTGGATGGCCGGCGATGGCAAGGACGTGACCCTGCCTACCCTCGATGTCGACGACTTCATCGGCAAGGATTTTACCACAGGGCCGGACGGCAAGCTCTATCAGTTGCCGGACCAGCAGTTCGCAAATCTGTACTGGTTCCGTAAGGACTGGTTTGACAACGCCGATTTCCAGAAGCGGTTCAAGGCCAAATACGGCTATGACCTTGGTGTGCCGGTCAACTGGTCGGCCTATGAAGACATTGCAGAATTCTTCACTGTCGACGTCAAGGAAATCAATGGCGTCAAGGTTTACGGCCACATGGACTACGGCAAACGCGCTCCCGATCTGGGCTGGCGCATGACGGATGCCTGGCTGTCCATGGCCGGTGCCGGCTCCAAGGGTCTGCCGAACGGACGGCCGATCGACGAATGGGGCATCCGCATGGAAGACGGATCGTGCAACCCAGCAGGTGCTTCGGTCACCCGCGGTGGTGGTGCCAACGGTCCGGCTGCAGTCTATGCCATTCGCAAATGGGATGAATGGCTTCGCAAATATGCCCCTCCAGGTGCTGCAGACTATGATTTCTATCAGTCCCTGCCGGCACTCAGCCAGGGCAATGTCGCCCAGCAGATTTTCTGGTACACCGCCTTCACTGCCTCCATGGTGGCGCCGAAAAGCGAGGGCAACAACACCGTCGACGACGCCGGCAAGCCGCAATGGCGCATGGCCCCGTCACCGCACGGACCGTACTGGGAAAAAGGCCAGAAGCTCGGTTATCAGGATGCCGGGTCCTGGACGCTCTTCAAGTCGACCCCGGTCGATCGTCGCAAGGCGGCCTGGCTCTATGCCCAGTTCGTGGTCTCCAAGTCTGTGTCGCTCAAGAAGAGCCATGTGGGCCTGACGATCATCCGCGACAGCGACATCCGTCACCAGTCGTTCACTGACCGGGCACCGAACCTGGGCGGTCTGGTGGAATTCTATCGCTCACCCGACCGTGTCAACTGGACGCCTACCGGTGTCAACGTGCCGGATTATCCCAAGCTTGCTCAGCTGTGGTGGCAAAACATCGGGGACGTGAACTCCGGTGCCTTCACCCCGCAACAGGCGATGGACCGGCTGGCCGGCGAAATGGATCAGGTCATGGGCCGGATGGAACGCGCCGACAAGGCCAACAAGACCTACGGCGGATGCGGTCCTCGACTGAACGAGGAAAAGGACGCAGCCGAGTGGCTTGGCAAGGGTGGTGCGAAAGCCAAGCTTGCAAACGAAAAGCCAAAGGGCGAAACCATCGCCTATGATGAACTGGTAAAGCGCTGGTCTGCCAACTAAGGCTGTCGCCGACATTATGCGACGAATACTCCGGGATCGGCAGCACGCCGGTCCCGGATGCTCAATTGTTCAAATTGATTTTTCGCTACCGCCCATGCGTGACGGAGCACATGTCCTTAGAACTGCACAACATTTCCAAGACAGTCGGTGGTGAAACCCACATTCATCCGACCAGTCTGACGCTTGAGCCCGGTTGCTTCAATGTCCTGCTCGGTACCACGCTTGCCGGCAAGACAACGCTGATGCAGCTCATGGCGGGCCTTGAGCCGCCATCTTCGGGAACCATCGAATTCGACGGTGAGGATGTCACCGGCGTACCGGTCCAGAAGCGTAATGTCTCCATGGTCTACCAGCAGTTCATCAACTATCCCAACTATTCGGTCTTCGAGAACATCGCGTCGCCCTTGAGGGTCGCGCGGATATTGGACAAGGATCTCAAATCCCGGGTCCATGACATTGCCGAACTGCTCCGGCTGACGCCTATGCTGGACCGGTTCCCGCACGAACTCTCCGGTGGTCAGCAGCAGCGCACTGCCATGGCGCGCGCTCTGGTCAAGGACGCAAGCCTTGTCCTGCTCGACGAACCTCTGGCCAACCTGGACTTCAAACTGCGCGAGGAGTTGCGCGGTGAGTTGCCGAAAATGTTTGCCGGGCGCAACTGCGTTGTCGTTTACGCCACCACCGAGCCGGTTGAAGCGTTGCTGTTCGGCGGCAACACGGCAGCCCTTCATCAGGGCCGCGTCACCCAGTTCGGTCCGACCGGTGATGTCTATCGGAAGCCCGATGACCTGGTTACGGCGGATGTGTTTTCCGACCCGCCGATCAATACCGCACGGGTGACAAAGACGGGGGCCGACATCATGTTGTCCGGTGACATCCGCTGGCCGGCGAAAGGTGCGGTGGCTGCCCTGCCGGACGGAAACTACACTTTTGGAATCAGGCCTCATCACATTCGTACGACGCAATCCGGTGACGTGCCCGTGGCCATTGAAGGCCCGGTGTTGATCACCGAACTGAGCGGTTCGGAAAGCATTATACATTTCGGTATGGCCGAGGGCAGCTGGGTGTCCCAGTCCCACGGCATTCACCCCCACGAAATCGGCGCCACCACAAAACTCTTCGCGGATGTCTCCAGGGGCATGTATTTCGACGCCGAAAACCGTCTCGTGGCATGACGATGCCCATTGCTAAGCCAAGGGACAAGGAGGGTTGGTTTTGGCCAGTGTAAGGCTCGACAATCTGCGTCACTGCTACATGCCCAATCCGAAAACCCCGGACGACTGGGCCCTCAAGCAGCTCGACATGGAACTGGACGACGGCGGCGCCTATGCGTTGCTCGGCCCTTCAGGCTGCGGCAAGACCACGTTGCTCAACATTATCTCAGGCCTGCTCGAACCCAGCAACGGGCGCAGTCTTTTCGACGGCGAGGACGTCACCGGATTGACGCCCGAACAAAGGCACATCGCCCAGGTGTTCCAGTTCCCGGTGGTCTACGACACCATGACCGTGTTCGACAACCTGGCCTTTCCGTTGCGCAACCGCGGTGTCGACGAGGCACAGGTCCGCACGCGCGTTCATGAGATCGCGGAGATGACCGAACTTACCGAAATGCTGCAGAAGCGCGCCTCGGGTCTGACAGCCGACGGCAAGCAGAAGATCTCCCTGGGGCGTGGACTGGTGCGCTCGGATGTCAATGTCATCATGTTCGACGAACCGCTGACTGTGATCGACCCGCATCTGAAATGGCAGCTGCGATCGAAGCTGAAGGAATTGCACCAGCGGGTCAGGACGACAATGATTTACGTCACACACGATCAGGTCGAGGCTTTGACCTTTGCCGATAAGGTGGTGGTGATGAATTTTGGACAAGCCGTGCAGACCGGAACACCGGAAGAGCTGTTCGAAAGGCCGATGCATACATTTGTCGGGCATTTCATCGGGTCGCCCGGCATGAACGTGCTGCCCTGTGAGGTGAACAACGGCAATGCCATATTTGCGGGCGAGACAATCGGAACAGAAAACAAACTCGCCGGCGGAAACACCGATTTGCGGTCGGAAATCGGCGTGCGGCCGGAGTTTGTCAGCTTCAGCGAAACCGGCATTCCGGTTGAGATTGCGACCGTCAGCGATGCCGGACGCTTCTCCATCGTGGACGCGCGCCATGAAGATCAGTCCATCAAGGTCCTGGTTCCGGAAGGTGAAACCGTTCCGGTCGGGTCGGCCTTCGTGACCTTCGATCCCGAACGGACGCGGATCTATTCGGACGGCTGGCTGGCAGGAGAGGTGTCATGAACAAGACAGTCAATCAGAAAGCCTGGTTTTTTGTGTTGCCGGTCCTGGTGCTAGTTGCCTTCAACGCCATCATCCCCCTGATGACGGTGGTCAACTATTCGGTCCAGGAAACATTCGGCGACAACAAGTTCTTCTGGGCGGGCGTCCTGTGGTTCGAGCAGGTCCTGCATTCCGAGCGGTTCCATGCGTCGCTGGGGCGCCAGTTGTTCTTCACGTTCACGATTCTTGCCATCGAGATCCCTCTCGGCATTGCGATTGCCCTGGCGATGCCCAAGAAGGGGCCGTGGGTGTCGGTATGCCTGGTCCTGATGGCATTGCCGCTGCTGATCCCCTGGAACGTGGTCGGCGCCATCTGGAACATCTTTGCTTTGCCCGACATCGGCCTTCTGGGCCGGATCATCAATGGCCTGGGTATCGAATACAATTTCACCCGTAACCCGGGTGATGCCTGGTTCACGCTGATCCTGATGGATGTCTGGCACTGGACGTCGCTTGTGGTGTTGCTGGCCTACGCCGGTCTGGTGTCAATTCCGGACGCTTACTACCAGGCCGCAAAGATCGACGGCGCCCGGCCGCTCGCCGTCTTCCGGTATATCCAGCTGCCCAAGTTGAAACGGGTTCTCACCATTGCCGTCCTGCTGCGCTTCATGGACAGTTTCAACATCTACACCGAACCGTTTGTCCTGACCGGAGGCGGTCCCGGCAATTCGACGACGCTCCTGTCGATCGATCTCGTGAAGGTGGCCCTCGGCCAGTTCGACTTAGGACCGGCGGCCGCCATGTCGCTGATCTACTTCCTGATCATTTTGCTGATGAGCTGGATCTTCTACACATTGATGATGCGAGGCGAGGAACAATGATGCGACGCGCGACCTGGCTGGTTCCCACCCTCTATATCCTGTTCCTGATGCTGCCGATTTATTGGCTGTTGAACATGTCGTTCAAGACGACAAATGAAATTCTGGGGTCCTTCACCCTGTGGCCGCAGGAATTCACGACCGACAATTACGTCAAGATTTTCACCGACCCGACCTGGTACATGGGCTACGTCAATTCCCTGATCTACGTGTCGATCAATACCGTGTTGTCGGTTTGCGTTGCTTTGCCCGCAGCCTACGCCTTCTCGCGCTATCGCTTTGTCGGCGACAAGCACCTGTTCTTCTGGCTCCTGACCAACCGAATGGCACCGGCCGCAGTGTTCGCGCTGCCGTTCTTCCAGCTCTATTCTGCGTTCGGCCTTTTCGATACCCACATTGCCGTGGCCTTGGCCCATACGCTGTTCAACATTCCCCTGGCGGTCTGGATTCTCGAGGGCTTCATGTCGGGCGTGCCCAAGCAACTGGACGAGACCGCCTACATCGACGGCCATTCATTCCCCAGCTTCTTCATCAAGATCTTTTTGCCGACGATCGCCGCTGGCATCGGCGTGGCGGCGTTTTTCTGTTTCATGTTTTCCTGGGTTGAACTGCTCCTGGCGAAAACCCTGACGGCGGTGGCCGCCAAACCGATTGCGGCGACCATGACCCGGACGGCCTCCACATCCGGTTACGAACTGGGCCTTCTGGCGGCGGCCGGCACCCTGACCATCGTGCCCGGCGCCTTCGTCATCTACTTCGTGCGCAACTACATCGCCAAGGGTTTTGCCCTGGGCAGGGTTTAGGGGAGGGCCTAAGATCATGGGCCTTTCCTGGATGGCCTGGACCTGGCCGACCGTTGCCTTCTTCGTCTTCATCGGCTGTTGCCTGGCAACCATGGCTGTGTGGGAATGGCACAGTCCCGGCGGCGACCAGCGGCACGGCATTCTCGGGCTGGAAACCACCCGTGGCGACCGGTTGTTCATCACCCTCCTGGGCAGCGCCTTCATTTTCCTGGCCTGGCTCGGGCTAATGGGGCTGCCCCTGTGGGGACCGCTGGTTATTTGCCTCGTGTACGGATTTGTCGTCTTTCGCTGGGTCTGAAACCGCTGGACTTCCCGCTGCGGGAGCGTTGCGCAGGTGTTGGGTTGCAAGCGGACGTCCCCGGATACCCGTCAGACCGGCTCTTTGTGACCGTCTTCAGACATTTCGATGCGGCGTCGAGAATGGCGGGTTCGAGCGTTTGTACGACATTCAATTGATGTCGTAAATTGAACAGGATAGTAGTTGGAGTGATGTAGTTTTTGAAACCTGCGCGACCGTGTTTCGTTGGTGATCGGCTGCCATAACGCCCGGGAGGTTGATTGTGAGTAGTTTCGCTGCGCGTATGAGGGTGTTCCGACAACACCTTAATGAATATGATATCGACGTTGCACTCGTCACGGACGAGGATAATGTCTATTATCTGACCGGGTACTATGATTATCTCCACATGGAGTTCGGTCGTCCAACCATTTTGGTGGTTCCAAAAGACGATGAAACGCTTCTGATCACGCCCACAATTGATTTGAATACAGCGCAAGCCACGGCTCGTGCTGACCGTATCGCTGCTTGGAATGACGGTATGGGCAATGAATGGCGCGAGGAGTTACCGACCGTCCTGAAGAGTGCAGCGAGCGTTGCAATCGAGCCAGATCACATGCCGCCCATGGTCCGGACATTTGTGAACCAAATAGTAGATACGGACAATATAGTCAGCGCCACTCCAGTCCTAGCTCAGATGCGGATGATCAAATCGCAGGAAGAGCTTCAACTGGCCCGCCACGCAGGCCAGGTCGCAAATGCAATGATGGATGCAGGCCGCGCGGCAATTGCAGACGATGTGCCCGAGTATGAGGTTGCGATTGCAACTTCCCAGGCAGGAACGCGCAAGGCCGCGACGCTGCTGGCGGCATATTACGATGACGCCGATATGTCACCCAACACGCATTTTTTACAGATTATGGCGTCCGGTGACACCATCACCAAAACGCATCATCGTGCCTCTACCCGTGTGATGAAGCACGGCGAGCCGGTGTTCTTGTGCTTTTGCGGGATGACAAATTTCCACCGGTTTAAGCTCGGGTTTGATCGTACGTTTTGGATAGGCGAGATCCAAGACAAGTCTCATGCTTCCGTCTATGAAGTCGCGTTGGCAAGCCAGAAAGCTGCTCTTGATGCGCTGCAACCGGGTGTAACAGCTGAGAGTGTTCACGCGGCTTATGCCGATGTTATTCAAGGTGCCGGTTATGAGTATCCTTTTCGCTGCGGACGGGCCACCGGTTACAGTTTTCTGGAGTCGCCACAACTGGTGACTGGCGATGAAACCATTCTTCAGCCCGGAATGGTGCTTGCAGTAGACGGCTCAGTCTCCGTAGACACCTTCCGCGCTCAGGTCGGCGACAGTGTTATCATCACGGAAGATGGCTTTGAAATGGTAACGAGCCATCCCAAATCACTGGATGAGATCATTGTGTGAAAATTAACCAAGTTACGAATTCCAGTAACAAACTACGCGTTATCCAAGAAGAATAAGGTGTTTTGAAACAATTGAAGGGCATACTCCGCAATTGTATTCATGCATGAAGTATGCAGCTTGGGTTTTAGGTAAGACTACCTGAAAGCAACTGCAGAAGTCGACAGCGCCCGTATAGGCTGGTTGGGCTCATTGTCGATGAAGACCTTCACGCAAGCAAGCACGGTGATGGGGATAACGGCGACCGGCCATGGTGGATTTTCTCAAGAGATCGATACAGCGGAAATTCGTCGCCATCATGTTCCTGGCGCTGGTGGCCGTTAACGGGCCCCTGCTGGCCATCTTCTTTGTTGTCTCCAGCGATTCAATCAAGCGTGAAATGCATGCAAAACACGAGGCAATCCTGTCCGTGAACAGCAAGGCGCTGAGCAAGCCTCTTTGGGATTTCGACTTCGCCAACCTCAACGAATGGGCCAGCACGATTGTCCTGAATCCGGGCATTGCCGAGGTCGAGATTCTTGACGACAACAATCAGACGGTCGCAAAGGCTGTTTCCCAGGAGGCAACTGCCGACGTTTTGGGCTCAGATTTCGAGGTCGAGGACCGTGCCATAGTGCGCACCAATGCCGGCAAGCAAACACGCGTCGGCACGTTGCGCATTACCCATGGACACGACCAGATCAACAATTCCGTCTGGAACGAGGTCGGTAAATCAGCGATCCTGTTCATTGCCTCCACAATTGCCGTTCTGATTGCCGCAGTGTTTGCCAACCGGATGATGATCGCAGGCCCCCTGTCGCGCCTGACGTCGACCATCAACGCCACCCGCCGGGACGGCAAGCGGCACAAGATTGCCTGGTCATCGGCGGACGAGATTGGTCTGATGGCAAGCAACTTCAACGAAATGCAGGACAAGCTGGAGGCTGATCAGGACAAGCTCAGAGCCACCTATGAGCGGATGACGTTCCTCTACAACAACACTCCCGTAATGCTCTATTCGGTGAATGACGACGATGTCATTCTCGCGGTGTCGGATTATTGGCTCTTCGCGACGGGCTATCGCAAGGAGGAGGTCATCGGGCGGCGGTTCATGGAGTTTGTCCCTGAGCCAAGCGAGGACGATTACGGGGACAAACCAAGAATTTCCTGTGTCGCACCCGGCAGAGTATCCGAGACGACCTGTGCGTTCCGCCGCAAGGACGGCACCCTGATCGACATCATGATCCGGGAGGCGCCCGATCAGGAAAACGCGTCCTCCGTGCCGCATTCGCTTTCGGTCATGACCGATATCAGCAATCTCAAGGCCGTCGAGGAGGCCATGCGCAGCCTGGCATTGACCGACCCGTTGACAGGCCTGATGAACCGGGCAGGCTTCACGCATCATGCCGATCAGGAACTCGAAGACGCCAGGCTGAACGGCGGCCGGGTCGCCGCCCTGTTTCTCGATCTGGATCGCTTCAAATGGGTCAACGACAATCTGGGCCACTCTGCAGGCGACCATGTCCTCCAGACCGTAAGCCATCGCATCCAGTCGCTGCTTCGCGGTGGTGACAAGTTCGGACGGTTTGGAGGCGATGAATTCTCTGTTCTTATATCCGGGGACGATGTGTCGGATCGCGCGACAGCCCTGGCCGGTGATATCAACAGGGTCTTGAGCAAGCCCTTCAAACTGGACGGCCGGCGCCTCTCGATCTCTACCAGTGTCGGCATCTCATTTTATCCCGACAATGCAACGACGGCCGACGAATTGTTGAGAACGTCCGATGTCGCCATGTATCACCGCAAGCGGGAAGGGCGTAACGGTTATTGCCTCTTCAACGAGAAACTGGGTTGCGAGGCAAGCCGCTATCTTGAGGTCGAGCAGTTCATCTCCGACGGTCTGTCGAACGACTTGTTTGAACTCCATTTTCAGCCGATCGTCGACCTCAGGACGGAAGAGATCATTGGGTTTGAAGGCCTGCTGCGCCTCGATCATCCCGAGGAAGGGCCAATTCGGCCCGATGAAATTATCGCCACCGCGGAACAGAACGGGTCGATACAGGAGATCGGCGACCGGGTTCTGGATCTGGGTATTCAACATTTGAAGCGTCTGGCTGACGATCCGTATCTGAACGATACTTACGTCACGATCAACCTGTCAGCCGCCCAGTTCCTGCCGGGGCTGCCCGCCAAGCTTGCCGGCAAACTGATGGACTACGGCGTCGATCCCCGAAAACTGGTGCTCGAAATAACCGAAACCGTCCTGATGCAGCAGGCGCCGGATCTGGAACACATTTTTGAGGCCATCCGAGAACTTGGATGCACGTTTGCCCTGGATGATTTTGGCACCGGCTTTTCCTCGCTCAGCTACATAAACCGTTTCCCCGTGGGGATCGTGAAGATCGACCGGTCATTCATTTCGACGTTGGGACAGGAAACCGATGAACCCGTGGCTCAGAAGACGTTGACCCTTATAGAAGGCATCCGGCTTCTGTCGCATCAGCTCAAGATCAAGGTCATTGCGGAAGGTATCGAGACCGAAACTCAGCTCCGACGGCTTCAGGTCATGGGCATGGATGCGGGACAGGGTTATCACATCGGACGGCCGCTTCCATTCGATGCGTATTTGTCGAAGGGGCCTTGTGAGGTTGAAGGGAAGCAGGCGTCATGAATCCCATCGACTTGCAATTGAAAACAATTCCAGCAAAACTCGCCGCGTTGTTACCGACCCTACGCGACGAAATTTTCCTGGGCAGACGAGCGAGATAATGGAAGGTCAGGTCACATCATCATGGCGTTTCTAACGAGAAGATCCTTTCTGGCATCATCCGCGGCGGCCGCATCTTTTGCCTCTGCCTGGCCGGTTCTTGCGGCCGACAAGCTCGCGTCGCTGAAAATCATGACGGAGGACTACCCGCCGTTCAATTATCAGCAGGACGGGGAATTGCGTGGTTTGAGCGTCGATCTCATGCTCGAAATGCTGAAACGCGCCGGCGCCAGTCATGCTAAATCCGATATCGAGCTTTTGCCCTGGGCACGGGGTTACAACCTGACACTCAACCGGGATTGCCATGCCCTGTTTTCGACGACCCGGACGGAAGACAGGGAAGAGCTTTTCAAATGGGTCGGACCATTTGTTCCCACGATCGTGGGTCTGACGGCAAAGAAAAGCAGCCGCTTGAAAATCAAGTCCGCCGAGGAACTCCACAAGATGCGAATCGGCGTCGTCAAGGACGACGTCGGACACCTGCTCCTGAAGGCTGCCGGATTGACCGACGATAAGCTCGACATCGTTCTGTACAATGACCAGAATTACAAGAAGCTTGCAGCGGGTCGTATCGATGCGGTCGCCTATGAAACGAACGTCACGAAATTCGGATTGGTGTCCATCGGAGAATCGCTTGCGGACTACGAAGTCATTCACGTCCTCAAGCGGGGTGATCTGTATCTTGCCCTGAACAAGAAAACCGAAGACGACATCGTGCGGACATTGCAGGCAGGCTTCGACAGCCTCGTTGCAGACGGAACCTATGACCGGATTCTGGCGAGCTATTTCAATCAGTCGTAAGAGTATTGCGCCGCTCGTCCCTGGCCGAGTTTTGGTCGGGTTCTGGGAATTGTTTCCAGAAATCACGTCACCAATCCGCACCGGTGGTATAAGCCCTTTCGTAAACCCGGACTGACGTGAGGCCATTCATGGAAAAAGTAATGTTGATCACCGGCGCCTCGAGCGGCATCGGGCTGGCGACGGCGCATGCCGCGGCAGACGCGGGTTACCAGCTTGTTCTGGCAGCCCGGTCCAGAGACAAGCTGGAAAACCTTGCAACGGCGCTGGGTGGTTCGGACCGGGCGATCGCGGTGGAATGCGATGTCACCGAACCCGACAGCCAGAAACACATGATCGCCCAGGCCCTGGCGGCATTCGGCCGAATTGACGTGGTCTTCGCCAACGCCGGGGTAGGCGGCCGGCCCGGCGGGTTTACGAGCGCCGACACCGATTACTGGCGCCATCTGATCCTCACGAATGTTTATGGGGCGGCCCTCACAGTGCGTCTTTCGGCCGATGCACTGAAGGAAAGCCGCGGTCACGTGGTTCTTACCGGTTCCGTTGCCGGGCGCCGCACGATTGTCGGTTCCATGTACAGCGCTACCAAATGGGCAGTCACCGCCATCGGCTACGGCCTGCGCGAAGAGTTGCGCGGTACCGGCGTCCGGGTGACGCTGATCGAACCCGGTTTCGTCGACACACCGTTTTTCGATGATCCGAAGCCCGAGGGTCTGAGGGCTGAAGACGTTGCCAACAGCGTCATGTATGCCGTGTCCCAGCCGCCAAGTGTCGACGTGCATGAGGTGATGGTCCTGCCGACACCGCCGGTCGAGAATTAGGCAGTCTGTTTGCAAGAAGAGACGAGGCGACCAACGAAGTCGCCCCGCCTTTAACGTGTGTTGATGTCCCAACGGCGACTGTTACTCCGCAGCCTCGGTCAGGCTTGCAATGTTCAGCCCCAGGCGTTCGGCAACGCCTTGACCATAGGCCGGGTCGGCCTCGAGCAGGTGTCCGACCTGGCGCAGTTGAATGTGCTGCGGCACAGGGCTCATGGCGTCCGCCATGTTGTCCATGAGCTGACGCCTCTGGTCGTCGCTCATCAGGCGGAACAGGTTGCCGGGCTGGCTATAGTCGTCATTGCCGTCGCGGTGATCGTACCGGTCGGCATCGCCTGATATTTTCAACGGCGGCTCGTCATGGGTCGCATCCTGAACAGGGCCGTCGAAGGAGTTCGGTTCGTAGTAGGCGTCCGTGCTACCCGGTTCGTCGAACCGCATTTGCCCGTCCATATGATAGTGATTGACCGGACATTTCGGGCGGTTGACCGGCAGGGTTCATAATGGATGCCGACCCGGTAGCGGTGGGCATCGGCATAGGAGAAGATCCGCGCCTGCAGCATCCTGTCCGGCGAGAACCCGATGCCGGGGACAACATTCGACGGCGAGAATGACGACGGCTCGATTTCCGCAAAATAGTTCTCCGGGTTGCGGTTCAGTTCCAGAATGCCCACGTCAATCAGCGGATAGTCGCCATGGGGCCAGACCTTGGTCAGGTCGAACGGGTTGTAGGGCGTCTTCTCCGCATCGGCTTCCGGCATGACCTGGATGCAGAAGCGCCACTGCGGGTAGTCGCCGTTTTCGATCGCGTCATACAAGTCCTTCTGGGCGCTCTCGCGGTCTTCGGCGATGACCGCGTTGCCTTCCGCATTCGTCCAGGTCTTGATGCCCTGCAGGCACTTGAAATGGAATTTTACCCAGAAGCGCTCGTTGGCGGCGTTGATGAAGCTGTAGGTGTGGCTGCTATAGCCGTTGACGTTTCTGTAGCCCTGGGGGAGGCCGCGGTCGGAAAACAGGATCGTGATCTGGTACAGGCTTTCCGGTGACAGCGACCAGAAATCCCACATGGCGGTCGGTGAACGCATGTTGGTTCTGGGGGGGCGTTTCTGGGTGTGGATGAAGTCGGGGAATTTCAAAGGGTCGCGAACGAAGAACACCGGCGTGTTGTTGCCGACCAGGTCCCAGTTGCCTTCCTCGGTCCGCGCCGAAGACTGCGGTGCGCTCGGCGAACTGCTCAAGCGAACCTGTGGTCAGGGTGAAGAATTGACCGGCCTTTGAGACACCTCTGTGAAACAAAGTCTTCTTTCCCCGGACTTGAAGGTATGGATGGCCCCGTTCTTTCGGCATTGTTATGTGCCAGATTGGGTTTGTATTTGTCCCCAATCGGAGAGGAGCCGTTCCAGACACCGAGCTTTGTGTGTGGCGCGGTCCCGGTTCAACGGAACGTCGTGCTCAGGCACTCAAGATTGCCGCACACCATCAAGCGGCTTCGCGTTCTTCGACCGTTTTGACGTTGACATGAAGATGCTCGACAAGGTCCGGGTCGAGGTTGAGCCGCGCGGCCAGCATGCCGAGATAGCCGCGTTCAGCCGGGTTGATGTCATCGATGACCAATAGAGACGCGGTGTAGATCTCCGCAGCATGTGCAGGCGACGTGACCATGTTGGCGATGGCGTCGATGTCGAGGGGTTTCGACAGCTGCTCCTCGATGAACAGTCTCTGCTGCCCTGTCAGGTCCGAGGAGGTCAACTGTCGCGATATACTTTCGCGTTCTTCCTCGGAAATATGACCGTCCGCCTTGGCCGCGGCGATCATGGCGCACATCAGTGACTTGCACAGC
>JAJFHC010000128.1 GCA_021775835.1 Hyphomicrobiales bacterium | reverse complement strand
CTATATGTTGTGTTGGCGCGGGTCGCTGACAATTCATAACAGAAAAGCAGAACCTCGCCGGTCTGCGCGCACTGGGTGCAACCGGCGCATGAGTTTTTGCGCGCCTTTTTCGAGGGCGAAATAGAAGAACGGGAGTAATGATGTCGTTGTCAGAAGCCGCGAAAGAGTTTGAAAACCGCGCCGCCGCAGCCGAACCGGCGATCACCCCGCCAGAATTCGCGAATGAGCCGGGGAAGCCGGACCTGAAGGTGGTCCGGGACATCGAGATCGACCGGTCGCGCGACGCTTTGCTCACCGATTTCGGCAAGAAGACCATGGAGGATCGCTACCTCCTCGACGGCGAAAGCTTTCAGGACATGTTCGCCCGAGTCGCGCGCACCTATGGCGACGACGCTGACCACGCCCAGCGCCTTTACGACTACATCTCGAAACTCTGGTTCATGCCGGCGACGCCGGTTCTTTCCAATGGCGGCGCCAAGCGCGGCCTGCCGATTTCGTGTTTCCTCAATGGCGTCGGCGACTCGCTCGACGACATTGTCGGCACCTGGAACGAGAACGTAGCCCTCGCCTCAAACGGCGGCGGCATCGGCACCTATTGGGGCGGCGTCCGCTCGATCGGCGAAAAAGTAAAACACGCCGGCGCGACCTCCGGCATCATCCCGTTCATCCGCGTCATGGATTCGCTGACGCTGGCGATCAGCCAGGGCTCCCTGCGCCGCGGCTCGGCGGCCTGCTATCTCGACGTCCACCATCCGGAAATCGAGGAATTCCTTGAGATCCGCAAACCGTCCGGCGATTTCAACCGCAAGAGCCTAAACCTCCATCACGGCATCAACATCACCGACGCCTTCATGGAAGCGGTGGCAAAAGACGAAGAGTTTGGCCTGCGCTCGCCGAAGACGAACGAAGTCCTCCGTACCGTGAGCGCCCGCAAGCTGTGGCAGAAGATCCTCGAGATCCGCCTTGCGACCGGCGAGCCTTATCTCCTCTTCACCGACACGGTGAACCGCCAGATGGCCAAGCACCAGCGCGATCTGGGCCTCAAAGTCTCAACGTCCAATCTCTGTTCGGAGATCATGCTGCACACCGGCAAGGACCATCACGGCGTCGACCGCACGGCCGTCTGCTGCCTTTCTTCAATCAACGCCGAGAAATACTGGGAATGGAAAGACGAGCCGCAATTCGTCGAGGACGTCATGCGCTTCCTCGACAATGTGCTCGAAGATTTCATCGTCAATGCGCCAGACGCTATGGCGAAAGCAAAATACTCAGCACAAAGAGAACGTTCCGTCGGCCTGGGGCTGATGGGGTTCCATTCCTTCCTGCAGTCCGAGAACGTGCCTTTTGAAAGCGCCATGGCGAAATCATGGAACACGCGCCTCTTTAAACATATCCGCATGGGCGCTGACGCAGCGTCTGTAAAACTCGCCGAAGAGCGCGGCGCCTGCCTCGACGCCGCCGAACGCGGCATCAATCAGCGCTTCAGTCACAAGATGGCGATCGCACCGACGGCCTCGATCTCGATTATCTGCGGCGGCGCCTCCCCTTGCATCGAGCCGATCCCGGCCAATGTCTTCACCCACAAAACCCTGTCGGGCTCCTTCACGGTAAAGAATGTGGCGCTGCAGGCCCTGCTTGCGGAAAAAGGTCTGGATACAGAAGAAACCTGGTCCTCGATCCTCGAACATGAAGGCTCAATCCAGCATCTCGACTGCCTCAGCGCCGACGAGAAAGACATTTACAAGACAGCGTTCGAAATCGACCAGCGCTGGGTCATCGAGCTGGCCGCCGACCGCTCCCCTTACATCTGTCAGGGCCAGTCAGTGAATGTCTTCCTGCCCGGCGACATTGATAAATGGGACCTCCACATGCTGCACTGGTCCGCATGGGAGAAGGGCGTCAAATCACTTTACTATTGCCGCTCAAAATCAATCCAGCGCGCATCCTACGCCAACGGCAAGAAACCAGAAGATGTTGACGCCGCCGAGGCCGCCGACCCGATGGCCGCGCTCATGCAGGCCGCCGCGAAGACGGATTATGATGAGTGTTTGGCTTGTCAGTGAGGTAATCTACATTGATTTCTGTTGACGAGTATCTGAACCTACCACCAGACTCCCATTTAGCTTGGGCCGTAATCGAACAAAAACTCCGCGCACAACTTATGGAGGACATCCGTCGTGACGAGTATACCGATTTAGTTCTAGGCCAAGCACGAACGTACCAAGAAATATTGAACGCGTTCGCTGAAGAACGCCGAATAGAGTTACAAATCGCACCGGACGTGCAGTATTTTCAACCGCCCGAAGGCGGCGATAACATTGAAGAATACGTAAATTCAATAATGACTTCGGGTGCCAATAATTACATACGCGCGCTCTCAAGAATAGAATCTTCAGCAGGGGTAGCAAAGGATGACGACAAGTTCAGCCCAATTGCTCTTACCACAGATTTGAGGACGCAAATTTTATCGAAAATCGAGACAATACGAAAAATAATCTACCAGTCGGACTTAGACAAACCGGTCGAAAGCAAAATCTTGCGCTCGCTTTCTCGTTTTCAACGCAGTGTAGAGGAGATGAGAACAACTATAGCGCAATACGGACAAATCGCCGTAGACCTTGCTGAAACCGCCGGAGAAGCCGCGGAAAGATTAGACCCTGCTCTGAGGGTGCTCGAGAGAATCGGCCGCATTTTTAAAACAAGTCAAGTTGAACGAATTGAGGGAAACGAAACGCCACGGCAACTACCTAAGCCCGACGACGACTAATTCTACCTTGGCGCGCCTACACGCGCGGGCGCCGAGGACATCGGGTTGAGGGGTTAGTATGAACCTCCCCACCCGTTCTTTCCGGCGAAAGCCGGAATCCAGACGCGTTGGTCTTTCTAGCCCCCACTCATTTTTATTGCGGAATTCCAACCTCTCTGGATCCCGACTTTCGTCGGGAACACGGAGTTGATAGGTTGCGCAAAACCTACCCACCGTTCTTTCCGGCGGACGCCGGAATCCAGGGGCGTTGATTTTTTTGCCCCGTCTCCAATTGAACGCTGAATGCAGACACTTCTGGATCCCGGCTTTCGTCGGGAACGACGGGAAGATAGGATGGCGCCACATATATGAGGCCAACACCATCTTCTTCACCTACATCCTCGCAAGCCAGCGCAACGGAACGCTTTATACGGGGTCTACGGACGACCTGAAAAAGCGCGTGTGGGAACACAAGGAAAAAGTGCTTCCCGGATTTACCTCGAAATACGACATCGACAGGCTTGTCTGGTTTGAAGCGCACGATACGCGAGAGAGCGCGCTGTCGCGCGAACGCCAGATAAAGGAGTGGAAGCGGGCGTGGAAGGTTGAATTGATCGAGAAAGAGAACCCGGACTGGCTCGAATTATCTGAGGCGCTTTGAGCGAACTTGTCATCTCCCACCCGTTCTTTCCGGCGCAAGCTGGAATCCACAGGCGATGACCGCTTCTGCTGCATCTCGAATTGAGTACTGAATGTCTAAGCAGTCTGGACCCCGGCCTTCGCCGGGGAGATCAGGTGGAGGGTTTTCTGCAAACCGTCCCACCCGTCCGCAAATCCTCAAACCTCGACGTCGATAATCTCAACCGCTTTGTCGCGTCGGTTGTAGCGGCAGTAGACGACGGGGCCGTCGCCGGCGCGCGTCGACAGCCAGAACTCTTCAATCGTGTGATTGCGGCGCACGCTCCGATCGACATGGGTGAAGCGCTGGCCCGTCTCGTCAATGGCGGCGACGGCGCATTGCCGCGCGCCGTCTTCGGACCCGCCAGCCGCCAGCGCCGGTCCGGCAGCACTCAACAATATCGCCGCGGGAGCGACGCCCAGAATATGCATTGCAAGGTTCGTCATGATGGGTTCCTTTAGTAACTTTAATTTCGCAAGTTACTTATATTCAAGTCACTTGCATCTTGCAAGTCACTAACCCGTGAGCTAGGATCAATCCATGACCCGTAAGACCGTCAGGCCCCGCGCCTACACGCCGCCGCCGAGCACCCTCCCTGCGCCCGAAGGCCGCGCGCCGCGTTCGGCGTGCCCGGTCGGGCGCGCTCTCGACCTGATCGGCGACCGCTGGACGCTCCTCATCATCCGCGACATGCTGGTTTACGGAAAAAGGACGTATAAGGAGTTTCAGGACTCGCCGGAAGGAATTCCGACCAACACGCTCGCCGCGCGGCTGAAACTGCTGGAGGAAACCGGCCTCATTGAAAAGTCGCTCTACCAGACCAATCCCGCGCGCTATGAATATGCGCTGACGGCGCGCGGTCGTGGCCTGAAGCCGATCCTGATCGCCCTGCGGGACTGGTCCGCGGAAGTTTAGCGCGCCGGACCGGATGACAGTTGGCGTTCAGCGAGGCGAATTCACCGCGCTGCGTACAACCAGGACCGTAAAATATTTCATGAATCCCGCATTTGGTGCGTAGTTATCAACGCCGGACGCGGACGGCCTATAGTGTT
>JAJFHC010000127.1 GCA_021775835.1 Hyphomicrobiales bacterium | reverse complement strand
CTTTTCGGAAAGGGTATAGACGGTAGCCCCGCGAGCATCGCCGCTGCGAACGGAGTCCGCGTGAATGGCAATGAACAGATCCGCACCACTTTGCCGGGCAAACCGAACCCGATCTCGCAACCGGACGAAAGTATCCTTGTTCCGGGTCATAAGAACCGTGAATTTTCCCGTGGCTCTGAGCCGCTTTCTAAGTTCAAGTGCAAACTTGTAGACGACGGTTTTTTCTGCTGTACCCCGCTTTCCGCTTGTTCCGGGATCTACACCACCGTGTCCTGGATCTAGCACCACAACCGGTCGACTGCTTCGTTTTCCCTTGTTTTTTGGTTTTGGCTTGGGCCTAACCGCAACGGTCGTACGGTCAGGATCGGAGCGTTTTCCGGCCTTTTGAGAGTTACTCTTGACCGGATTGGGGCTGTGTTTGACGCCAGCCTTGAGCTTCGCCTGTTTGACATCGACCCGGACCACATCAATGACAAGGCGGGCGGGAAAGCCATCCTTGTTGTCTAGAATGAACGCTTTCTCGATTATGATTGGCGCATTGGCGTCCATGACGATGCGGGATCGTCCGGGACCGAACAAACCGTAACGGTACGCATCGATCAGTCCACGGCCGGTGGCTCCCAGTCCTGCGGGAAGCTGGAATGTCACCTCTTCCATATCGACAATGATTCGATATGGATCAGGCAAGACATAAGCATTGAATTGTACTGGTTTTGAGAGATCCGTCACAAAACGTGTGCGACGGGCGTCACCGCCCAGTCTGGCGGCTGATGCTACCGGTACCCGGTCGGCCTTTTGGGCGAAGCCGTCGGCTGCGCCGAAAAGCGGCTCTCCCACAAACATAGCCATTGCAAACAGTACGAGAGCAACTGACTGACCTAGTCCGATTCGAATTGTCGACATGCAAAACAAAGCAGTTTTCCCAACCGGTCCCCGCTGCCAACCGCGCAGTTATCAGGCTACTGTAATGATGGTTAATCCTTGGTTTCCATCCGCCCGAAACAATGGTGTGAACGTGTCCGGATTGCAAATCAACTTCGCAAAACAACAAGCTCTCCATTAATGTCAATCAGAAAGTGTACTTGCCAAGCCCCCCGTGATGCCCTTATGAAGGTCGTGTAGTAGTTTCGCCCGGCTGGTGGCAACACCTGAACGGTATCATCGAAATCAGGCATTAATTTGATTGTGCCGACGTCTCGAATACGTCCGATGAAAATTCAAAGAGAATCGGAACAACATTGTGCCGCTTCTCGCCGTTAGAGTCGAATTGCACCAGACAAACGGGCATAGGTGGTTTTCACCACCTCGATACACAACTCCGAACGAGCGGGGTTGAGAGCGGTGTGCGCAAGAAGGCTACCCTTGTGTCATCGCATGTTTGGTACAAACAGTTTCGACGGACACTGATCCGACGGATTTTTGGAAACGGAATGAATAAGACGCTGACCTCCACCGCACCGAACAGGATTGACAAGTCCGTTCGCCATGTGCCGGCACAAGACCGGCACAGCATTTGCGGTTCGATTTGGTCTTCGTCCAGTCAACAAAACAATTGTGGCACCCGCTGGTCTGAACACGGGAAGACTCTCCCTGTCACCCGGAGTTCAATGCGACAGCGCGGTATTGGCCACGGAGAATTATTCGAATGGCGAACAAAATGCTTATCGACGCAGCGCATCCCGAGGAGACCCGGGTTGTCGTTGTGCGCGGAAACCGTGTCGAGGAATTTGACTTCGAGTCCGCAGCCCGCAAACAACTGCGCGGCAACATATATCTAGCAAAAGTCACCCGTGTAGAACCATCGCTTCAGGCCGCATTCGTTGATTACGGCGGGAACCGGCACGGGTTTCTGGCATTCAATGAAATACACCCGGACTACTACCAAATTCCGGTTGCTGACCGGCAAGCCCTGCTTGAGCAGGACGCCGCCGACCAAGTTGCGGCCGAAGCCCAGGAAGATGCGGACGTTTCGGAAGGGGCCACCAAAAGTGCCAAGCCGAAACGTCGTCGGCGCAGACGCGGCGGGTCCGAGAAGGCCGCTGCGCAAAGTGATGACTCGGTATCAAGCGAGAACGTTGTTCTGCCAGCGAACGACGACAGTGCTGATGCCGTTGCATCCAGCGATCAAGACGGAGACCAGCCGGCAGCGTCTGATGAACCTGTAGCCGATGCTTCGGGAGATGCCGAGGATGCGGATCAGAGTACGGACGCCCCAGAGGCGGTAGAAACCGATGCAGTGCAAGAAGTCGATTCTGCCGTTGAAAGCAGCGACGTCGTACAAGATGAGTTATCCGAATCTGTTCCTGCCGCAGGTGCCGATGCGGAAGTAGTCGAGGCCGTCAATGCCCCTGATGCAGAGGCCAGTGAAGAAATTTCCGTGCTGGCCGAAAACGATTCGGCCTCCGATGTGGCTAACGACTCGGACGACAACGACGATGAGGACGACGACTCGGACGATGATGCCGATGAAGATGACGGGGTAGAATCCGTGGGCGCCGACGACGCCCTGGAAGAAGTCGCCCAACGCAAGGTCCGTCATCAGCGCGCCTATAAAATTCAGGAAGTGATCAAGCGCCGCCAGGTCATTCTCGTTCAGGTGGTCAAGGAAGAACGTGGAACCAAGGGTGCGGCCCTGACGACTTACCTGTCCCTGGCGGGACGGTATTGCGTCCTGATGCCGAATACCGCACGTGGCGGCGGCATCTCCCGCAAGATTACCAATCTCACTGACCGGCGCCGGATCAAGGATGTCGCCAACAACCTGCCGGTTCCAGAGGGCATGGGCCTTATCATTCGCACGGCAGGAGCCAACCGTACAAAGCCCGAAATCAAGCGAGATTTCGAGTACCTCCTCAGGTTGTGGGAAAATGTGCGCGACCTGACCCTGCAGTCCAGTGCGCCGTGCCTGGTTTACGAAGAAGGCAATCTAATCAAACGCTCGATCCGTGATCTCTACAACAAGGATGTGGAATCGGTTCAAGTCGAAGGTGACGAAGCCTACCGGGAAGCCAAGGACTTCATGCGCATGCTCATGCCGAGCCACGCAAAGAACGTCCAGGCCTACAAGGACTCCGAGCCGGTCTTCATGCGTCATCATGTGGAAACCCAACTCGACGCACTTTTCAGCTCCCACTGTGCACTGAAATCCGGCGGCTACCTGGTCATCAACCAGACCGAAGCGCTGGTGGCAATTGATGTCAACTCCGGTAAATCAACCAAAGAGCACAACATCGAGGACACTGCTCTCAGGACAAATCTTGAGGCCGCCGAGGAAGTTGCCCGTCAACTACGCCTTCGGGACCTGGCCGGGCTAATCGTCATCGACTTCATCGACATGGAAGAGAAGCGCAACAACCGTGCGGTTGAGCGTCGTATGAAGGAACGGTTGAAGGACGATCGGGCCCGCATCCAGGTCGGACGGATCAGCCACTTTGGCCTTCTGGAAATGTCTCGCCAGCGCATGCGTTCAGGCGTACTCGAGGGAAGCACCATAGCGTGCGAGCAATGTCAGGGACGTGGTTTTGTCCGTTCAGTGGAGTCATCGTCTCTCAACATTTTGCGCGGAATTGAAGAGTATGTCCTGAAAGGTCAGCCGGAAAATCTGGTTGTCCGGGCACCTGCCGATGCCGTGATCTACGTCATCAATCAGAAGCGTGCCCACTTGAGCGCCATTGAAGCCCTTCATGATATTTCCGTCTTCATGGAGATCGACAACGATCTGCTCAACGCGGAGTATACGATTTCAGGAACCAGCGAAACGGTTGCGAAAAAGCAGACCGTCGCTCAGGTCGTGCAAATAGATTCGGCATATGCGCCGTCTTCTCCCGACGAGGAAGATGCCGGAGAAGACACCCGGGAAGAAACCGCCGAAGAAGACAACGGTGGCCGGAAGAAGCGGCGCCGGAGACGCGGAAAACGCAAAGGACGTGAGGAAACCGCGGCAGGTTCCGAAGACCAAAACTCAAGCTCAGATGACGAGCCCAACGAAGAGAAAACTGACACCGAAACCGTAGCTGGCGAGTCTGATCGTCCGAAACGCCGTCGCGGACGCAGAGGTGGCAGGCGACACCGGAAAAACGAAGACACACCAGTGGCAGCAACATCGGAAGATGGCTTTGAGGCCGACTCCACTGAAGCCGTGGCAAGTGGCGCCGCAGCGAGTACTGAAAATGCTGTTTCAGCATCAGACGACTCGGCATCAGATAGCGGCAATGCTGCAAGTTCTCCGGAAAATACGAAATCAGCTGACGAATCTGCCAACGCAGACACAGCTGTCGAGAACGTTTCTCCCGATATAATATCTGTCACCGGGACACAGGCTGTCGAACAACTCTATCCGGCAAGTACGCCGATCGATTCCGTTGTGAGCACCATCGAAAGCCGTGAAGTGCCCGGCAGCATGCCTGCGACCCAATCGTTTGCGCCAGAACCGACACAGGAACTTGAGCCGCTGGAGGCAGTGGCCGCCACGGATACCGTTGCAGCACCGCCCGAGAAGCCGAAACGGGGCTGGTGGCAAAGACGCCGGGAGGCCAGCGACTGACTGTTCTTCCAACCTGGTTCGCCTTCGAGAGGATCGTGGGCCAGCGGATACGGTGTAGCTGGATTTTCAGGCAAGGAACCTTTTCAGGCGGATGCAGGCTTCACGCACATCCGCCTGGGACCCTGCAAATGAAAGCCTGACAAACTGGTGACCTCGCGCTGAATCGAAATCGGCGCCCGGTGTGATGGCAACCCCGGTCTCGTTTAACAGTCTGTGTGCGAAATCCAGACTGTCATTCGAAAACCTGTGAATGTCTGCGTAGACGTAGAAGGCGCCATCCGCCGGTGCCAGTTCCGTCAATCCGGACGCCGGCAACTCGTTCAGGAGAATGTCGCGGTTGGTCGCGTATTGCGCCTTCAAGACTTCCAGTTCCTCGGTTGCATCGAAAGCGGCGAGCGCCGCGATTTGCGACAAAGTCGGTGGCGAAATAAACAGATTTTGCGCCAGACATTCGATGCGTCTGACCAGGTTCTGGGGGACAATCATCCAGCCAATCCGCCACCCTGTCATGCAGTAGTATTTTGAGAAGCTGTTGATAACAATCGCATTTTCATCAAACTGCAGCGCACATGCCGCCGGCATTGTGTACGTCAGACCATGATAGATCTCGTCAGAGACGAACCACATGCCGGCCTGCCGACAGGTCTCCAGAATCGATTTCAGAGTGTCCGGCGACAACATCGTTCCGGTGGGATTTGCCGGGCTTGCCAGCAGAATACCTTTTACCGGTGCGCCGGAAGAAATCCCCTCAATGTCCTGTTGCGTTGGCGACCAACGGTTGGCGGCCGACGTTTCGATCAGAACAGGTTCGATATCGAGGCTCGCGAGTATGTTTCTGTAGGCAGGATACCCGGGCGTCGTAAGCACAAACCTGTCGCCTGCATCGCAGATGGACAGGAACGATAGGATGAAACCCGCCGAAGACCCGGTGGTCACAACCACACGGGACGGGTCCACTGCGACGCCATAGGTTTCACGATAGTGACGGGAAATACGCTCGCGCAACACGGGCATGCCCAGTGCTTCTGTGTAGCCGATTCGATCCGAGGCCAAACCTGCCCTTGCGGCTTCAAGCACGATTTCCGGGGGCCTGGCGCCGGGTTGGCCGACTTCCATATGGACAATGTCCTGACCGCCGGTTTCGGCATCGTTGGCAGCTCTCAGCATATCCATCGCCAGAAAGGAGGCAATGTTGCTCCGCTTGCTTGGCGTCAGTTCGGTAATCTGGAGGTCCACTTCACGCCTACCCTTCTGTTTCCTGCCCCGATGCTGTTTCGAAGATCATCAAAGTCGTCAAAAATGCCGCTCCTGCGCGCCCCAGTGTTGCCTCAATTGACCGCGATACCCAATGCAGGATCAAGGAAGTAGATGGCCTCAGGTAAACATTTCGGGAGTATAGAGGCTGCCAATTGACCGGACACGGCAGGAACCCTAGTGTTGCGACACTGATTTGAAAAGAGGCTGTTGCCCAATACGCCCGTGATTTAGGATAACGCCAGCGTCTCGACGGCGAAGTTTGTGGTGTCGTCAGCATTCGCCTTACAACTAACAGGAGGCCGTTCCGAAGGAGCGGGTCATGTGATTGTTTAAGCTGCCCTTCCACAAATCGATCTCAACCCTGGCAATTTTCGCCTGGGTTTTCGTGCTCGCCAGCCCCTCTTCAGCACGCGGACTGATACGCGATGCCGAGATCGAAAGCCTGCTGCGCCTTTACGCAAACCCGGTCTTTCGGGCCGCCGGCCTGAAGCCCGGAAGCGTCGAAGTCAACATTATCGGCGCCTCGACGATAAATGCATTTGTCGCCGGCGGCCAACGGGTCTTCGTCCATACCGGATTGATCACCGAACTTGCCACACCGAACGAAGTTATTGGCGTCCTCGCCCATGAAGCCGGACATATCGCTGGCGGTCATCTGGCCCGCCTCCGCAACCAGCTCGACAAGGCGCAAACGGCGAGCATCATCAGTATTCTGCTGGGAGCAGCAGCGGTTGCCGGCGGTGCAGCGACAGGGGCCAATGTCGGCAGTGCCGGCCAAGGCGTCATCCTCGGTGGACAGGGCTTTGCACGGCGGACGTTGCTGTCCTATCAGCGTGCCCAGGAGGCAGCCGCTGATCAGGCCGCGATGCAGTATCTCAACAAGACCAAGCAGTCTGCTAAAGGTATGCTGGACTTGTTCGATAAGCTGGCCAACCAGTCCGTAGTATCTCTCAAGTATGCTGATCCTTACGTGTTGTCTCACCCGGTCCCCAGAAACCGGGTCAGGTTGCTGGAGAACCGGGCCCGAAAGAGTCCCTATTTCAATAAAAAGGATCCACCGGCCCTATTGTTTCGCCACAAACTTGCCCAGGCGAAACTGCATGGCTTTCTCGAAGCCGCGCCTACCGTTTACCGAAGATACCCGCCGTCGAACAAGTCAGTACCGGCCCGTTATGCACGGGCTATCGCGGCCTATCGCAGAGCTGATCTCGCACTCGCCATGCGCGAGATTGACAGCCTTATCAAGGCACATCCCAAGAACCCCTATTTCTGGGAACTGAAGGGCCAGGCATTGTTCGAATCCGGCAAAGCCAGGCAGGCAGTTGCCCCCTTGCGTCGCGCTGTGAAGCTGGCCCCAGGCGCTGCCCTGATCAGGATACTGCTCGGTCAGGCCATGATGGCGACCAACAACCCCAAAATGGTGAAAGAGGCAATGACGCAGTTGCGCAAGGCGTCCACCAGGGAATACAAGTCGATCACGTTGCACCAACAACTTGCCATCGGGTATGCCAGATTGGGGAATATCGGTCGTGCAGATCTGTCTTCCGCAGAAGCAGCATTCCTTGGCGGCGATCTCAAGCTTGCAAAACAACGTGCCAAAAAGGCCAAGACAAAACTCAGAAAAGGGTCCCCTCAGTGGATCAAGGCTAACGATATAATCCGTTTCAAACGTCCAAAGAAGTCTTGAAGACAGCGACAATAAGGGGTTGAGAAAAGCTATGAAGTCCAATCACGTGTACGGCGCGATCGCGGTCGTTGCTTTAATTTTCGGGGTTTCCAACTGGTATGCGGACCGGCAGCCGACCGAACCTTCGTTGGCATCACTGCTGGATTCACCGTTCAGCGAAACTAAGAAAACCGAAATCAGCAAACTTGTTGGCGCCTACATCAGTGCCAACCCGGACGTCGTGAAGGATCCCCCAACCGACGAGCCCTTCACCGAAGCCCGGCGCACGGAAATCACGTCGATTGCCCGCGAATTCATAGCTGCAAATCCTGACCTTCTGAAACCTGCTCCATCTGATGAAGCCCTCAGCGATGCCAAACGCCAGGAAATCGCTGAAATCGCACGTGAATACCTGACCGCCAATCCGGAAATTCTCGTGGAAATGTCGCAGGAGTTGCAGCGTCGCGAAGAAGTCCAGAAACTGGCTCAAGCCAAAGTGGCACTGACACAGAACAAAAAGGTCATGTTCCATTCCGAAAATACTTTTGTTGCGGGGAATCCGGACGGCGACGTGACCCTCGTGGAATTCTTTGACTACAATTGCCACTACTGCAAGATATCTCTCGACAACGTGGTCAACTTCATCAAATCAGATCCCAATGTGCGGGTTGTCATGCGGGAGTTTCCGATTCTGAGCGAGGGGTCCGTGATTGCAGCCATGGCTGCACTGGCGTCACGCAAGCAAAACAAGTACTGGGAGTTTCACCTGGCCCTTATGCGTGCCCGTGGGCTTGAGGGCGAAGCTCAGGTAATGCGGGTGGCCCAAAGCGTTGGCCTGGACATCGACCAGCTCAAGCAGGACATGAAGGATCCATCCATAAGCGCAGCGATCCAGGAAGGCCGTCAGTTGGCCGAGGCGGTAGGCATCAACGCAACGCCATCATTTGTCCTGGATGATCAGATCATCAACAACTCAACTCAACTCGTCGACATTCTCAACAGGA